>CAYSLD010000001.1:0-49354 GCA_964431795.1 uncultured Bacteroides sp.
CGCCTTGCATATCTTTGAGCTGTTGCTGAATAGCAGCGTTCTCGTCTTGTTTAGCTTTGATGCGCGAGTAACGAATTTCTGCGACTTTGCCATAGTCGCCTTCGCGTTCGGCACGTTCAGCGTCGAAGTTGAGTTGTTCGATGTCGATTTTATTTTGCTGGATGCGGTTTATGAGTTCTTTTTCGGCATGCCATTTAGCGGCGTACTGTTTTTCCTCATCGCGCATCGAAGCGAGTTCTTTTTCGATTTCTTTGACGGTTGCGTCGTCGCCTTCACGTTTCAAAGCTTCGCGTTCAATTTCCTTTTGAGCTATACGGCGAGTGATTTCGTCGAGAGCCTGAGGCACAGAGTCGATTTCGAGTTTGAGTTTTGCAGCGGCCTCATCGATAAGGTCAATAGCTTTATCGGGGAGGAAACGGTCGGTGATGTAGCGTTCGGAGAGTTGCACGGCAGCCACGATAGCTTCGTCACGGATACGAACTTTGTGGTGGTTTTCGTAGCGTTCTTTCAAGCCACGAAGTATAGCGATAGCGCTTTCCTCGTCAGGCTCGTCGACCATAACTTTTTGGAAACGACGTTCGAGGGCTTTATCTTTTTCAAAATACTTTTGGTATTCGTCGAGGGTGGTAGCGCCGATAGAACGAAGTTCACCACGGGCAAGTGCAGGTTTGAGGATGTTAGCAGCATCCATAGCGCCTTCGCCTTTACCGGCACCTACGAGGGTGTGTATTTCATCAATGAAAAGTATGATTTCGCCATCGCTTTGAGTGACCTCGTTAACGATAGCTTTAAGACGCTCTTCAAATTCGCCTTTGTACTTAGCTCCGGCAACAAGAGCGCCCATGTCGAGAGAGAAAATCTGTTTGGTACGCAGATTTTCGGGCACATCACCACGCACAATACGTTGTGCTAATCCCTCCGCAATGGCAGTTTTACCGGTACCGGGTTCGCCGATGAGCATAGGGTTGTTTTTAGTTCGTCGGCTGAGGATTTGGAGCACGCGACGTATTTCGTCGTCACGGCCGATAACCGGGTCAAGTTTTCCGGCACGGGCGCGTTCGTTAAGATTTATAGCGTATTTAGAAAGGGCGTTGTATGTATCCTCGGCACTTTGGTCTGTAGCTTTTTTGCCTTTACGCAGCTCAGCGATAGCAGCTTTGAGGTCGTCAGCAGTGAGGCCGTTGTCTTTGAGGATAGTAGAAGCCGGAGAATTAACTTCGAAGATAGCTTGTAGCAAAGCTTCGACAGTGACATACTCGTCACCGGCGGCTTTGGCGATGTCGAGAGCTTTTTGCAGCACATCGTTAGATGTGCGGCTGAGGTAAGGTTCGCCACCCGAGACTTTTGGTTCGGCGGCAATAGCGCGGTCAACTTGTTGAGCAAGTTGATTAAGGTTAGCGCCAATTTTTTGGAAGATAAACTTAACGAGCGCATCGCCTTCGGTCATCACTCCTTTTAACAGGTGCACGGGCTCAATAGCTTGGCAACCTGCGTCGCGGGTGATTTGGATGGCCTTTTGAATGGCCTCTTGCGACTTAATGGTGAAATTGTTAAAGTTCATAATTTATATTGTTTTGTTTTTTAATTCGTAGATAAACATTTAGCCGCGCCCTAAGGTTTGGCGTTCGCTATAGAAAGGCACAAAACCCGTGCCAAAAGGATAAAATGCGCTGTAAATCAACGAAGAGACAACTGACAGACGGTGACAAAAGTGACAGTAAAAGTCAGAATAATGCCATAAATTGCTAAATTTGTATAGTGATTATGTGACACATAATTATTATATTTGTCGGTATGAAAAAGATCACTGCACTATTACTAGTCATATTAGGCGCAACAAGCGCAACAGCCGGCAATTTGCGTGAAAGCATATCGCTAGCCGGCGAATGGCATCTACGATATAACACGCAAGGCCGCGAGGTGACACTTCCGGGCACCACTGAGACCAACGGTGTTGGCGACATATCAATAAATCCGCATGAGACCACGCACTTGTCGCGTGTGCGCGCCATCGAAGCACAAGTAGAATATAGCCGCGATGTGGTGATACCCAAGTCGTGGCAAAACAAAGAGATTACGCTACGGTTGGAGCGCACCAAGCCCACACGTGTGTATGTTGACGGTGTTGAGGTTGGCACCAGCAGTAATATCTCTACCTCGCAAACATTCAACCTGACACGAGTGCTGACAGTAGGCACACACCATTTGGCAATCATAGTTGACAACACACGCACAGCAGTGCCGCATCAGATAGTAGAAAACTCGCATGCCTACACTGACGACACACAAACGAATTGGAACGGCATAATCGGTGACATCACGTTGACAGCTGTCAATCCGGTGCACATCACAGCGCTGACTGCCGATGCCGACTCTATCTACGTGACAACGTCGGCACGTTGCAATGTATCGCTGCAAGTGAACGGCAAATATGTTGGCACGCTCAATGTTGACGGCAGCAAGGCGCTTGCATACGACAGCCGCGAGCTTGAGCGATGGAGTGAGTTCCACCCCACTCTACACACAGTAAGAGCCGAGATTAAGGGCAAAGACGAGTGCGAGCAGCGCTTTGGTCTATGTGACTTCAAGGCGAGCGGCACACAGTTCAGCGTGAACGGGCACACCACTTTTTTGCGAGGCAAGCACGATGCTTGTGTATTTCCGAAGACAGCACACGTGCCTATGGACGTTGCCGAATGGAGTCGCTACCTGTCGATATGCAAAGAGTATGGCATAAATCATATACGTTTTCACTCATGGTGTCCGCCTGAAGCAGCGTTTGCCGCCGCCGACTCGCTGGGTGTGTATTTGCAGCCGGAGTTGCCGTTTTGGGGCGACTTTGACGCATCAAATGCCGAGCTGATGAGTTTTTTGCATGCCGAAGGCGAGCACATCATACGCGAATATTCGCACCATCCATCGTTTGTGATGATGGCACTTGGCAATGAGTTGTGGGGCAGCATCGAGGAAATGGAGCAGTTTGTGACCGATTTCCGCAAAATAAATTCGAAGATACTCTACACATTTGGGTCGAACTACTATCTCGGCTACAAGGGAGCAAATCCGGCTATGGACTACTTCACCACCTGCCGTAACGGAGGTGAGGCCTGGGGCCAATACAACACCCACACACGCGGGTCGTTCTCATTTTGCGATGCATACGACGGAGGTATCATCAATCACTTCAGTCCTAACAGCACGATGACACTCGAGCAAGGTATAGCCGGATGCAGTATGCCGATTATCAGCCATGAAACAGGACAATATCAAACATATCCTGACTATGCTGAAATGGCAAAATACAACGGCAGCGTGCTTCGTCCGTACAATTTTGAAGTGTTTAAACAACGGCTGAAGGATGCCGGAATGTTGCATCAAGCCGAGGATTTTCACAAAGCATCAGGCTTGTGGTCGGTACAACTATACAAGGCAGAAATAGAGTTGGATATGCGCACACGCGGACTTGGCGGATACCAACTACTTGACATACAAGACTATCCGGGACAAGGCTCGGCATTTGTGGGCATACTCGATGCATTTATGGACAGCAAAGGCATCACCACCCCGCAAGAATGGCGTCAATGGGCATCTCCGGTTGTGCCGATGCTAGCTACCGAAAAATTTTGTTATGCCAACAATGAGCACTTGACCGGAAAAATACTGTTGGCAAACTACACGGAAAAGTCGTTGAACGGCTCTACCATGGATTTATATTTCAGACGTGCAGCTGCGAGATACGATATCACCAACGACACAACGGGGCTGTCAACAGTAGGCGACATAGATATCGACCTGTCAAGCGTCAAAAAGCCGACAAAGGTTGATTTGTCGCTCGACATAGCAGGCACAGACTATCAAAACAGCTATCCGATATGGGTGTATCCGGCCAAATGCGAGCCAAATACATCAGGTTTGGTAATCGCCACACAGCTCACCGATGTGGTTGCCGAGCAGCTCAACAACGGAGCGTCGGTATTGCTCATGCCGGACAGCGCACAATATGCCGACAACACCGTTGGCGGCTTGTTCATGACCGACTATTGGAACTATCGCATGTTTAAGACAATCTGCGAGAATAACAACAAAGCGGTATCGCCGGGCACACTTGGCATACTCACCAATCCGGAACACGCAATTTTCAAGTCATTTCCGACAGATATGCACACCTCTTGGCAATGGTTTGAAATAATCAAGCATAGCCGTCCGATGATACTTGACGCGTTCGGCAAAAATTACTTTCCCACAGTGCAAGTGATAGACAATGTGGAGCGCAATCACAAACTGGGGTTGATATTTGAATTTTCGGTAGGCATGGGCAAACTGCTTGTTGTGATGTCACCGCTCAAAGATTTGCAAGAGCACATAGAGGCAAAATGGCTGTACAAGAGCGTGCTTGACTATATGCACTCAGCCGACTTCAACCCGACGACGAAGATGAGTGTTGACGAGCTGAGAAAAACACTTGCAACATCGGCAGCAGCACAAACAATCGACACGCTCAACAATATCTCATATTAAGAGAAAAAAGTTGAGAAAAACTCTTGCATTTTGCAAGCAAAGTTGTAATAATAAATAATTTTGAATTTTCAAAAGTTTTCCAAAACAAAATGCTATAATATTGATATATAATATTATAGCATTTTTTAACACTGCAAAAGTTTTCCAAAACGAAAAATTTATCACATTTTTACGTTAAAAAAGTTGCATACAAAAATATAATCATGTAATTTTGTCGCAGTTAAAAAATACCATCTTTAAACTATCAATTCACTAACTCAATGATACAAACAATCATCAAACGTGACGGTCGCGTTGTGGGCTTCAACGAAGAGAAAATCAAGGCGGCAATCAGAAAAGCTATGCTCCAAACAGAGCTAGGCGAAGACGAGACACTCATCAACAAAATCACAGACCGCATAGCAATGACGGGCAGTGAGCAAATGAGTGTTGAAGAAATACAAGATCGCGTGGAAATAGAGCTCATGAAAAGTCCGCGCAAAGAAGTTGCGAAGCGCTACATAGCATATCGCGACCAACGCAACATAGCCCGTCGTGCGAAGACACGCGACATATTCCTCGAAATCATTGAGGCAAAAAATAACGATATCACGCGCGAGAACGCGAACATGAATACAGATTCGCCGGCAGGCATGATGATGAAATTTGCCAGCGAGACCACCAAGCCGTTTGTTGACGACTATCTTCTCACCGAAGAAGCTCGTGAGGCCGTGCGCAATGGTTACTTGCACATACACGACAAAGACTACTACCCCACAAAGAGCTTGACATGCGTGCAACATCCGCTTGACCGCATACTCAAATACGGCTTCACAGCGGGCCATGGCGAGTCGCGTCCGGCCAAACGCATTGAGACAGCAAGCATCATAGCGTGCATCTCGCTCGAGACCGCACAAAACGAAATGCACGGTGGCCAAGCAATCCCGGCATTCGACTTCTACCTTGCGCCATTCGTACGCTCATCGTTCATTGAGGAAGTGAAAAATGTGGAACAGCTCACAGGCGAAAAACTGGAGCACCTATATAATGCACCTATTGAAGACTATCTGAATAAGAGCCTTGACGGTCTGAGTGGCGACGCTCGCGCACTGCAACACGCCATCAACCGCACCGTGAGCCGTGTGCACCAAGCAATGGAGGCATTTATCCACAACATGAACACCATACACTCACGCGGTGGAAACCAAGTGGTATTCAGCTCAATCAACTATGGCACAGACACTTCAGCCGAAGGTCGCTGCATCATTCGCGAGCTGCTCAACAGCACATACGAAGGTGTTGGCAACGGAGCAACAGCCATATTCCCCATACAAATTTGGAAAAAGAAACGCGGTGTGAGCTACTTGCCCGAAGACCGCAACTACGACCTCTATCAGCTTGCATGCAAGGTGACAGCACGTCGCTTCTTCCCCAACTTTGTGAACCTCGACGCACCGTTCAACCATCACGAAAAATGGCGTGCCGACGACCCCGAGCGCTACAACTACGAGATTGCAACCATGGGTTGCCGCACTCGTGTGTTTGAGAACCGCTACGGAGAAAAGACATCAGTAGGACGCGGCAACCTCAGTTTCTCGACCATCAACATCGTGCGCCTTGCCATTGAATGTATGAGCATACAAGACCAAGACGAGCGCATACGCCGTTTCTTTGGCAAACTCGACGAGGTGCTTGACGTCACAGCACGTCAGCTCTGCGACCGCTACGACTTCCAAAAGACAGCACTTGCCAAGCAATTCCCGCTTGTGATGTCTAAACTTTGGAACGGAGCGAACCAACTCGGAGCGAACGACACCATTGAGAGCGTAATCAATCAAGGCACACTCGGCATCGGCTTTATCGGTTTGGCAGAATGTTTGATTGCCCTCACCGGCAAACACCACGGCGAGAGCGAAGAGTCGCAAGCGCTCGGTTTGAAAATAGTAAGCCACATGCGCTCACGTGCCAACGAATATTGCGAGAAATACGGCCACAACTTCTCAATTCTCGCCACTCCGGCAGAAGGACTGTCAGGCAAATTCACAGTCAAAGACCGCAAAACATTCGGCATCATACCCGGTGTTACCGACAAGATTTACTATACAAACTCAAATCACGTGCCCGTTTACTATAAATGTTCACCGCGCCACAAAGCGAAGATTGAAGCTCCCTATCACGAGCTCACACGCGGCGGTCACATTTTCTACGTAGAAATTGACGGCGACGCAACACACAATCCGCAAGCAATTGCTGATATCGTAGACCTCATGGATAAATACAACATTGGCTACGGCTCAGTGAACCACAACCGCAACCGCTGCATGGATTGTGGATATGAGGACGCACAAAGTGATTTGAAAGAATGTCCGAAGTGTCATTCAAAACATCTTGACAAATTGCAACGCATAACCGGCTATTTGGTCGGCACCACAGACCGTTGGAACTCAGGCAAGCTAGCCGAGCTCAACGACCGCGTTGTGCACAAATAAAAACAAGGCTTATGTTGAGAGTGCTAAACATCATAGAGGGCACGTCGGTTGACGGCCCCGGTTTGCGCACTTCAATCTACTTTGCAGGATGCCACCATCAATGTCCCGGCTGCCACAATCAGCAGTCGTGGGACATGAATGGTGGCACGCCTATGACTGTAGAGCAGATTATGGAAGTTGTGCGAGAAAATGATTTTAATGTAACTTTTTCGGGTGGAGACCCACTCTATCAGCCTATTGACGAGCTGACAGCATTAGCGCAAGCCATCACGGCCGAGGGATACACAGTGTGGTGCTTCACCGGATTTACATACGAGCAATTGTGCAAGCGCAGTGATTTGCAGCCGTTATTCAGCTGCATCGAAGTGCTGGTTGACGGACCGTTCATAGAGGCAGAGCGCGACATTGCTTTGCTATTTCGCGGCTCAGCCAATCAGCGATTGATTGACATGCGCCGCTCTACGCCAACTCACATTGAGCTATACAAGTAGCATCATCATTCCCATTCAACCACAGTTGGAGCTGCTCCAATTTCGAAATGACATTTGGCAATACCCAAGTCGATTTTCGTGTAAATACCCATAGCCGTATAAGCTTTCACACGCTTTTCGCCCATCCACTTAAAACGGAATTGCTGTTGATTGATGGCTGTTGGGGCCAAAAGAGCACAGTTCACACCATGTTGCACCCAATCAGGAGCCACGCAAACATTCGGGCACACCTGTTTGGGTTGCTTTATTTTATGTGAAGAGCCTTGCGTTTCGCCGTATCCGATAGAGATTAGGGCATAAAGTTCCATGCCTTCGGGTATTTCAACTTTAAGTTTGTTTTTGCGATAAGTCAAGCATACCCAACAAGTGTTTAGGCCCAACATTTGAGCGTCGAGCACAAGCTTTTCGCCATAATAGCCAACTTGTTCTTCCATACCTTTCGGGCCAATCATGCAAAGATAGTTTGTCACATTGCGAAACTTGCCGTATTTTGCCAACAACGACGTACCAAAGGCATCAGGCTCATTCGTAACCAATACGATATGCAAACCCGAGGCAAAATTATACGCCTTGATATGGTCGTTTAAACGGTCAATCAATCCCGCTTCTAAAGGTGTTTCGGTGTAGGCTCTCACCGAATGTCTACTGTATACAACTCCTAAGTCCATAGAGCAAAAAATTTGAGTGCAAAATTATAAAATTTTCGTTAATAACGTGCAGGCAGCACGAATATTAACTATTAGTTATGCGAATTGTATTAGGGGCATAAACCTTAAAACTATAACACACAACGGGGCAATTTTGTTAGCAAAAACGCAATAAATGTGCATTTTAAGACATAAGATTTTGATACTTGAAAGCTAATTGTTATATTTGTAGCTAGAAAAATAATAATCAAAAAAACATAAATAAAATAACTATCATTTAACCGGCCCATACAAAAACACTATGCTTAAAAAAGTTCTTTTTGCCATAGCCGCAGCCGGCACTATTCCATGTGTCAGCATAGCGCAGGCCAACGATTACGTTGAATGGCAAGACCAAAATGCATACCGCAACGGTCAATTAGACATCCACACGCTTGTGGTGCCTTATGCGAACGGCAATCAATCGAACATACGCTCACACGCGTTTGCCAATTCTCCCTACTATTTGAATCTAAACGGTTCATGGAAATTCAATTGGTCGGAAGACCCCACGAAACGCCCCGAAGGATTTTACAAAACAGATTTTGATGCGTCGAGCTGGAAAGACATAAAAGTGCCCGGCAACTGGCAATGTCAAGGTTACGGCACAAAAGTTTATGTCAATGAGAACTACGAGTACGACAGCAAATTTTACAACTTCAAGAAAAATCCGCCGCACGTGCCGGTGCAAAACAATGAAGTTGGCTCGTATCGCCGCACGTTCACCATTCCGGCAAGTTGGAAAGACCGCCGCGTGGTGCTTTGCGCCGAGGGTGTGTCTTCATTCTTCTATGTGTGGGTGAACGGACAATATCTCGGTTGCAACCAAGACTCAAAGACCGCAGCCGAATGGGATATCACCTCAGCACTTAAAGACGGAGAGAACACCGTGGCACTTGAGGTATATCGTTGGTCGGCAGGTTCATACTTGGAATGTCAAGATATGTGGCGCTTGAGCGGCATAGAGCGTGACGTTTATCTCTATTCAACTCCTCAAACTTATATTGCCGACTACAAAGTAGTATCGCCTCTCGACAAACAAAAATATAAAGACGGTGAATTTTCACTTAGCGTAGACCTTGCCGGACTGCCCGTGGCTAAAGCTGCCAAGAAAGGCAAAAAAGCAGCAGCTGCTAAAAAATACACCATGGCATACAAACTTGTTGACGCAAGCGGCAAAACAGTGCTCAGCGGCGAAAAAGAAGCTGCAGCAAAAGTTGAATTTGCCGAAACGCTTGAAAATGCCAATGCATGGTCAGCCGAAAATCCGTATCTCTACACCTTGGTGATGTCACTCAAAGACGGTGATAACAAAGTGATTGAGACAACAGGTTGCAATGTAGGTTTCAAAACTTCAGAAATCAAGAACAAACAATTCTGCTTGAACGGCAAGCCCATACTTATCAAAGGTGTGAACCGTCACGCATTTTCAGAACTCGGACACACGTTGACACGCGAGTCGATGGTTAAAGACTTGGAGTTGATGAAGCGCAACAACATCAACACCGTGCGCAACTGCCACTATCCTATGGACCGCGAATGGTATCACTTGTGCGATATTTACGGTATCTACGTGATTGACGAGTGCGATATCGAAAGTCATGGCATGGGCTACGGCAAAGAATCACTAGCCAAAGACTCAACATGGTTGGATGCACACCTCGACCGCACAAAACGTATGTATGCCAAATCAAAGAACCATGCTTCAGTGACATTTATGTCGCTTGGCAACGAAGCCGGTAACGGTGTTAACTTTGAGCGCACATACGATTGGTTGAAATCAGTTGAAACAAATCGCCCCATACAATATGAGCGTGCTGAGGCCAACTACAACACCGATGTTTTTGCTCGCATGTATCGCAGCATACAAGACCTCAAAGACTATGCGCACTCTGAAGGTGTGTATCGTCCGTTCATCATGTGCGAATATGCACACGCAATGGGCAACAGTGTTGGTGGTTTGAAAGATTATATGGACGTATTTGAGAGTGAGCCTCTCTGTCAAGGTGGCTGTATTTGGGACTGGGTAGACCAATCATTTGCAGAGAAAGACGAGAACGGCAACTTCTATTATGCCTACGGTGGTGACTACGGTCCCAAGAATATCCCCTCAGACTTTGCATTCTGCTGCAATGGTTTGGTAAACTCAGATCGCACACCCCACCCGCACTTGTCGGAAGTGAGCAAAGTATATCAATACATCAAATCGAGCTTGGTCAGCGCAAACCAATTTATTGTGGTGAACGTGAAAAACTGGTATGATTTCACCGACCTCAACAAATTCACTATGCACTGGAGCGTTGTTTCGCCCGAAGGCAAAACACTGGCATCAGGTGACCGCAAAATAAGTCTTGCCCCGCAACAAGCCAGCGATGTAAATCTTGGCAAATTCAGCCTACCCGAAGGCGTAGACGAAGCTTATCTCAACATTAATTGGACCATTGACCAAGGCTATTCATTGTTGCAAAACGGCCAACAAGTGGCTTACGACCAATTTGTGTTAGGCAGCCGCGAAGTGCCCGTATATGCAGCCGGCAAGCTCAAAGGCAAAAACAATGTTTACACATCGGGCAACATCAGCTTTACCGTTGATGCCGAGACCGGTAACATCACCTCACTCACCGCCAACGGAGCTGAGCAATTGGCAACACCATTGTCATTGTCACTCTACCGTCCGATCACAGAAAACGACAATCGCGACAAAGGCAACAAATGGAAAGAAGAGGGATTGCCTGACTTCACACAAAAAGCAACATCAATCAAAGCAAAAAATAATGTTGTAACCGTCAACACTACGCTCACCAATAAAGCCGGCAAGAGCCTCGGCACAGCGCAATACAAATACTCAGTATCAGACAACAACACACTCAACGTTGAGTGCAATTTCGTGCCCGACACAGCAACAGTTAAGTCGCTTGCCCGCGTAGGTTTGACCTACCGTGCTACAAAAGAAAATGCATGGTCAATTTCGTATCTCGGTCGCGGTGAGGTTGAGACTTATGCCGACCGCAAATCATGCGGTTTGATTGGCGTCTACAACACCAACCCCGAGAAAAATTTCCACTACTACATTGTGCCTCAATCAACAGGCAACCACACAGATATGCGCTGGGTAAGCTTCAACAATGCACTCACAGTGACTGCTGACGCTCTGTTCAACTTCAGCGCAGTGCCCTATAGCGATGCAAATATTGATGCAGCAAACCACATCAACCAGCTCAAAGCTGACGGCCTTGTGACCGTGCATCTCGATGCTGTGCAAAGTGGTGTAGGCACTGCAACTTGCGGCCCGGGCGTGCTGCCTCAATATCAAGTGCCGGTTGAGCCCACACAATTCACCTTCCACTTTAATTTCAAGTAATAAGCTATGCTCAAGCATAAATTATTTATCTCAATGTTGCTTGCCACAGCTGTGGCAAGCAGCAGTTTTGCAAAAAAACAATACTATACAAAGACACTGGTATTTCCCGAAGGAGCCACTATCGAGCAAAAAGCAGACATGGCCTCGCGTTTGCGTCCGTCAGACAAACAAATGGCATGGCAAAAGCGTGAACTCACAGCCTTTTTGCACTTCGGCGTAAACACCTTCACCAACCGCGAATGGGGCGATGGCAAGGAAGAAGAAAAGATTTTCAATCCGGAGCACCTCGACGCTCGCCAATGGGTGAAGACACTTAAGGATGCCGGATTTAAGCAAGTGATACTCACGGCAAAACATCACGACGGCTTTTGTTTGTGGCCCACAAAGACCACCAATCACTCCGTAGCATCGTCGCCATGGCGCAACGGCAAAGGCGATGTCATGGCCGAATTGCGCAAAGCTTGCGACGAATACGGCATGAAACTCGGCGTATACTTATCGCCGTGGGACCGCAATGCAAAATGTTATGGCAGCGATGCCTACAATGATATGTTTGTAGCTCAGCTCACCGAATTGCTCACAAACTACGGCAAGATAGACGAAGTGTGGTTTGACGGTGCGTGCGGTGAAGGCCCCAACGGCAAAAAACAAGTGTATGATTGGACACGTTTTCGCAACGTAATCACAAGTTTGCAACCTGATGCAGTAATTGCTATACAAGGCGATGATGTGCGCTGGGTGGGCAATGAGGCCGGATTGGGCCGCGAGACCGAATGGAGTGCAACAGCACTTATGCCGGCGATATACGAAGGCTCAGCCGAAGCAAACGGAGCACTCAATCTCAACCAAATGTCGCCAGACCTTGGCAGCCGCGACCTGTTGGCAAAAGCAAATACGCTCTATTGGTGGCCATCGGAAGTTGACGTGTCAATACGTCCGGGATGGTTCTATCACAAAAACGAGCGACCCAAAAAATTGTCGGAGTTGGCAAATATCTACATCAATTCTGTAGGTCGCAACTCAGTGTTGCTGCTCAACATTCCGCCCACAACCGACGGTTTGATTGCATCGGCTGACAGCGCACGCCTTATAGAACTGAAAGCTTGGGTTGACCAATCATTTGCCGACAACAAAGTCACTAAACTCAGCAACAAAAATCGCCAAGCATCGCTGCGCAAAGGCAGCACAGTGAATTGTGTGGTGCTCGGTGAGAATGTGGCAAACGGTCAGCGTGTGGAAGAATTTGAAGTAATTGCACGCAAAAACGGAGTGCTCACACGCATTGCCGGCGGCACAACTATCGGTGCTAAGCGCATACTCACATTCAACCCCGTGCAAACCGAGCAACTCACACTGCGTGTGAAATCAGAGCGCGGCACCGCGGAAATATCAATGTTTGAAGCGTACGATATAGTTCTGCCTCAAGACATAAAAGACGTTGCCGGCAGCAAAGTTGACTACGTTGTCACTAACAATTGGAAATGCCTCAGCCATGCCGATGGCAGCAAAGCTTTTGACGGCGACATAAACGAGAACTTCAACGGCGAGGGCGCATATATAGTAGATATGGGCGCAGCCGCAACCATTTCAGGTTTCGCCTACACCCCCGAAGTTCGCGCCGACAACAAAGGTTTGATTTATCGCTACGAATTTTACACATCAAACGATGGCGAGAATTGGACTAAACAAGCCGTACCGGGAGAATTTGGCAACATACAGTTCAACCCCTTACAGCAGTTTGTAACCTTCAACAATCCCACCACTTGCCGATATGTGAAATTTGTGCCGACAGCTACAGTGAACGGCGACACAACTTACATTATCGCAGACTTTGCCCTGCTCAAATAAGCAACGCACTCCGCAACATAACACAAAAGTCCGGTCAACGCCGGACTTTTTTTATTTTGCCGTGATTGAATAATTTTTCGCAAATATTTGTTTAATTCAAAGTGATTTTTTAACTTTGCTAACTAGAATTTAGGCATACTTACTCACTAAATTTCAACACTTCTTAATGCTCGAATGGTGTCAACAGACACTTTATTTGAGCGAATACCATTAACATAAAAATTCACCTTAAAATACGAAAACAATGAGATGCAAAAATTGTGGATGGCCAAATAAGCCAAATGTTACACATTGCGTGAAATGTAACTCGCCATTGATTAGTGACAGCGTCAATGACTTTAACTCATCAGAACCGTCAATTCAGCTCAACAAAACAGTTAGAGAAGGTGACATATTCGGCGGCGCACCGGCAACTAACACTCCACCGCCCTATTATGGCACAGAACCGCCACGTGCCGAGCAACAGCGGCCTCAACCTCAGCCACAATCACAAACGAGCAACTGCCCGAAGTGTGGCTATCCGCTACGCCCCGGCAGCGATAAATGTCCGAATTGCAAATTTCAGATAGCAGCACCCACTCAGGAAGAGCCGTCATATCGACGCGAGCGCGAATTGCCCAAAGATGAATACGGCGAGCGCCATCGCACGCGCATGTCATCGGGCAACGAACAAGCCAATAACAAGATGCGAGGCACCATCAATCCATATATGATGAACTTGGAGGCTGAGCCAACATTTGTGTTGCGTCCCATAAAGAAAGTTGGCGAGCGACATGACTTTGACGACCAAGAGTATGAGGGCAAAGAAGTGGTGCTCAGCCGTGACAACACCGATCCGGACAACGCATCAATCACCTCACGCCGCCAAGCAACAATCACAAATACAGAGGGACATTGGTATATTGAAGATAATAGTGACCAAAAAACCACATTTGTTCAAGCCGCGCAAAAGATTGAGTTGCACGACGGTGACATCATACTTTTAGGCAACAGATTGTTTGAATTTCATAAATAGCATACTGCGATGGCTGAGATTGCTCAAAGATGCAGCTTCGCCATTGGCGATGTGATAGACAACCGATACCGAGTGTGTAAAATGCTTGGAGAGGGGTCGTTTGGCAAAGTATATGCCGTGAAAGACTCCTCCGGGCAATCGTATGCCGTGAAGTTGCTGAAGTTGTGGGAAGTGCCGCCGGAGATCAGAGATTCGCTTGCCGCACGTTTCGACATGGAATTTGAGACCGGGCGCATCGAAAGCAATTATTTGGTGCACTCACTGTCACACGGTATTGTGATGGGCAACCCATACATAGTTATGGAGTATTGTCCGAATGGAGATTTGCTTTATTTATCGCAAAACACGTCAGTAGACTATACGAAGGCAGCGACACATATATTATATGGGTTGAAAGCCTTGCATATTTGCGGTAAGGTGCACCGCGACCTTAAGCCGGAAAATGTGTTGGTCAAGCAGAACGGAAATTTTGCATTGACTGACTTCGGCATTTCAGGCGATAGGACCAAACGTATGACAGAGCGAAACATATTGGGTAAGCCCAAACAAATCTTTGGCACGTATGCTTATATGCCACCTGAGCAGCTGCGACCGTTCAAAGATGCAACCGTGCTGCCCACCACCGACATATTCTCATTTGGAGTGATGATGTTTCAATTGCTCACCGGTGAGCTGCCATTTGGCCCACTCTGCACCGAGAGCGATTTGCCCACCTACACCCGCCGAGGCAAAAGCGGAGACTGGGACCGCGAGCTATTGAATGACAATGCATCGCGACGCGAATGGACGTCATTGATTGAAGGCTGTTTAGTGCCTGACTATCAACAACGTCTGCAGAGCGCCGATGACGTGTTGGCACTGGTGCCACACGGTTACATATACACAGACCAAACAGACGTAGGGCCGCAGAACTTTCAGACGCGCATAGTCAACGGAGTGCTGCTCCGCGTGATGCAAGGCGAGGAATATGGCCGCGTGTACAAGCTCGACGATATGCTCAGCGGCACGAGAAATATATTGAACGTTGGCCGCCGCGACGAGGGCGTGCACAACGACATTTCAATACGTGAGGACAACAGCAGCTACGTATCGCGAAAACATTGCACACTTGAGCTTGACTATGATATAGGCAGCTGGGTGATACGCGATGGGCAGTGGGATAAGTACGAGTCGCGCGGTTGGCGTAGGTCAACAAACGGCACTTACGTAAACTCAACAGAGGTTGGCATCGAAGGCTTAGTATTTAAGCCCGGAGATATAATTTCAATCGGTGACACCAAACTCAGAGCAGAAGCATACTAAAAACAAACAACGTAACACAACAGAAACACAATGTCTGGTCAAACCACAAAACCTTATAAAAAGACGCTATCCGGCTCAATAGGATCCGGAATGGGCTCACTATTTTCGCCGAGCGGCAAAAAATATTACATACTTGAGCACAAAATATCGAGTAAATATCACAAAGCCGGTGAGACACAAGAAATTATTGTTGACAACATAGAGCTTGGCCGCGACTCGCATTGTCAAGTTCGTTTTGATGAAAGTTTCAAGACGGTGTCGCGCCGCCATGCAGCCATTGTGCGCGATGGCGAAATGTGGAAGTTAGTGCAACTGTCAAAGACTAACACCACATTTTTGAATGGCAAGCCCGTGCACGATGAATGGTATCTGCAAAACGGCGACGAAATTCAATTGGCAGTGAACGGACCTAAGCTGGGATTTATCACTCCTACTGGCAAAAAATCGACAGTAGGCTCGATTGGTCTCACTCGCCGCCTGAGTCTGTTCAGACAGCAAGCCCTACGCCCCTACAAAACCGCAATTGCAACACTCTCATGTGCGCTAATACTTGCAATTGTGGGTCTTGGCACGTGGAACTATATGCAAGGCTCAGAATATGATAAATTGATTGCTGAAGCTCAATCAAATCTCAATTCACTAAAGGACAAGAACAGTAAACTCGAAAAGCTTATTGCTGAGGCAGCTGTTGAGCAAAACAAATTAGACTCACTATTGAAAGAAAAACAAAAGCCGATATACAAGACGGTTTACGTTAATGGAGGTGGTGGCACCGGAGGCGGCATTAGCGCTTCTACAGAGAAACTGAGAGCATACGAAGATGATATTTATTATTTAATAGGTATTGTAGTGGCCGTATCTGATGGAGAAGTAGTTCCGCTCAAAAATAAGAATGGAAGTTACTACGCATGGACCGGCACAGGATATCTAATTTCAGACGGACGATTTATCACAGCCAAACACTGCGTGGAAGGTTGGAAGTTCTCGTCGAATGCAGAAATCGGACAAGATATATTAGACCTCGACGAATTATCAAGCCTTTTATTTTTTGCAGGACTTGCCAACGCAAAAGGAGTTACACTACACACAATAATATCTGCTAAATCTCCGTCAAAAGAGTTCACGTTACGTTCAGACCAATTTGTGATGGACCATTCAGATGAAAAATCGGTGACGTTCGCCGATGATTATACCCGAAAAATTGCATCATTGACAAGCGGAGCTGATTGGGCTTACGTAAAGACCGGACAAACCGGATCAATTCCGGCAGATGCATCGTTGTCAGCAAATCTTCCGGCCGGAGCACGATTGGAAGTGCTTGGTTATCCGATGGGCGACAAAGCAGCTCAGGGGTCGTGTTTGTATGGTTCGTGCCAAACTTCAGAGAGAGGCCTACACAATGGCTTGATTATGATTTCTGCAAGGAATTTTGAGCAAGGCAACTCAGGCGGCCCGGTATTTTATTTAGATAAAGACACATATAAAGCTGTTGGCATAGTGTCAATGGGCGAAGGAGACACTCGAGGCGGACTTATTCCATTATCAAATTTAAGATAACTATCATGAGACATTTAAGAACAACAATTATATTAATTCTTGCATGTTTATTCACACCTGCGACTTATGCGCAAGCGACAAGCAATAAGACTATAAATGCTAAAGATTTGGATAGCTACTTCAACAATGTAGAGGGTAGTCCAACATATATAACAACTGCAATCAAGTCGGGGTTGTTTGTGTCGCGCCAAAGTTTTCAGATATACGATGAAGCTACCGGAGATATTTTCGGACGAAACGGCAAGGAAGAATTTGGTGTGCAATATTCGCTTGGCATCAAAGTGCCTAACGGATTTGTGCTGAGCGACAAAGCTGTATGTCCGTGGAAATACGACAAAGGATTTTTCAAATATCGCGATAAATATAATCCGATATCATACAAAGCTTCGTATACCGGGCTCGACAAGGTGGAGTACGATTCGCTATCTTATTCGCTGACAAAGATGGATGAGTTGGTTGACAGCACATTATACAGATTTGACTCAGACACCTTTCACGGTGATGGCTTTATACTCGACTCATCGACAGGCGATAAGAGTGGATGGGTGGTATGGATTACGAGCGCAGATAATGCCGATTTTGAGGCCACGTCAAACATTTCATATTCTGTATTTAAAAAAGCCGTAAAAGTTGAGCGACAGCTACAAACCATTGATATAGAAAAGCCGAGCACGGTGCAAAATGTCATTGGCGGTATTTACATTGTGCCATCATTCTATAAAATCGGAGTTATCGAGCTTAGGCTAAGCGGCATTTTAGTTCAAAACGGTGAAAAATGGCAACTTATCTTCCCTTTTGTTGATGAAAAAGCACAAAAGCATGAGACGAAAAAAGTTAGTGAAACCGAACAGAAACCGGATGTAACAAATAACGACGATAAGTCAGAGTTGACACCGATAAATAAAAGCAAAAAGAAAACAAAAAGATAAATGAGCAGCATAAAATTTAGGATTGCAGCCAAGACCGATATGGGCCTTGTGCGCACCAATAACGAAGATAATTTCCAAGCAGCAGCCGACTTGAGTTCAGGCCAAATGCGATGGATAAACAATGAGATATGTTCACTTGGTGATAAAGGAGCACTTCTTGTTGTGGCTGACGGCATGGGTGGCATGAATGCCGGAGAAGTAGCCTCAGAGATAGCAATTGCCACAGTGCGCGACTGTTTTGCCACAGAGAGATTGACTGCCGAGGTTACGAAATCAAGGTATTCGATTGAGAAATACATGAACGACACTGTCGTGCTGGCAGATGCGCGCATAAAAGCCGAAGCAGCAAAGCGTCCCGAGACACGCGGCATGGGCACCACAATAGTTATCGGATGGGTGCTCGATGGCAAATTGTATGTATCGTGGTGTGGAGACAGCCGTGCATACGTGTACAATCCCGCCGCCGGGTTGCACCAAATCACCAAAGACCACTCGTACGTGCAAAGTTTGGTTGACAAGGGCTCTATATCGCACGAAGATGCCTTTGACTTTCCCGACAGTAACATCATCACACGCTGCTTGAGCGATGCCTCGACAAAGGCTAAGCCCGAGTCGTTGTTACGCCCGTATGAGGTTTGTAACAATGATATCATTTTGCTGTGCACAGACGGACTTTGTGGCATGATACGCGATAATGAGATAGAGCAAATTATACGCGCGAATGAGCACAACATGGATGAGTTGAGCGACCGCTTGATACAAGGGGCTTGCGATGCTGAAGGTTCAGACAACATTACTATCTGCTTGTGCCAAATCATGCAAGGTGGCAAAGTATGCGACCCCACTGTGTTTGTTGAGTCAGACAAACGTCTACGTGGCAAAAGTGCCAATTTGACAGAGACTGTGATTAAAGATTCAAACGATGACGATGACCACAAGAAGTGCAAATTTTGTATAATCGGACTTATTGCTTTGCTTGTGATAGTTATTGGTGGAATTTTGTATTGGTGCTTTAGCAATAGCGGCAATGATGCCAACAGTGATGACAACAAAGAAAAAGTTGACAGCGTGCGTGAAGAGCAACCTGTTCCGGATGTTGCACCTGACGAAGGACAAGTGACACCTCCCGAGACAGATATACAGATGCCTAGCGAAGAGCAATTAAAGGCCTTGGAAGAAAAAGCGAAGAAGCAGCATAAAACTGACACCAAAGAGCCTCAAAAAGATCAAAAGAAACAAGACAAGAACAAAAACAGTGAGAAAAAAGACGAGCAAAATGCCGACAAAGACGATCTATTCAATACGGGTAAATCCATAAACGCGTTAGAAGATCTCAAAACTGAAAGCAAATCAACAGAGGCTAAAGCAGAAACCAAAACTACTGATAATCAGTCCAATACAAAACAAAAGACCAAGACGAAAAATTATTTAGTAAAAAAAGGCGATTCATATTCCTCAATTGCAGATAGCTTAAAAATAAAAGTAGCTGTATTGCAGAAAGTGAACAATAACAAGCCTCTGAAAGCAGGAGAAACGATACAAATACCGGTAAAATAGACAGTTATGAGCAAAACATATATAAGAATAGGACGCGACCCACGGTGTGACTTACATATTGATGAGAGATGGGACACCGTGAGCAATCAGCATGCCGAAATAGAGCAGAATGGCAACCAATTATTTTTCACCGACCATAGCACAAACGGCACGGTAATCAACGGCCAAAAAGTGCACAACATGACAGTTGGCATTTATCAGGGCGACGTGATAAAGTTGGCCAATGTGTTTTTGTTGGAGTGGGACGTTATAAACACGTTTTTCCCGTACAACAACAACCGTCCAACAGTTACGCACAACACCCATGGATATGCTTCAGACACCAATGGTGGGCGCAAAACCGTGCAAATGCACGATGCGCCACGTGAGCAAGATCACGGCCGAAAAACCGAAGCATTTAAGCCGGAGCAACAACGTCAGCAGCCGCAATATCCACCGCAATATCAGCAACGGACAGGCGGCAACCAAGCCAACGAACCAACAGCTAAGACAGACAGCGGCAAAGAGAACGTTTACTCACAGTCACAAATCGACAAAGAGTTGGGACGCTGGAACTGGGGTGCATTTTTCTGCACTTGGTTGTGGAGCGTATGCAACGGCTTATATTGGCCGGCCTTTGTGATATTGGTAGCATTGATACCATATATCGGGCAAGTGTGCGCACTTGCGCTAAGCGTATATCTCGGTTTGAAAGGAACAAGAATGGCATGGAACAAATGCAAAGATAAAGACTTTGATAAGTTCAAACGCAGACAGCGCAATTGGGCCATAGCCGGCTTGATAGCCTTTATACTAACCGTTATTTATAACATATACATGCTCAAATACGTACTAAATATATTTTAGAAAATGTCGTTACAAAGAGGTCAACTTTTTCACAACCGCTATTTATTGGTGAAAGCGCTGGGACAAGGAGCATCTGCAGATGTGTGGATGGCCCAGGACACGCGTGCCAATAATTTGTTGGTTGCGCTCAAGATATTTGCACAAAATTCGGAATTTGACTCGTACGGGCTTCAGAACTTTGAGCGTGAATTTACCACGGTCTACAACATGAAGCAGTCAAATTTATTGCCGCCAACGGGCTATGACATCTGCGATGGCAGGCCATATTTGGTGATGCAATATTGCGAGAATGGATCGTGCCACGGCTTGGCAGGGCGCATGGACGAAGATGATATTATCAAGTTCATGCACGATGTGTCGGCCGGACTTGAGTATCTACATGACCACAACATCATACACCAAGATATCAAGCCCGACAATATCTTGCTCGATGACAATTGCAACTACATGGTCACCGACTTTGGTATCAGCGTGAGCACCGACGGCAGTTTTGGCAGTTCAAACGGTATGTCGGGCGGCACACGAGCCTATATGGGGCCGGAGCGTTTTGAAGGTGTGGTGAGCAGTGCATCAGATATGTGGTCGTTAGGAGCAACAGCGGTTGAATTGTTGATCGGAGAGCCGCCATACGGCGAACATGGCGGACTGTTGCAAGCAGAGGGCGAGCCCCTACCCGCTTTGCCAAAGTTGCAGCCGGAGGTTGCAGCGATGATACTCAGCTGTTTGGAACGCGACCCGGAAAAGCGCATAAAAGCTAACGAGATACGTCAGAAAATAGAGCTTTATTGGGAAACCGGCAAATGGACGGCCCCATCGTCGATAAACTTGATAGCAAAAGTAGCCACTATAGCGGCAGCGATAGTGATGTGCTTGGGCATATATGCATGGGACTACACCCGCACAAAGGTGTACTACTATAAAGATTATGCCGAATATTGGGGTGTGCCCAAAGGCATTGGGCGCCTAAGTTCAAACGAGATGTCGCACCGCGAAATGAGCTACAAGTTTGAGTACTGCAAGCATAAGCTCAGACGTTTGTCGTTGGTAAACTCTGCCGGCAAGGTCATTAGCCACAAAGACACCGAACTGGCAAATTGCCGCTATTCAGATGTGAGTTATTACTACACTGATAACGGCCAATTGGACTATGCCACTATATCAGACTGCAACGGATGCGTGCTCTACAAGATGGACTATGACGAAAATCTGAAGACAGTGACATTCCGACAAAATGACGAATATGGCACCGAGCTAAATTTAGAGGCGAACACAAATGTGCTCTACAAGAACAATCAATCGGTATTTGAAGAGAGAAGTCGTATATCACGCTATTTGCTGACATACGATGATGATGGATTGGTGATAGAGCGCAAATATGTTGGTTTGCAAAATGTGCCCGCTTGCGATAAGGACAAGATTTACGGTTCACGATACAAATATGACGACAAAGGCCGCAAGATTGAAGAAGACTTTATCGGCTCAGACGGTGAAATCAAAGGCAACGGAGACGGCTTGGCCATTCGCTTATACACATACGATGACAACAACGATTGGACATCAGTAACATATTTGACTGCAGAGCGCAAAGGCTCGCACGACGGCAACAACTGTTCGGTAGTGAAATTAGAATATGACAAGTATGGCAACCGCATATTTGAGCGTTACTACACGGCAGATGAAGAGCCGTCAATTCGCACAGACATAAACGTGTCAGGACTAAAATATGAGTTTGATGACAAAGGAAATCAAATTGTGCGCACATGCTTGGGCACAGACGGAAGTGTATCATTCAGCAATGCCGGATTTGCCATACAGCGATTTAAATATGACGACAACGGATTTATCACAGAGATAAGTTGCTTTGATGATAATAACAAGCCAACAATGTGCAATTTCCAAGGCGAGTGTTACTGCACAACGAAGCTAAAAATCGATGATAAAGATTTGCCGCTCGAAATAAGCTATTACGACGAAAATGGCCGACTTTTTGAGCAAACAAATGGTGCATCGCGTGTTAAAAACGCCTTTAACGAACAAGGCTTTATTGTAAGACAGCAGTACTTCAATTCAGAAAACAAACCGGTGCTCATTGACGGCTTCTACAATATAGTAAAGTTTGAATACGACGAGTTTAACCGACGTACTTTTGAAGCTTATTATGACAAGGATGAGAATGCCGCCACGATAGATGGTACTATCTCGAAATATGCTTATGAATATAACCGACAAGGAGCAATAACCAAAGTGTCATTTTTAGACACCAAGGGTAATCTTGTGTTGACATCTGATTTGACAGCCGGCTACACAATTGCATACGATGAACTGGGCAACGAAAAATATCAAGAATACTTTGATATCTCTCAAAATCCGACAACGAGCAAATATGGATTTTCAAAGATAGAGTATTTTTACGACGACAAGGCAAACAATCTTATTGGCGTAAAAAAATATACTTCCAACGGCAATGTGGTGAGTGATGACCATTACAAATACGATGCTCGCGGCAACATGACAGAAGTATACGCATTGACCAACGGCAAACTCATAAGCGGTGATTATGTCACCCACTGTGAATATGACGTTAACAATCATATAACTCAAAAGTGGTTTACAGACCTCAGCGGGAACAAAGTAAACGTAAACGATGGGACATACTCTGTCATGAAATGCGAATTTGACAACATGGGAAACTGCACCGAACGCACCTTCTGGAAGGCAAACGGAGCCCCGGGCACCGATGAGCAGAAAACCCATAGGCGCGTGCAAGAATTTGATGCGATGAATCGCACGATAGGCGAACGCAATTATGGCACAGATGGCAAACCCGTGAGCGGAACCGGTGTTAATCCCGAAGGTAAGGTGAAATATGACCAATGGGGCAACATAATAGAATTGTCGTGCTACGACGGATATGGCAGGCCACATCTTTCATCTGACGGAGTATTTATTGAAAAGTCAGAATACAATAGACGCGGGCAACTTATCAAGCGAGAATTCCTAGGCTTGGACAGACAGCCGACACGCAGTAAATCGGCAGAATGTGCAAAGCTGGAATATCAATACGATAAGCACGGCAACAATACCGAGATAAAGTATTACGACACAACAAAATGCATACGTATAGAAAAGCTCTCATACAACGACCGAAATAGATTGACCGAATATCGTGTTTGCGATGGCTCGGGCAAGTTATCGGACAAGGAATATGGGATTTCACGTATGACCATTGACTACGATGCCGGTGGAGTCACCCCTACAGTCAAGAAGTACTACACTCAAAACGGCACACTCTTAGGTAAACAAACATGGAACTCCAAAAACAAAGATTGGAACCCGATAAATTGAACAAATAAAACATACAATAATGGAAGAAAATAAGTTATTTAACGACCGATATTTTCTGGAGAGGTTGCTTGGCAGAGGCAACTTTTCGGAGGTTTGGTTGGCAAAAGATACCAAAACCGACATCAAAGTAGCATTGAAAATCTATGCTCCGGCAACAGGATTGGACGATGCGGGGCTCAATGTGTTTGCTCGTGAGTTTTCGCTGGTAGTAAATGCCAATCATAAGAATTTGCTAAAGCCGCTGTATTACGACTCGTGCGACAGAAAGCCGTTTTTGGTGCTACCGTTCTGCGAACAAGGAAGCATCATGAAGTTAATCGGTAAATTCACCGAGGCCGATGCTTGGCGATTGCTGCGCGATGTGGCAAGCGGATTGGCATGGTTGCACGGCATGAAACCGCCGGTGATACACCAAGATATCAAGCCCGACAATGTGATGATTGGTGAGAACGGTGACTTTATGATTACCGACTTTGGTGTGAGCACCCACGTCAAGTCGACACTACGCAAAAGTCTGAGCGCTGCATTTAGTTCGGCCGGAACAATAGCGTATATGGCGCCCGAACGTTTCAGCAAAGACAACACGCCAATCATGGCAAACGACATATACTCACTCGGCGCAACCGTCTATGAAATGCTGAGCGGAGACACACCTTTTGGCGACGATGGCGGCTTGATACAAATGAAAGGTGCCGAAGTGCCGGAGCTGAAAGGCGAGTATTCCGACCAACTAAAGGCTGTGATAAAAAAGTGTCTGAAAACAAACCCATGGGAAAGGCCCACAGCCGAGCAGCTTGAGAAGTATGCCGAAGATGGATTGCAAAACAAAAAGATTGCCTTTGTTGACGAAAAAACATTTTGGCAGAAATATAAATTAGCTATCATCGGTGCCGCTGTTGCGCTTGTAGTGATAGTTGGAGTAGCTATCAGTTTGATCAACAAGCACAACGAAGCCATTGAGCAAGAGCGCATTGCAGCAGCTATAGCCGCAGAAAACGACTCGATTAAACAAGTGGCGGCAAGGTGTGAATTGATTGGCGACAGTTTGAGCCGAGTTGGCGATGCTCACGATGAAGGTTTTGAGGCAGCATATATCGAGTCGCTGCAAACCTACAACGAAGCCGATGAAGCAGCCGGTAAGCTCACCAACGATGCTAAGTTTAAGGATGCAGCATTGGTAAAGAAAAAAATATCAGATGTTGAAACAAAACTATATAGTGCATACAAATCATTTAAAGAAAAAGCAGCACTATTTGCCGACGATGCCGAGATAGCAGCCGAGTTTAGCAACCGAGCCACAAAGATTGGCGAAGTGATAGACATCAAAAAATTTGAGAAGGACAAAGCTAAAGCCGACAAAGCTGCAGCAAAAACCGACTCAATACAATAACACGAAAAAGAACAAACAAAACATAATGTATTATGAAAGTGTCTAGACTTATTTTAACTATGTTGTTTTGTGCAATTACGTTGACAATAAGTGCACAAACATCATGTGACAAGCTATTTGCAAGCGGAGTGAAGCTGCAACAAACAATGACTGTGGCATCACAAAACAAAGCTATCACTTATTTTGAAAAGGCAAAGGTTTGTTATGATTCACAATCGAAAAAAGACTTATGTGACCAACAAATCAAAGCCTGTCGCAACATTATTGCGCAATTGTCAAAAAAGACAAAAACTGTGACAACAACAAGAAACACCGACGAAACATCGACCAATGAGCAAACCGTGCAAGAACCGGTAAGGACAAAGCAAGAAGTACGCAATGTTCAGCTGTCGATTGACTGCGCCTATTTGAAATTTAAAGGCAAAGGCGGTGAGTTTAAGAAAGCGAAAGTGACGTGCAACTACACTGATTGGGAAATTGTAGAAAAGCCTGATTGGGTGAACTGCACACGCAATGACAACGGTGAGATAGTTGTTGAGGCCGTAAAAAATCCGACAAAAGAAGAACGCTCAGGAGTGATAAAAATCACTTGCGGAGATAAATCGGTCACACTGACCGTCATACAAGAAAAGTATAAGAAATTTGTTGTGGTATAAAAACAACTACTAGGTAAATTTGTGTGAGAGAGCCGCTCCGAGGTGGGGCGGCTCTCTTCTGTTTATTTTGTGAGGGGAGCAAAGTGTTCGCGGGGGTGGTTGCAGCCGGGGCATGTGGCCGGCGGCTCGGTGCCTTCGTGCACGTAACCACAAACCAGGCAAATCCATTTAATTGGGTTGTCGCGATGCCACAAAGAGCCTTCGCGCAAGTGATTGAGGGCACATTCAAAACGGCGTTTGTGCATAGCCTCAACCTTAACGATAGCTTCAAGTTGTTTAGCTATAGCTTCAAATCCTTCCATGTGAGCGGTTTTAGCAAATTTAGTGTACAATTCCACGCCTTCAAGATGTTCTTCGGCGATTGCGAGTTCGAGGTTTCGAGCGGTGTCGGCAATAACACCGGCATCAATAGAGATAGGCTGAGTAATTTTGCCACCCTCGAGGTATTTGAAGAAAGTTTTAGCGTGGTGCAACTCGTTGTTAGCGGTTTCGGTGAACAGATGTTCGATAGGGAATAATCGGTCTTTGTTAGCCTTTTGAGCATAAAAGACATAGCGAGCATAGGCAGTTGATTCGGCAATGAAAGCAGCGGCGAGATTGATTTCAGTTTGCGAGCCTTTGATGCTTCGCGGGGGAGTTGGTAAGTTTTCGGTGTTCATAATAAAAGACGATTAAAAAGATTGTGAGGCTATAACAAAAGTGGCAATAAAATGTTCAATTGGGCAATTTCATGTGAAAAAAACGTAATAAAGCACTAAACATAACAGCTTGTAAAAATGTTTTAACTATAATTTCAACGAAATGAGTCAAGTTATTAGTAACTTTGTAACCTCAAAAAATAGAGGAGGCAAAAAGTTGCCAAACCTATACTCTCCAAAAATTCTAGATTATTGACCGCATAGATTAAATAGACCCGAATGAAAAAGTTTACAAAGATTGTAGCCACAGTCAGCGACCGTCGCTGTTCGCGCGAGTTTATTGCTTCACTATACAATGAAGGTATGAATGTTGTGCGCATGAACTCAGCACACCTTACGCCTGACGGACTAAAAGAAATTGTACGCAATGCGCGTTCAGTGTCGGAAACCATCGCGTTAATGCTCGACACTAAAGGCCCGGAAATTCGCACCACAGTGAATGCTGACGACACATCGATAGTCTTCAAACCCGGACAAAAAGTAATATTCAGCGGCAACACAGCAGAGCCCACCACACCTCTATGCATCAATCTAAATTATGCCGATATAGCGAAAGATGTGAAAGCCGGATATCACTTGCTCATTGATGATGGAGCGCTCGACTTTTTGGTTGAGAGCGTAGAAGGCGAAACAATCCACGCAGTAGCGCAAAATGAAGGAACACTCGGTTCGCGCAAAACCGTAAACATTCCCGGAGCAGACATATTGCTTCCGGCAGTGACCGAGCGCGACAAACAATATATCAAACTGGCAGTAGAACTTGGCATAGACTTTATTGCACACTCGTTTGTGCGCAATGCCGACGACATTCGCGCAGTGAAAAAAGAGATTGCCGAATGTGGTGGTCACATAGAAATCATTGCTAAGATTGAGAACCAACAAGGTATAGACAACTTCAACGAAATTCTCGATGAGGCATACGGCATCATGATTGCACGTGGCGACTTGGGTATTGAAGTTGCAGCAGAGCGCATCCCGTCGTTGCAAATGCAAATGATCAAAGGTTGCATCAACCGCCACAAACCGGTGATTGTAGCCACCCAAATGTTGCACTCAATGATTAACTCACCGCGCCCCACCCGTGCTGAGGTTACAGACGTGGCATCAGCTGTAGCAGAGCGTGCCGACGCAGTTATGCTTAGCGGTGAGACAGCGAACGGTAAGTATCCTGTTGAGGCAGTGCGCACCATGGCAGCTATTGCTCGCGAGGCAGAGCGCTGGATTGACGAAGACCCCGTGCCCGTACCCGAGCTCACAGACGACGAAGTTCGTTCATTCCTTGCTCGTCAAGCCGTAGTGTCACGTCGTCGTTTGCACACCAAAGCAATTATCACCGACACCTACACCGGCCGCACAGCGCGCTACATTGCATCGTTCCGCGGACGCATCCCCACCATCGCAATCTGCTATCGTCAAGAGGCCGTGCGCTTGTTGGCATTGAGCTATGGTGTTGAGGCCACAACCGTGACTTGCGACCTTTCAACCCGCGAGTGCTTGCGTTCAAGCCTAAAAAACATAGTCACCGAAGGTCACCTCAACACCGGCGACCGCGTGGCATATTTGGGCGGACGTCCCGGTGAAGGCAACCCCACCACTTGCTTGCAAATTGACTCGCTCGAAAACATCACCCGCCTGTAATTCACACAACATATACACAAAAAAACGAGCCATGCGACATCCGCGTGGCTCGTTTTTTGTGTCTAAACCAACACCCGACTATTTAATTATAACCTTTTTGGCATTGATGATGTAAATGCCGGGAGCGAGGGTTTTGATATCATCGGCAGTTGCATTAGCTTTAATGCGGATGCCTTGCAGATTGTAAACATCTGTAGGCAAGCTCTTATCATAAGAAATGTTGCTAACGTCAGTGTACTTCTGACTGACCTCAACAGTTGTAGAGGCTGTAGCTGCGCCAAGATCTAAAGCCGTAGCCGTAATAGTAACGGTGCCTTCAGCTAATCCGGTGACAACGCCATTCGAGTCAACAGTAGCTACACTTTCGTCGGAAGAAGTCCATTTATATTTGAGCACATTTGCATTTTCGGGCTCATATTTCGGTGTAAGCTTAATAGTTTCGTAACCGAGCTGGTATTTACTTTTTTCGAAAGACAACGCACTTATGCGCACAACATCTTTTACCGGGCGCACGCTGTATCCGGTAGAAGTACTTAAGGTATGAGCTTTTATTGCAAACGAAGAAGAAGTTATAACAAATAGTCTGGCATTATGGTATTGTGCTAAACTATAATTATAATATCTGGTAGTAGACAACCAAGTTGTGGCAGCAGGGCCATACGTTGATGTTGCAATTCCTGGCAAGAAGGCAACATCGTCAGTTTTGCCTGACGATAGCAAAGCTCCGCAAGTGTTGTAGTAGCAAACGTAATCGCTGCCAAGATTATTTAATAAGTCGTCAACTAAGTCATTATACGACCACATGCGGCATCCGCTGCCCATTGCGGCAGTGACAGCATCGTATTCGGTTCCGGCAATATCGACACTTGCAGTGGCAGTAGGAACATACGGAGAAACATCTTCACCCGGAGTAGTTGCGCCCCAACAATAAATATCGCCGGCCACATTGTCGGCACTAGCGCCAAGGTTGCGTGAATATATCAAGATATCACCGCCAAGGTAAGCCCACGAGCCTTCTTCGCTATCAATAGCGTTTTCATCCACAATAACCTTCAGCTCGGCATACACCTTAGAAGCATCATTAGCCATAGCTTTAACAATCGTCGTACCGGGAGCTACGCCTACAATATTTCCATTGTCATTGACCGTAGCCACAGCATCGTCATCGCTCACCCAAGAGTAAGTGTTATCATCAGCATCTTTCGACTCAACAGTGACTGAGAGAGATGTTATTTCTTGGTCGGGATGGAGGTAAGCAGTTTGAATTTCATTTTTCGCTGTAGCGTCTTTGATTGTAATAGAGCTTACGAGTAGCGGAGCGACAATCACGTCAAACGACTCGCTGATATTAGAGCCGTCAATTGTTTTTACCGTGATTGTAGCAAAGCCATAACTTTTTGCAGTGAGCGAGCCACGATGAGTTGAGACGCCATTACTAGTCTGTGTTATACCTTGCACCTCAACCACATCTTCATTGTCGGAACTCCAAGCGAATTCGTGGATAGTAGCCTCAGCCGGAGTGATGGTCGGAGTGACAGACTTTGTGGTTGTTGATTTTAAGTTGAGTGTGAGGTTATCGTAGTCAGACACATCAATTCCGGTTGCCGGGATAAGTTGCACCGGGCGTATTGCGGCATAGTCATTCCAGTCAATATTTGCGATAGCTGCGTCTTTGGCAGTATCGAAAGTTACACCGCCATTGGCACGAAGGCTACCTCCATTATTGTAATACATTGCCACATTTGATGTGCAATATCTGCCGCCGTCAAAGGTATCGCCTTCGACCAGCGGAGCTTGGCCGGGCAAGAAGATAGAGTTGCCGTTAGGGCCTGTTACTTTATAGCCGCTGATGCCTTCAACCTCACTGCGCTCCCAAGTGCATTTTGTGTAAAGTTCATACATTAAGTTTGTTGTGGGCGTGCACCAATAGTCAGAGTCGAACGATTTTGACACAACATCTTCGTCGGTCATCATTATATTTTTAGTCTCGCGCACCACATTTGCTTGATATGTGCTACCGCAATATTGCCACTCGTGAGCTGCGCCATAGTTTGCTGTAGCCCATTTTGCAGAGAGGCCTAGGTCAACAGCTTCGGGTTGGGGCAAACCAGCCTCCTTGTCTTTGACTGCACGCAAAGCATAAACCTTTTGATCTAAAGTGTTCTTACCGATTTTGAATGACACGGAGCCATCGGCATTTATTGTTGGGTGGAATGCCTGGTTGGTGCTCTTTGCCAAATTAAATGAGCTGAGTTTATACAAGAAGAAGTCAGAAGAAGCATAATATTGGTCAAAACCGCCATCATCATTTGCTTTTGTGGCAAATTGTATTGATGCCCCATCAACGAGTTTGCTGGTGGCTGTGATAATGCCGGTTGTTGCATCGTATGTGAATGTGCAATTGCTAATCAGTTCCTTATATTGGTCAACTGTCGGCAAGTGCCAGCCTTCGCCGTATTTGCTTGAAATCAAATCGCCTTTGGCCCCTGTGATATTGTAATTGCCTTCAGCACTATAACCGCTTACATCCATAGTGGCATCGGTTGCTGAGCCATAGTAATATAGCTCCGGCTCATCGGTTGGCAGCTCTGCAAGATAGTTTGTTGCTGCCCAATCAACCGACAGACCAAGGTCAACGGTTTCGGGAATAGGAATTACTTCGGGTTCCGGTTCTAAGGCTACATCGCGTGCATATTTCACCGGACGCATTAAATACATCTTAATTTTGTAGCTTGCGGCAAAGGTTGTATAAATCTTTATTGCATTATTGACGTAAGCGAAACTTACATACCTTATTGTCATAGTTGAGTCACCCGTCTTGTTAACGATTGACGTTGCATACGAATTACTTTTAGCAAATAGCACTTCATTTCCGTTAATCTTACTTTTGGCAACAATTAAGTCTAACGTTGCATCGTACGATAAATCGCAATTGTCAATTAACTCTTGAAATTGAGCCAACGTTGGCAAGTGCCAACCGTCAACGCAATTTTGTGCAACCATATCGTATTGCGTTCCGGTAATGTCAATATCGTTAGCGATTTCAAAGTTTGAAAGGTCAGTCTGTAAGGTTCCATCAGCCGAGAGAGGATAATATTTCGTCGGCGTTGTTGTCGGGTCGGTGTCCGGGTAGTTGCATTTAGCCCAATACACAGTCAGACCGAGGTCAACGTACTCCGGATCAACAAGATCGGCCTTTGCCCATGCGCAACACATGAGCAAAACAAAGCAAATTAAAAATTTTTTCATGTTTTGATTGGTTTTAAGTGATATATAATGGTTTATTACTTTTAATTACTAGGGGGCTGGTTGTGTGACCTTTACTGTCTTTTGCGCATCAGTATTGAACGGGTTAATGATAATTTGAGCAGTACGCTTAGCATCAGTATCGTTAGCGGCAACACTGAAGGTCAAAGCATAAGTTGTAGTGGTATAAAATGCGTCGTCAGACGGATAAGAAGACTTTAGCGTAACCCATGGAACAGTGGTGTAAATTCCCTCTACAAAACCATAAGCGCCAATGCTAAAACCATGGTTAGTTTTCACATTTACAGTGAATGAGCCACCGGCAGCGCTAACCTCAAATTTATTTTGATCAATCTGCATTTGCTGATTGGCATCCTGCATCACAGTAATTTCGAAATAATCTGCTCCGGTAGGGTCACTGATGCGTACGTTAGTTTTGCGTTCATCCCAGCCGGTTTCGTTGTTAGCGACCTTGAAATCAACGCGAGCATTTTTCACAATGCCACCATCGGTGATATCTGCTTCATTTTTCACGCTCACCCAACTTTCATCGCCAATATTGACAACATAGCCCACGCTATGGCAGAAATATAGCGAGAATTCCGAGCCGTTCGGCGAGAAGTGCGCGATGCTGTCTGTGCGCAGCGATTTCACCCACGAGCCGCCGTCTTGCGAGATGTGCACAGTTTCTTTTGCAGAGCCGGAAGTAAAGGTAATATCGCCCTCTCTGCTTTCGGTAGAACTATTTGGTTTACAGCCGATAACAATTTTAGTATCAGACGACATACTTTCTTGATATACCATCCACTTGGCGCCATAATCGTCAAAACTGATATTTGAGACTTTTTTGCGCACGTAGAACACCATAGGGCGCGTGTTTTTGGCATCGGCGGGCACCTGCGCGGGAGCTGCCGACAATATGGCATGCTCTTCTTGCTGTGTGAACACGATAGTTGTAGATGATGTTCCGGCGGTGAACACAATGTCGGCAGTGCGTTCATCCTCATAATTTTCAGTGACACTGATTTTAACTCGCGTAGTGCCGGAATAGCCTGACTTTGTGGAAACAGTAATCCAGTTTTGAGAACTTTTAGAGTTTACGGTAGCAGACCACGATTTAGTAGCTTCAAGCACAATTTCCACTTCGCGTTCCTTACCGTCAACGGTGATATTACCCGACGAGTCGACGGTGTAACCGGCATCACTTGATGTCGGCGATGACACTTTAACCACCTGTTCTTCAGTGGGTGTTGTAGGAGTAGTCGGATTTGTTGGAGTTACAGGTTTGGGTTCATCACCACCACCGCCTCCACATGAACTTTGCGCCAAGGCAATAAGCACAATGGCAGGTACAAAAACGTGACGTAAAATATGATTCATATTTGCAATATAAATGGTAAAAAAAATCGGAAATATCTTTGGGCACGCAAATATATATATATATATATATCAAGCAAACTTAATTAGGTTAAAATTATTTAATTTGCGCTATTTTTTAGTCTGAGTATGGAATTAGTGGGGGGATGACAGCAAAGCCGGCTGAGGCATCACTGCGTCAACCGGCTTCTTGATTAAAGGTTCCATTTAGAATTCAATTGATATATACATTACTGCATACTGTGAACTATAATTTTTCCTATTGAAAACTTGTCTTGCTCTTTCAAACCATGTATTCTCCAAACTAATATACCGGGATATGAAAACATAACTATTAAGTATGAACGTAAACCATGTAGGTTAAGGAAATCGCATAACAAACATTTCCAATACGGAGCGAAAAACGTAAGTTACGCGTTATGGAGAGCGTGGACAAACGGTTCAGGTTTTACAATAAAGCCGTGCCGGCTTGTTAAAGTTCTATCATAGGTCGGCAACAAGCCGACCCGGCACTAACGGTCATCTAAAGATATTACTTTACGATATATTGTAGAACCATTGAACCGAATTGCCGTCGGTACAGGAAGCATCGACAGCGCCACGAGGAGAGAGACAAAAAATTAGTCTGCGGGAATCAGTCAAGGGATTAGCAGCATAAAGGTTAACGCCCTCAACATCAGTCATATATATTTCTTCAATAAATAACATAATCAAAGTGTGTTGTGAATAGGTAAATAATTATACTTATATTAAACTGTGATTGTTCGACGGCAAATATACAACACACTAGAATAAAAACCTAATGTGCAAGCAAAATTTAATCAAATTGTCACCACTTTGTGTTAATTGGGTAGTTTTTATGGCAAATTTCCAGTATTTTCAGGTAAAAAGCTTCATAACGTTAGCCGGAGCACGGCCAGCTTGCAACTCTGCACGCATAAAGTCCATATATGGAGCAACATGCTCAAAATATTGGCGATACCCGTCGCAAAGGTAATTTTGATTAGGGTCGTCGCCGGGCGTTAGGGCAAACCGGTTTTTGGGGCACTCGCCGTTGCAAGCGAAGAGATATGGGCAAGCGCGACACTTTTCGCTGAGTTTTGACTGTTTTTGCAAGCCAAAATCGAGTTGGCGGGGGCTGTACATCATTTCTACAAAGGTTTTGTCGGCGATGTTACCGAGTCGATACTCAGGAAATACGAAGTGGTCACATGAATAGACGTCGCCGTTGTATTCCATCACTCCGGCATGGCCACAAGTTTTGGCCATGGTGCAAATGCCGGGAGCCACCCCCATCCAATTTGCGAGCGTAGCGTCGAAAATTTGCACAAATACGCGGCCCACATCGTTGCGCACCCAAAGGTCGAACACGCGGCAAAGGAAATCGCCCCACTGTTTTGGTGTGACAGAGAAAGGCATCATTTGCACATCGGTTTGCGTGGGGTCGGCAAGATGACGGCCATCGGCATGTTGCTGCAAACGCTCTACGATTGGTGTGAACTGAATGTATTGGCAGTTTATTTGTTTGAAGAAATTATAGAATTCGTCGGGGAAATCGGCATTATAGTCGTTGACAACTGCCATAGCATTCCAATCTACGTTGTAACGGTTGAGCAATTGCACGGCTCGCATCACGCGGTTGAACGACGGTTTGCCATCTGTGCCGCGGCGATATTCATCGTGAAACTCTTGCGGGCCGTCGATAGAAAGGCCTACCAACCAGTTGTTTTGGCGCAAAAAACGGCACCACTCTTCAGTGATGAGAGTGCCGTTTGTTTGTATGCTGTTCATTATGGCGTGGCCGTTGGCATAGCGTTGTTGCAAAGCCACCACGCGCTCATAAAATTTGAGCGGGCGAATCATAGCTTCGCCACCGTGCCAAGTGAATTGCACAGCCTCAGTGGTTTGTGCCTCGATGTATTTTTGTATGAAATTTTCAAGCACAGAGTCGCTCATGTTGTGGCGAGCGTCGTTGGCATAAAGCTTTGACTTTTCGAGGTAGTAGCAATACGAGCAGGCCATGTTGCAGACAGCGCCGGCAGGTTTAGCCATCACATATAGCGGTTGTTGAAAAGAGTCGAGCTTAGATTGCATACTTATTTTGGGCCAAGGGTGAGCGAAGAGAGGTTTGTGAAAGTGTGCGCCATAGAGCAGAGGTCGGAGGCCGAGACAGCATTTATGGCAGCAATAATTTCGTCGCGAGTGAGCACAACGCCATGTTTGAGAGTAGCTCTAGCCACGGCAATAGCACGGTTTTCGCGATTTTCATTTGCGAGTATAAGTTGTCCGAGATATTGCTTTTTAGCAGCAGCGAGTTGGCGCGGTGAAATTTCAGTTTGAGCCATTTTGTCAATGCATTGTCGCACGAGTTGCGAGCATTTTTCAGTGTCGTGAGGGTCGCAACCGAAGTAGACCATAAATTCGCCGCAATCGGCAAAGATTGTTGTTGATGCTTCAACATTGTAGACCAATCCACGGCGCTCGCGCAAGTCTACGTTTAGCAGTGAATTCATGCCGGGGCCACCAAGGATGTTGCTGAGCAAAGCAGCGACGGTGCGTTGTTGCAATGACATCTGAGGCAGGGCAGTGCCAAGAATAGTGTGGGCTTGATGCGAGTCGATTGGACGATGCTGTTGTTTTATAGATGTGTCAACGGTTATGCGTTCAAAGTCGACACCTTTACCGGGACGCACGTCAGCAAAGAACTGTGTGGCTTTAGCGACAAAAGTGTCAACCCCCACTCCACCGGCATAAAACACAACCATGCGTTTTGCAGTGTAGTAGCGGTCAATCCATGAGCGACACTTATCGCTATCAAACTCGGCAAGAGTGTCGGTAGTGCCAAGGATGTTGTGACCGAGAGGGGTATTTTCAAAGATAATGTCTTCGAAGTCGTCGAACACGGCATCAGACGGAGAGTCGAGATACGAGTCAATCTCGTCAGAGACCACTTCGCGCTCTTTGTTTAGCTCGGCAGCGGGGAAACGAGAATGAAGCGTGAGGTCGGCAACCAGCTCAAGGGCACGGTTCACGTTGCCGCGGGGGAAGACGGTGTAGACCACAGTGTCGTCTTTGGTTGTGAATGCATTTAGTTCGCCGCCAACAGCCTCCATGCGGTTGAGTATGTGCCATGCAGAGCGGCGCTGTGTGCCCTTAAAAATGGTATGTTCAACGAAGTGAGCGAGGCCCGACTCGCCGTCGGCGATAATTTCGTCGCGGCTACCGGCGCGCACTGCTACGCCGCAGTATCCGACTGCGGCGCGGGGTATGTGCACGTGCACGCCACGCATGCCCGATGGCAGCGTGAAGTAAGTTATGTTTTCGCGTTTAGTCATTTACGACAGGGTCAATCCAATCGTTATTATCTTTAATGAGTTGAATGAGTTGCGGCAGGGCTTGGTCAGTGGGTATGTTCTTTTTCACACAAACTTTGCCCTTGTAGAGCGACACATTTCCGGCAGCGGCGCCAACATATCCGTAGTCGGCATCAGCCATTTCACCGGGGCCGTTTACGATGCATCCCATCACGCCGATTTTCAAGCCGATGAGGTGCGAAGTTGCAGCTTTGATTTTGGCGAGGGTGCCTTGGAGGTCAAAGAGAGTGCGACCGCAACCGGGGCAAGCGATGTATTCGGTTTTGGTGATGCGACGGCGAGTGGCTTGGAGTATGCTGCGTGAAAGCGAGACTCGAGCTTCATTGTCGAGCGAGGGGGCGTCAATCCAAATGCCGTTTGCAAATCCATCGAGGAGCACCGAGCCAAAGTCGACAGAAGCAGCCACAATGACCTCGTCGGGCGACATCGTTGCCGGATAGCTGATTTTGAGGAAATCAGGTTTGTAAGGCTCGGGGGTCAGCGAAGCGAAAGCTGCTTTTGCTTGCGCCAAAGCATCGGGGCCTTCAAAGGCACGCACATTGCTAAATAATTCAGCCTCTTTTTCAGAGAAATCATAGCCAACAATCGAGGGCGAAGCATCTACGTGCTCAGCCTTCACTTGCGGTGCTACAGTCTGCATTTCAGAGATGTGCTTTACGAGCATACGCGCCACGGGTATTTCGCATTCGGGAGCTTCGCTGAGCGAAACGCGAATGGTGTCGCCAATGCCTTCAGCCAGGAGTGTGCCTATGCCAACAGCCGACTTCACGCGGCCATCCTCGCCGTCGCCGGCCTCGGTGACGCCAAGGTGCAACGGGAAGTCCATGTTTTCGGCTCGCATAGCGTTATCCATCATGCGCATAGTGTTGACCATCAAGCCAACATTTGAGGCTTTGATAGAGATGACTACGTCTAAGAAATTGTTGGCCACGCAAATGCGAAGGAACTCCATAGCGCTCTCCACCATACCGGCGGGAGTGTCGCCATATCGGCTCATGATGCGGTCGCTGAGCGAGCCGTGGTTCACGCCAATGCGTAGGGCCACGCCACGTTCGCGGCAAAGGTCGAGCAATGGCACAAGTTTTTGGGCTATGCGGTCAATTTCGGCTGCATATTCGGCATCGGTATATTCGATTTTGCGGAATGTGCGACCGGGGTCAACGAAATTACCGGGGTTTATGCGCACCTTTTCAACGTGGAGAGCGGCCTCGAAAGCAGCAGCCGGGTTGAAATGGATGTCGGCCACCAAAGGCACGTTGCAACCATGGCTGCGCACCACGCGACTGATTTCGCCGAGATTGCGAGCATGGTTAACGCCTTGCGCTGTCAAGCGCACGATATCGGCACCGGCGGCGGCAATACGTTCAATCTGAGCGGCACTGGCCTCGGTGTCGAGAGTGGGCGTATTAGTCATAGACTGCAAGCGTATGGGGTTATCACCGCCAACTTGCGTGTTGCCGATGCGCACAGCATGACTATGACGACGTACGAAGGTCATAGATCTGATCTATTTTAGTTAGTTTTGAATTTGTAAGTATCAATTTTGGCAAGCTCTTGGTTGGCCTTAACAATTTTGCTAGACAAAGTAGAGCGCCAAGCGTCGAGGCGAGCCGAGATTTCGCTGTCAGAAAGAGCGAGCATTTGCACGGCAAGGATAGCAGCATTTTGAGCGCCGTCAATGCCAACAGTAGCTACGGGTATGCCCGGGGGCATTTGCACGATAGCCAATAAAGCGTCTTGGCCTTGGAGCGTAGAGCTGATGGGCACACCAATCACGGGCAGCGGAGTGAGAGCAGCGATAACGCCGGGCAGAGCGGCAGCCATGCCGGCAGCAGCGATAATCACTTTGATGCCGCGGTCGCGAGCGCCGGTTGCAAACTCTTCTACCTCACGAGGGGTGCGGTGTGCGCTGAGTGCGTGCATTTCAAAAGGCACCTCAAGCGACTCGAGGAAAGCAGCAGCTTTGCCAACAACGGGCAGGTCACTGGTGCTGCCCATTATAATGCTTACTAAAGGTTTCATAATTGAGTATGTATGTGTGGTTAAAGTTATTTTACGATAAACGGAGAGTGTATGCCCATGATAAGGATAGTAATTACGGCGCTTAGCACCACGCCGGCAATAACTTGCAGCGGGGTGTGTTTGTGCAGAATTACGCGTGCCGAGCCTACTATTCCGGCAATGATAATAGCAACCATAATCCAGGGCACAATTTGGATGAGCGAAATGCCATGCACACAAAGAGCGGTGAGAAATCCGATGAGGTTACCCAATCCGGCACCGTGTCCGCTAATTTTCCACTTTAGGGTTATGATGCCGACAACAATTGTGGTAAGGATGCCTGAAGTAAAATACATCAGCAACCACCACGGAGCGTTCACCCAAAACAGATAGGCCAAAGCAACAATGTAGCAAGAAAGAATCAGTAACATCGGTCGCATACGCTCTTGACGTTTTGACACATCAAGGTCACTCACTTTGCCGGAATGAATCATGGCAAGCAGTCCCACCAAAGGCAACAAAGCGGTGAGTCCGAGCACCACTACGGTAGTAACGAAACGCACACGTTCGTTGACGAGCAACAATGGAGTCACCCACATGGCAGTAGTGGTGGCATAGGTAGGTATCAGCAACGGAGAAAAGAGAGCAGAAAAGACCTTTGCTGCTCTGAGCGTGAAACGAGTTAATGCAGAAGCTTTCATATTATTTAATGTCTACGCTTTAGATGGCTTGGCAATATCGCGACGGCCACGTGAATTTGGTATATTTAATTGTTCTCTGTATTTAGCCACAGTGCGGCGTGCTATGTCAAAGCCTCGTTCTTTGAGCATATCAGTGAGAGCATCATCGCTGAGTGGATGCAGTTTATCTTCACTGTCAATCATAGAGCGAAGAGCTTCAAGAATTTGGTGCGACGACACATCGGAGTCTTCCTTCGGGCGCTCATTGAAGAACATTTTGAGCGGATAAAGGCCACCGGGAGTGGCAACATATTTGCCGTTTGTAGCGCGTGAAATCACTGACATATCGCGACCGGTGAGCTGAGCGATGTCTTTGAGTATCATCGGGCGGATGAGCGAGCGGTCTTCGGTGCGAAAGAAGTCAGCTTGTATGTTTACAATTGCCGTCATCACGTCCATGAGAGTTTGAGAGCGGCGTTGCAAAAGGTCAATAAACTCTGAGGCTTCTTGGCTGCGGCTGCGTATGAAAGCAAGTGTTTTGTCTTTGCGCGATGCGGGTTGCTGTATGCTGTCGCCAATTTTGTATGATTGAGCTACGGTGAGTTCGGGCAATCTCTGTGTGAGAGAAATGATGAAGCGTTGCTCGGTGGGGTCGTTGTCATCAGGCTCAACCAAAAAGTCGGGGGTGATGTGCATCATGCGGTCTTCAGGCGCATTGCTATCAGAGTTGCCGGGCTTGGGGTTGAGAGTGCGGATAACGTCGAGAGCCTCGCGCAGTTGGTCTTCATCAATGCCTATTTTTGCGCGAAGGCGGTCGAAATGTTTGTTAGCGAACAAGTCGAAGTGACGGTCGAGCATTTCTATTGCAATCTTGACAGCGAGATTGTTCTCGCGGCGGCGCAATTGCAGCAACAGACAGTCGCGGAGGTCAACGGCTCCAACTCCGGCGGGGTCGAGACTGCGCACGGTGTTGAATGCGGTGAGGAGGTCATCGCGAGTGATATCATATCCGGTGTGAATGGCAATATCATCGGCGATGGCAGCGAGAGAGCGCGTCATGCGTCCGTTGTTGTCAAGGTTACCAATAAGATATTCTGCAAACATACGGTCGCGTGGCAAGAGGTCATATTCGGCAAGCTGTTCGATGAGATTGTCGGCCATATCGGTAGACGCGGCATTAGCATCGATTGACATGCGACGGCTGTCGTCATCGTCACTGCTGTTTTGTTGGCGAGTGCGATACGACGGCATCATATCATCTTCGTCGCGATAATCAGCGCGCTGCAAGTCTTCAGCCGACTCGTTGTAGTCATTGCTATTATCCACATCGTCAGTCGAAACAGCGGCCGGCGACACCTCTTCCAGCGCCGGATTTTCATCCAAGCGTCGGTGCACCTCGTCCTCAATGGCCGCGGTGTTCATCTCCAGCAGTTTCACAAACTGCACTTGCATTGGTGCAAGGGTTTGTATTTGCGACTGCGTCTGTGAAAGTTCAAAACCTTCTTTCATATCACTGCAAAATTAATAAATTTTCTATTAACACTGCGGCAATAACGGCTAAAATTATAAATTTTGCGTACTTTTGTAAGTATAAACATGAAATATATGGATAAATACAATATAGAATATATGCGCCGTGCGCTGCAACTCGCTGCACAAGGGTTTGGCAACACCACTCCCAACCCCATGGTTGGCAGTGTGATTGTGAGCGCTGACGGCCGCATCATAGGCGAAGGATATCACCGCAAATGCGGCGAGGGGCACGCTGAGGTTAATGCCGTTGCTTCGGTACGTGAGTCGGACCGTGCGCAACTTCACGATGCAACGATGTATGTCACTCTCGAGCCATGCTCACACTACGGCAAAACGCCTCCATGTGCAAAACTCATCATCGACAACAAAATAGGCCGTGTGATAGTTGGCGCACTCGACCCGTTTGACAAAGTCAGCGGCCGAGGGATAGCCATGCTTCGCGAGGCAGGGATTGACGTAGTGACCGGAGTGCTCGCCGACGAGAGCAAGCAATTGAACGCTCAATTCATGACAGCACACACACTCAAACGTCCGTTTATCACGTTGAAATGGGCGCAGAGTGCAGACGGATATATTGACCACCGACGCACTGCCGATCAACCGGCTGCAAGATTTTCGAGTTCGCTTACCGGGGTCGGAGTGCACAGACTTCGGGCTGCACACGATGCCATATTGGTCGGGTCAAACACAATTATCGCCGACCGGCCACAACTCAATGTGCGCAATTGGCAAGGGCGCAATCCGCAACCGGTGATACTCGACCGCCGTCAACGGATAGACGTGAGCAATCTACACTTTGCCAAAGAGCCAATAATATATCATTGCCAACTCAGTGAGGCACTTGCCGACCTCTATGCTCGCGGCATCACATCCGTATTAGTTGAGGGTGGAGCTGCTGTGCTACAATCATTTATCGATGCCGGGATGTGGGACGCTGCGCGAGTAGAGCGAGCAGAGTTTGCGCTCGGCGAGCGCGGAGCCACACCGGCGCCCAAGCTACACAAAACAGCCATAGCACAATATGAGGTAAACGAATCGCTAATCACATATCACTCAAACAACCCACTTTTCACGGCCTCACACCCTATTGTTGCAGCCATTTGAATGTATAACATATTTGTTTACACTTAAGGTTAAAAACATATAAAATCACTGTATTTCACATGATTTATTATCATATAGTTGGCATATTTAGCGCAAAATTATAATTTTGCACTTTAAAAACAAAGAATATACTCATTTAAGAATGTCAAATAAAATTACTTTAAGTCTGGCAGCTACCGCAATTTTAACCGGCATGGTAGCATGTAACAGCGATAGCATTGATTCAGAAACAACACTCGCCTCGAGTGCATTAGTCACTTCATTCTCTCTTGCAGAGGACGATGATGTTGTTGAAAACCTTGATTCAGTTTTCTTCTCAATTGATTTAGCTAACGCTCAAATTTTTAATGCCGACTCATTACCTTATGGTACCTCAATAGATAAACTTGTACCTGTGATTTCAGTGAACAGTGCCTCAGTTATCGAGATGAAAGTTACTCGCACAAACGGCACCGACACAACATATAACTATATAGAAAATTCAACCGACTCTATTGATTTCAGCAATGGTCCGGTAAATTTGCGTGTGGTTGCACTTGACGGTGTGACTGAGATGAACTACCAAGTGAAAGTGAACGTGCACACCATCCCGGCTGACACACTTGCATGGACACTCCTTGAAGAAAACAACTACCCCACACGTTTTGACAGTTTTGACGATCAGCGCACAGCTGAGACCGGCAACGGTGTTTATTGCTTATCAAAAAAGGCAACTGAATACTGCATAGCCACAGCCGAAAATCCCGAAGGTCAATGGAAATACACCACACCTCAATTCGGTTTCACACCAAATATCGACACATTTAACGGCACCGACGATGCTCTTTACATTCTTGATGAAGACGGCAATCTTTACACCTCAACCGACGGTAAAGATTGGGAAAACGTGGCATCAGGTTGGAGCTATATATACGGTAACTACGGCTCACAATTGGTAGGTTGCAAAAAGAACGGCAACAAATGGTATCACGTGAGCTATCCGGCAACAGAAGAAACCGAGCTAAGCTCTGACTTCCCCGTTAGCGGCACTTCAATCCCTGTCAACTACACATTCAACATGGGCACAACAAGCCAATTGTCGATTGTTGGCGGACGCCTTGCCGACGGCACACTCAGCGCCTCAACTTGGGGATACGACGGCACACGATGGGCAAAACTCTCGAAATACAATTTGCCCTACGCACTCGAAAACGTAGCCGTAGTGCCCTACTTTGTCACCAGCTTCAGCTACAGCACATGGGTAGCAACTAAAGAGTCAGTATTACTCGCACTAGGAGGCAATCTTGAAGATGGCACAATCAACGACACAATATATGTATCGCCCGACTTTGGTATGACTTGGGCCCAGGCCGACACATTGATGCAATTGCCGCCCAGCGTGCCCGCACGCACACGAGCACAAGCATTTGTGCATAAGCGCACATTCACCACATCACGTGCTGCAATGTGGACTCCGCTCTACAAGTTTGAAAGCCAAAACTTAGTGATAAAAGCGACCAATCCGTATTCACGCGCCACAACAGCCATCACCGAGTGGGAATGTCCCTACATATATTGGTTTGGTGGCGAAGATGCAGATGGCAACACATATAAGACCGTATATCGCGGAGTTGTGAACCGTTTGACATTCAAACCGCTTGAATAAACGCTAATCGAATAGTGATTGAATATGCGCACAATTAAAGCTCTCATACTATTTATAGCTTTGGCATTTGCCGGCACACTGCACGCACAAGAAGCGCCCTACAAGTTTGACTTTGGCGCAGGCATTGGTGCGAGCGGATATGCAGGCGATGCATCGTCGAGCGTATTCAAGCACCCCGGATTTGTTGGCGAACTCACAGCTCGCTACATACCCAACACGCGCATGGCATTCAGAGCCGTGCTATCAACCCTCAGCCTCAGCGGCAACACCGCCGACCTCGACAACGTGTTGCCCGAAGGCAAAGAATACTCATTCAGCTCACAAGTCTATGACCTTGGTGTGCGCTATGAGTTTAACTTTTTCAGCTACGGCATAGGCGAGACTTACAAACGTTTGCGCCGATGGAGCCCGTATCTCACACTTGGTGTTGGCGCCACCCTTGCCACTTGCGACGGTAACAACGCATTTGGAGTGAATATCCCCATGGGCGCCGGCATAAAATATAAGTTGAAAGAGCGATTGAACCTTGGCATTGAATTTACGATGACCAAAGTGTTTAACGACCATGTTGACGGGCGCGACCTCAGCGACTTGACAACAATAAAATCATCATTTGTAAAAAACAACGATTGGTATTCACGTTTCACCATCGGCATTACCTACGAATTTGGTAAGCGCTGCGAAACCTGCCACTACGTTGACTAAAAATAAAGCAAAAACCGCAATGACGACGACGCATAACATAATCCCCGGAACAGTGCCTGAGCACGTTGCCATCATCATGGACGGCAACGGACGTTGGGCAGTGTCACACGGCATGGAACGCTCGGCAGGTCACGTCGAAGGCGTCAAGACCGTGCATCGCATCACAGAGATTGCCGGTCAAATTGGAGTGAAATATCTCACGCTCTACACATTCTCGACAGAGAATTGGAATCGTCCGCAAGAAGAGATAGACATCTTGATGCATCTCATAGTCTCAGCCATCGAAGACGAGACACCGGGACTGATAGCGAACAATGTGCGACTGTCAGTAATCGGCGACTTGAGCCGTGTGCCCCAAGAGACATCCGACAGATTGAACAAATGCATCGACGACACCGCTCATTGCACAGGCTTAAACTTGATACTAGCCATCAGCTACTCATCGCGCTGGGAGCTCACCGAGGCCGCCCGCAAAATAGCGCAACAAGCAGTAGATGGCACGCTCAAGGTTGAAGATATCACAGCCGACACCGTCAGCGCAAACTTGGCCACAGCCACAGTGCCCGACCCTGATTTGGTGATACGCACCGGCGGTGATCTTCGCATATCAAACTTTTTGCTTTGGCAAATAGCATATTCCGAAATCTACGTAACCGACACATACTGGCCCGACTTTAGCAACGACGACTTTGTGAAGGCGCTCAACACCTTTGCATCGCGTCAACGTCGTTTCGGTATGACCGGCGAACAAATAACTAACATAACATCAAACAAGTAATTAAATCGTATTACCCGCACCTATTCATCTACTCGATATATGCACTTAAAACCTTACGCAGCATTAGGACTGCTCATGATGACTACAGCAGTATCGTCAGCGGCACAAACCGCCGACAATGATACTATATACAACCCGACGGTGGTTTTTAGCGGCATGCCCCGCACCTACGAGATTGCCGACATCAAAGTCACCGGAGCGCCTAACTATGACGACTTCCTCATTCTCGGCTACACCGGCCTCAAAGTCGGTGACCGTATAGAAATTCCCGGTAACGACATTACTAATGCCGTAAAACGACTGATGCGCCAACAACTATTTTCACAAGCGCGAGTGAAACTTGTGAAGACTTGTGGCGACAAAGCATGGATTGAGCTCGAACTTCGCGCCCAACCACGCATATCAGAGGTTAACTATAACGGCATGAAAAAAGGCGAACGCGAAGATTTGCAAGAGCGTTTGCAACTAATGAAGGGAAACCAAATCACCCAAAACATAGTGAATCGTGTGAAACTAATCACCGAAAAATACTTTGCCGACAAGGGCTTTGGCAATGCCGATGTTAGCATTGTGCTTCGCGAAGACCTCTCGAACAAAGAAGAAATGATTGTTGACGTGAACGTTGACAAGCACGACAAGGTGAAAGTTCACAAAATATACATTGATGGTAACGAAGTGATGAGCGACAGCAAGTTGCAACGTACCATGAAAAAGACCAATGAAAATGGCAAGCTTCTCAACATATTCAAACAAAAGAAATTTGTTGAGAATGACTATCACGATGACCTCAACCGCATCATACAAAAGTATAACGAAGAGGGTTATCGCGACGCTAAGATTATTAGCGATAGCGTAGCTCCTTACAACGAAAAGCTCGTTGACGTCTATATCAACGTTGAAGAAGGTAAGAAATACTACATCAAAGACATCTCATGGGTGGGTAACACCGTATATCCGAACAACGTGCTCGACGCATATTTGGGCATGAAAGCCGGTGACGTATACAACCAAAAGATGATGAACAAGCGTTTGAACGAAGACGAAGATGCAGTGTCAAGCTTGTACATGAACGAAGGTTATTTGTTCTATCAACTTGTGCCCATTGAGCGTGAAATCAGCGGTGACTCAATCTCGCTTGAAATGCGCATGATGGAAGGTCCGCAAGCCCGCATCAACAATGTTGTCATCAATGGTAACGACCGCTTGTATGAAAAAGTGGTGCGCCGCGAACTTCGCGTGAAGCCCGGTGAGCTTTTCTCAAAGAGCAACCTCATGCGTTCGTTGCGTGAAATTGCGCAAACCGGACACTTCAACCCGGAGAGCATGAACCCTGACGTGCAACCTAACGAAGAAAATGGTACGGTAGACGTGATACTTAACCTCGAGTCGAAAGCCAACGACCAAATTGAGTTCTCAATGGGTTGGGGTCAGACCGGTGTGATTGGTAAGTTATCACTCAAGTTCACCAACTTCTCAATAAAGAACTTGTTCCACCCGAGCACATATAAAGGAGTGATACCACAAGGTGAGGGTCAAACATTCACCATCAGTGCACAGACCAATGCTCGCTACTACCAATCATACTCAATTTCATTCCTCGACCCGTGGTTTGGAGGCAAGCGTCCGAATTCACTCCAAGTATCAGCTTACTACAGCCGTCAAACCGGTGTGAACTCATCGTACTACAACAGCTACTACAACAGCCTATATAGCAACTACTATTACAACAACTATTATAATAGCAGCTACTACACCGACAGCTATCAAAGCGCATACGACCCCAACAAGATATTGCAAATGGTTGGTATCAATGTTGGCTTTGGTAAACGCTTGAAATGGCCGGATGACTACTTCACATTCACAGCCGAACTCGGTTATAACTGGTACTACCTCAAAAACTGGGATTACTTGTACTACATGAGCAACGGTGTGTCAAACTCAATTGTACTTGGATTGACCTTGGCTCGCTCATCTATCGACAACCCCTTGTACACACGCCGCGGTTCAAGCTTCTCGCTCAACTTGCAAATCACCCCGCCCGCAAGCTTGTTCATGGGCAAACGTGATTGGAAAGCGCTCAGCGAAGCCGGCACAACAGCGTCAAAGAAAGAGCTCTACAAATGGATTGAATATTGGAAACTGCGATTCAAATCGCGCACCTATACACCGCTCACAAGCAGCGAGCAATGGACTCCGGTGCTCATGACACGTGCCGACATCGGTTTGATTGGCAGCTACAACAAATATCTCAAAACACCGTTCGAGACATTCTATGTTGGTGGTGACGGTATGTCAGGATCGTACACCTATGCAACCGAAACAATTGCACTCCGCGGTTACGACAACGGTCAGTTCACTCCGTACAGCAACGGTTACGCCTACACACGTTATGGTGTAGAAGTACACTTCCCGCTCATGTTGCAAGCCACAACCACCATCTACGCACTTGCATTTGCTGAGGCCGGTAACGCATGGACATCACTCAGCAACTTCAACCCGTTCTCGGTTAAGCGCAGTGCCGGTGCCGGTGTGCGCATCTACTTGCCTATGGTTGGTATGATGGGTATTGACTGGGCTTATGGTTTTGACTACGTACAAGGCACAAAAGGTGGCAGTCACTTCCACTTCATTCTTGGACAAGAGTTCTAAACCTTTTTGCAAATTAACAGTCTATAAGTATAAACTCAATAATTAACGATTAACAAATAACGCAATTGCTATGAAAAGAATTGTCTTGATACTGACCCTCGGCTTGATGGCAACATTTTGCGCTTCGGCACAAAAGTTCGCGTTAGTCGACATGGAGTATATCCTTAAGAACATCCCATCCTATGAGATGGCCAATGAGCAGCTCAATCAGTTGTCACAGCGCTGGCAAAAAGAAGTTGAAGCGAAAGGTAAAGAGGCCGAAAACCTCTATCAAACATACCTCGCCGACAAAGTTTTTCTCACCGAAGAGCAAGTAAAGAAACGCGAAGAAGAAATCGTTGCCAAAGAAAAAGAGACAACCGAACTTCGCTACAAATACTTTGGTCCGGAAGGCGAGCTCTACAAAAAACGTCAAACACTGATCAAGCCCATACAAGATGACGTTTACAATGCAGTGAAAAAAATAGCACAAGAGCGCGGATTGCAAGCGATATTTGATCGCGCATCGGCCAGTGACATAATTTTTGCATCACCGCAAATAGATGTATCGAACGAAGTACTTGCAAAACTCGGATATTCGAAGTAACTTTGCAACTCACTCAGAATATTTACAAACTAAATTACACGATAAACAATGTTTAAAAAAGTTATCATTGCTCTCGCAATCGCTGCTATGCTCCCCGTAGTTGCAGCAGCTCAAAAATTCGGCGTAGTAGACGTAAACGCCATCTTCACCGCTATGCCTGAATCGACAGCTGCACAAAATCAGCTTAATGAAGCAAGCAAAAAATACGAAGAAGAGTGGAAGAAAATTGCAGAAGAAGTTGACAAAAAAATGCAAGAATATCAAAATCTCGCTGCAGACACTCCCGAGTCAATCAAAGAACGTCGCCTTCAAGAAGTGCAAGAACTTGACCAAAAAGCTCAACGCTTCCGTCAAACAGCCGCCGACGACCTCCAAAAGCAACAACAACAATTGATGGCTCCCATCCAACAAAAAATCGTTGACGCTATCAAAGCTGTAGGTCAAGAAGGCAGCTACACCTTCATCTTCGAAGACGGTGCATCTGTTTATCAAGGCAGCGACGTTGTTGATGTTACATCAGCTGTTAAAACAAAGCTTGGCATCAAATAATTTTGAGAACAACATACCTTATTAAAAGCTCTGCCCGGCGCAGAGCTTTTTTAATTTAAAAATATATCTAAAACAACTTACAACAATGAAAGCACTACTAATAAACGGCAGCCCACGCGCCAACGGAAACACACATCAAGCACTCACAGAAGTGGCAAATCAGCTCAAAAAACACGGCATAGACTCAACAATCATTTGGATTGGAGTGAAACCGGTGCAAGGCTGCATTTCATGCCATTCATGCTTGAAAACCGGGCGCTGTGCATTCACCGACACAGTGTACAACGACGTGCGCACTGCGCTCGAAGATGCCGATGCCGTAATAGTTGGCTCACCCACATACTACGGCGGCCCCAACGGCTCGCTATGTGCCCTACTCGACCGTGTGTTTTACTCATCGCAGCGCTATCTGCAAAACAAGGTTTGGGCAGCAGTGACCATTTGCCGCCGAGGTGGCTCAACAGCAGCGTTCCAACGGCTGAACATGTATGCCGACATGAGCAACATGATACATGCCACATCACAGTATTGGAACATAGTGTTTGGCGGACGACCCGGCGAAGTGCAACAAGATGCCGAAGGCCTGCAAACCATGCGCACACTTGCCGACAACATTGCATGGCTGGTGAACTGCACGCACAACAATCCCGCCCCCGAGCGCAACGACATCACTTGGACCAACTTCATACGCTAAATAGTTAAAATGCGTTAATTGTTTGGTGGGATATGGGATTAATTTGTAATTTTGTGCGCTTTAAGCACCGCAAACATGGGGTTGACCGGTTTTGACAGCGTGTAGAGGTGGTGTGTAAGCGTGCAGAG
>CAYSLD010000002.1:0-44879 GCA_964431795.1 uncultured Bacteroides sp.
TCAAGAATTTGGGAGCATCATCGCGAGAGAAACCGAATGTCATTTGTGTGAGGTCATTTGTTCCGAATGAGAAGAAATCGGCAACTGTTGCAATTTCGTTTGCTGTGAGAGCTGCGCGTGGAACTTCAATCATAGTACCAACACGATATGCTATAGATTGACCTTTTTCAGCAAATACCTTAGCTGCAGTTTCGTTTATGACATTTGCTTGGTGTTGGATTTCTTTAAGTGAGCCAACAAGAGGAATCATTATTTCGGGGTGTACATCAATGCCACGAGCTTTGCAAGACAATGCTGCTTCGATGATCGCACGTGTTTGCATTTCAGTAATTTCGGGGTATGTGATACCAAGGCGACAACCGCGGTGACCTAGCATAGGATTGAATTCTTCAAGGCTATCAACTTTAGCTTTAACCTCGGCAAGGCTAATACCCATTTCATCAGCAAGCTCTTTTTGCGTTGCAGTCTGATGAGGAACGAATTCATGCAATGGGGGATCAAGCAAACGGATAGTTACACCAAAGCCATCCATTGCCTCGAAAATACCTTCGAAGTCACCACGTTGCATGGGCAGAAGTTTAGCTAGCGCGATACGACGTCCTTCTTCATCTGAAGCTAGAATCATTTCGCGAACACTCTTGATGCGATCGCCTTCAAAGAACATGTGTTCTGTGCGGCAAAGTCCAATGCCTTGGGCTCCGAAATGACGTGCTTGTTTTGCGTCGCGGGGAGAATCGGCATTTGTACGAACGAGGGTTTTTGCATATTTTGTTGAAAGATTCATTATTGCGCCAAAGTCGCCACCGAGTTCCGGCTCGGTTGTAGGAACTTGTCCATCATAAACTTCACCGGTTGAGCCATTGAGTGAAATCCAGTCGCCTTCTTTATAGGTTTTGCCACCCATAGCAACAGTTTTTTCTTTATAATCGACTTTGATCTCGCCGGCACCAGATACGCAGCATTTGCCCATACCACGAGCGACAACTGCGGCATGAGATGTCATACCTCCGCGCATTGTAAGGATGCCTTGAGCGACAGCCATACCACGTAGGTCTTCGGGGGAAGTTTCTATACGAACTAGAACTACTTTCTTTTTCTTTTCAGCCCAAGTTTCAGCATCTTCAGCAGAGAAAACAATTTGGCCAGCTGCAGCTCCCGGAGAAGCAGGAAGTCCTTTTGCTGCTACTTTGGCAACTTTGAGGGCTGACTTATCGAATACGGGGTGTAGGAGTTCATCTAATTTTTGAGGCTCCATTCGGAGTAGGGCGGTTTTTTCGTCAATTTCTCCGGCACGAAGGAGGTCCATAGCAATTTTAACCATAGCTGCGCCGGTGCGTTTACCGTTACGTGTTTGAAGCATCCAAAGTTTGCCGTCTTGGATAGTAAATTCCATATCTTGCATATCTTTGTAATAGTCTTCTAGACGATTAGCGATTGCGATAAGTTCGGCAGCACATTGAGGCATAGATTCTTCAAGTGAAGGATATTTAGATGCACGTTCTTCTTCTGATATGCCTTGTAGTTTAGCCCAACGTTTAGAGCCTTCGACAGTAATTTGTTGCGGAGTGCGTATACCGGCAACGACGTCTTCTCCTTGTGCGTTAATAAGATATTCGCCGTTGAAAATATTTTCGCCTGTAGCAGCATCGCGAGAGAAAGCTACACCTGTTGCTGAGTTTTCGCCCATGTTACCATATACCATAGCTTGAACATTCACAGCAGTGCCCCATTCCTCAGGGATTTGATTCATTCTACGATAAATGATAGCACGTTCATTCATCCAGCTATCAAATACGGCACATATTCCGCCCCAAAGTTGTTCCCACGCAGAATCGGGGAAATCTTTGCCGGTAAAATCTTTAACAGCAGCTTTGAAAAGTTTAACGAGGTTTTTAAGGTCATCGACATCGAGTTCGGTGTCAAGTTTTACGCCTTTAGCCTCTTTAACTTTATCCATTATTTCCTCGAAGGGATCAATGTCTTGTTTGCTTTTTGGTTTCATGCCAAGAACGACATCGCCATACATTTGCACGAAACGGCGATAGCTATCCCAAGCGAAACGAGGGTTACCACTTTTTTGAGCTAAAGAAGCGACAGTATCGTCATTCATACCGAGGTTGAGGACAGTATCCATCATACCTGGCATAGAAGCGCGAGCGCCAGAGCGCACTGAGACTAGAAGAGGATTTGAGGGGTCATCAAATTTCTTTCCGGTCAAAGATTCAACATGTTTAATAGATTTTTCTACGTCTTCTTTGATTCGTTTCACTACTTCATCTTTGCCGCATTGAGTATACTCGGTGCAGACTTCAGTTGTAATTGTAAAACCGGGAGGCACAGGCATGCCAAGGAGGTTCATTTCAGCAAGATTGGCACCTTTACCGCCAAGGAGGTTTCGCATTGAAGCATTACCTTCAGCTTTGCCATCGCCGAATGTATAAACTCTTTTCATCTTTAAGGTATAAATTATATTAAGTTAGACTTATAGTTATTTTTAAACACTGTCAAGAGCTAATTAATGGATTGGTTTTAATTAAGGTTAAAAGCATATATCAAAAATTCGCGATAATTGACACCGCAAATATAAAGAATTAAAATGAAATTATGAATTTTTTCCACTTAAAAACACAAATAATTAATCGAAATGTCGATTTTTGGCTATATTTTTTTTGTAGAATTAAAAATATTACTACATTTGTATGTTGTTAAACATATTTGTGTGACATATTCATAGATTCTTATGTTAAAGACCACCATAGAAAAAGTTATAAACGAAGACCTGTCTGCTATATGGACTGTTCTCGACACAGAAGAGCGCAGACTTATTGCTGAAAATTTCGTTGTACATAACTTTAAAAAGAACCAGATAATTTATTCTCAAGGAGAGGAAGCAGAATATCTTTGGTGTTTGTTGAAAGGCAAAGTAAAAATATATAAAGACGGCATAGGCGGGCGTCAACAGATTATTCGTTTATATCGTCCGGTGCAATATTTTGGATATCGTGCATCGTTTGCAGAAGAGCCGCATATGTCGAGTGCATGTGCTTTTGAAGCGTCGACATTAGGTTCACTTCCAATGTCGTTAGTCAAAGATATGATTAACAATAACATGAAATTGGCTTGGTTTTTCATTCAAGAATTATCACATAATCTTGGTGGATCAGACACACGAATAGTAAATCTCACACAAAAACATATAAGAGGGCGTTTAGCAGAAGCATTGATTGTACTTCGTGACAATTACGGATACGAAGATGACAATGCTACAATAAAGATATATATGTCGCGAGAAGATTTGGCCAATTTATCCAATATGACAACCTCAAATGCTATACGCACTCTATCTACATTCGTGACAGAAAAGATACTACTTGTTGACGGCCGCCGCATTAAAATTATTAATGAGCCGCAGTTACGCAAGATCAGCAAATTTGGCTAATACATTTTGATACTATATATGTCTGAGGGGAGAATTGGGGATAAGATATAGGATTATTTTATAAGCCTAAGATTTGTCTTATTATTTTGCCGTTAGAAGTTCGTTGAATTTTTCTAACGGCAATTACTTTTTTAGGCAAATATTTATGGTCTAAATGGATTGCCAATTCTGACATTATTTGATTTGCAGTATCTTGATTTGCCTCAATTATCAATATCACTTGTTGTCCCCATTTTGGATGAGGTGCGCCTGCAATATAAAAAGCATATGTCGAGCCGATAATTTCAGTTATTTGTTTTTCAAGAACTTCTGGATGTATTTTAATGCCGCCACTATTGATTACATTATCATATCTACCGAGCCATGTGAAAGTTTTATTATCATACAATTTGACCACGTCGTTAGTTACAACACGTTTAATTGACATGTGCGGTACATTCACTATCAAGCAATCACGATTGTCAACATCAAAAGTAATATTTTCAACAGCCGAGAACGAGTCTTCAGTGATATGTCTTAGAGCCACATGGCTACATGTTTCAGTCATACCATACGTTTCAAATGCATTGTAACCAAGAGTTATTAATTCTTGACGTTTTTCGTCTACTAATGGAGCGCCACCGATAATGACATTTTCAATCAACGTTTTCAGTTGAGGTTGAGCAATTAGACTATCCACCTGAGATGGGACTATAGCAAGTATCTTAGCATTGCAATTAATATTAAGGTCGTTTGATGGTCGTATGAGAATTAAATTAGCATCGGCAACAATTGCACGAACAGCCATCATCTTTGCGGCAATATAGTTCAGAGAAAGCGGGCACACTAAATTGTCACCGGATCTTACATCAAAAAAATCATTTGTAGCTTTTGCCGAAGCGATCATATCGCTTTTGAGCAATCTTATTTCTTTAGGTGCTCCGGTAGAACCAGATGTATGTGCAATCATATAATCGCAATTAGATTGCCACTCGTTAAGGAAATCGTTATATGAATTCATCTCAGTTAAAATCGATTGTAGCTTTATTAGTGTTTGGGTTATAAAACAATTTGCTGCCTTTGCGTACAATCGGCGAAACAATATTATTGTGATATAATTCACCTGTTCCTAAACCCTGATGCATCGTAGTGCACTTTGCTGACACCCACTGAGCTATAGCATTTAGGCCCACATTCGACTCAAGGGCAGAAGTGGCCCACCAGCCAATATTAAGGTGTTCTGCCGTTTCTATCCATTTATCAGCGTCTGCCAAACCGCCACATAGAGCAGGCTTGAGGATTATGTATTTAGGTCTGACATAGCTCAACAGTTCAGTTTTAAAATCGGGCAAAGTTGTTCCAATAAGTTCTTCATCGAGAGCGATATCTATTGGAGAAGACTCACAGATTTTAGCCATTTCGTCATATTGGCCGGCTTTTATTGGTTGCTCAATACTATGTATACTAAAGTGCGAGAGAATCTCTAATTTTTGCAAGGCTTCAGAGGGTTTAAACGCTCCATTAGCGTCTAATCGCAATTCGAGAACATCTTGACTAAAATTGCTTCGGACAAATTTGAGGAGTTCAACTTCATCATCAAAATTTATACCGCCAATTTTCAATTTAATACATTTAAAGCCCTCATCAAGTTTTTGTTTGATTCGTTGCAACATTAGATTTTTGTCACCCATCCAAATTAGCCCATTAATTGGAATACCGACATTACCTTTAATCCATTCATTATCGGTAATTATGCCTTGACCTCCATTTTTAAGATCACGCAAAGCAGTTTCGAACCCAAATTTTATGGAACTGGCATCAGGTATAACATTACTCGGATCATTACAAAGTGACGTCAATTTAGACTCGTACGTATCATCGTCTTCCTTGCTTAGGCCTTTAAATAGGGCACACTCTCCTAAACCATATATCGTTGGATTCAGGTCATCCCACACTTTAATAAAGTATGTATCCTTATACGTCATTGAAGCACGAGATGTTCGTGCTTCAAATTTAAAATTCAGACGATAAGGCATCCATTTTGCGCAAAGCATAGTTTAACCCGGGAATTGAGGAAATTGATCAAAGTCTGGATCACGCTTTTCAAGAAATGCGTTTTTACCTTCTTGAGCTTCGTCCATTAGATAATACATCAATGTTGCATCACCGGCAAACTCCATAAGGCCATGTTGACCATCAAGCTCAGCATTTAATGCTCTCTTAATCATACGTATTGCAAACGGGCTACGTTTCATTATAGTCTCGCACCAATCAACAACTTCATCTTCAAGTTTATCAAACGGGACAACCTTATTTATCATACCCATTTCGAGCGCTTCGGCTGCCGTATATTGACGGCATAAAAACCAAATTTCTCGTGCCTTCTTTTGACCGACACAGCGAGCTAAATATGAAGAGCCAAATCCGGCATCAAAACTACCTACTTTGGGACCTGTTTGTCCAAAAATAGCATTATCTGAAGCGATCGAGAGGTCGCAAACTACATTCAACACATTTCCGCCACCAATAGCATAACCATTTACCATTGCAATAACCGGTTTTGTGATTGAACGTATTGCTTTATGAAGATCCAACACATTCAAACGAGGAGTACCGTCCTCATCTCTATATCCGCCGCGACTTTTATAATTTTGATCGCCACCAGAGCAAAAAGCCTTATTTCCGGTGCCGGTAAGTACAATTACTTTAATCTCACTATGGTCTCGGCAATAGCTCATAGCATCAAGCATCTGAGCATTTGTTTGTGGACGGAATGCGTTATAAACTTCCGGACGATTTATTGTTATCTTTGCGATTCCATTGTAAAATTGGAATAAGATATCACTATATTCTTTAATTGTTTTCCAATCACGTGTCATAACTTTATATAGTTTAAGTGTTTATTTTGTTTGAATTGAGTTAAATACTTTCTGAATACATCAGCGCTTGTTTTGCCGCAAGTATGCACGGCCATGATAGCTGGTTTATCTGACTCGGCCAAAAAATCAGTCATTGCATCATCTAATGAAGCTAGGCCCGAGACATCATAGAAAGAAAATCCGAAACCGTCTGCAAGCTGTTTTAGGGGTAAATGAACCTTCGCAGCTAGAAAATCTTCACACTCTGGCAATGAGCGCGTAGGCTTAATCATTCTAAATATTGATCCGCCATCGTTATCTAGAACGATGATTTTTAACCTACTTGGAATGTCATGTATTGCCAATGCACCGATGTCATACTGAGCGCTCATATCTCCGGTTAAAAGCACAGTTATTCCATCATAAGCCAAAGACGCACCAACTGCGGTTGAGGTTGAACCATCAATTCCACTAACGCCACGATTACAATCAACTCTATGCAAATGTTGGAAATTACATAGTTGTACATACCTCACAGCAGTCCCGTTACTAATTTGAAGGTTGCATTTATTGGGTAATCTTGAGATAATTTTATCCACTGCTATCAAATCAGACCATGGCTCATTCTTCACAAAAGTAGAATGTTTTAAACGGGCTTTTTCAGAATATTGAGACCAACGTCTTTGATAATCAGACTGATAAGACTTGAATGGCATAGCTCCGGATGCTAATTGTCCCATAAACGTTTCAGCAGGAAGTTCAATTCTTTTTACAAGATGTTTAAAACAGTCTACCGCGTATCCACGCACACCAACATGCCAATGTTGAAGGTTCGGCATATCGCGCAACCATCGTTTGAGAGATTGAGAAAGAACAGACCCTCCAATTGTAATAACTATATTAGGAGCCAAATCACAAAGCATTTCCGGTGTATTTACGCTAAATATTGACTCTATATTTCTAACTGCATCCTTGATGTGCACATTAGATTGAGCCTCGGCTATTATGGCAACATTTTGCAACTGCAATAATTTATTCAATGCTCTGTTTAATTTTTGATTTGGGGCATTAAAACCTACTACAATTAGTATTTTAGTAGGCGATTTTAAGTTTAACGCCAATTCCCTTGCCAAAGACGTGCTCACTAAAGGTTCAGGGGATATAGTTTCAATAAATCTACTAGATTCATCAACGATATCACAAACATTTGTCAGTGGAGCATCGAGTTGAATGTTTATATGCACTGGTCCTTTTCTGCCCGAACAAGCACAACTAATTGCATCATTAATCTGACGATTTGCATACCACACAGACTTGGCTGAGTTATCATCCGGGATATCCAAAGACATTTTAACAAGTTTGCCATAAGCAAAAGGCTGATGGATAGTTTGGCAATCGTCTTGGTCAATCCATTCTGCAGGGCGATCAGCAGTAATAACAATTAACGGCACTTCACGATAAAATGCCTCAGCCAAAGCCGGAGCATAATTAAGCATAGCTGAGCCGGACGTGCAAATAAGTCCTACCGGTGTTTGACTCAATGAAGACATGCCCAATGCCACAAAAGCCGCACTACGCTCATCAACAACGACATGACTACGTAAATTAGCATTACGAGCTACTGCCATTATGAGCGGTGCATTTCTCGTGCCCGGGCTCAAAATTATATCTTTTATTCCGTGTTTAACTAATAGATTTATTAGTTCACGGCATATTACTTTATCCGTTGTTTGCATACCGGCAACAAAATTACAAAAAATTTCATTAATCAGTGAATTATTTGTAACTTTGCGTGATAATAAATAATGTATAAATTCATTTCCGTATATGGGATTTTTCAGCTTTTTCTCTAAAGACAAGAAGGAAACACTCGATAAAGGTCTCGAAAAAACCAAACAAGGTTTTTTCGAGAAAATAAAACGTGCTGCTGTAGGCAAATCTAAAGTTGATGATGACTTTTTAGATGAACTCGAAGAAATTTTTGTTACATCTGACGTAGGCATTGAAACTTCACTTAAAATAATTGACAGACTAAAAGAACGTGTAGCTCGCGACAAATACGTCGGCACCGATGAGCTCAATCAATTGCTATACGAAGAAATTTCTGCATTGATGACTGAGAATGGTACAGAAGACGTATCGTCAGATTTCTCGGTGCCAAAAACCGGAAAGCCCTACGTAATAATGGTTGTCGGAGTAAATGGAGTTGGCAAGACTACAACTATAGGCAAATTGGCACACCAATACAAATCAGCAGGCAATAAAGTTGTGCTTGGAGCGGCTGACACATTTCGAGCCGCTGCCATTGAGCAATTAGAAGAATGGGCTAGACGAGCCGATGTTCCTATTATTAAACAGCAATTAGGTTCAGATCCCGCCGCCGTAGCATTCGACACCTTATCGTCTGCGGTAGCTTCAAATGCTGATGTCGTGTTAATTGATACAGCAGGGCGTTTACACAACAAAGTTGCTCTGATGGGTGAACTTTCAAAGATCAAACGAGTTATGGAGCGTGTTGTTCCCGGTGCGCCTCATGAAGTTTTACTCGTGCTAGATGGATCAACCGGACAAAACGCGTTTGAGCAAGCCCGTCAATTTTCAGCAGCCACACAAGTTACACACTTAGCAGTCACCAAGCTTGATGGCACAGCCAAGGGTGGGGTGGTCATCGGTATTAGCGACCAATTTAAAATTCCTGTTAAATACATCGGCCTCGGCGAGGGCATAAATGACTTGCAAGTATTTAACAGACAAGAATTTGCCGAATCGTTATTCAACACGCGTAAATAGCTACAATAACATGAAGAAAATTGCTGTTATCACAATGGGATGTTCAAAAAATCTCGTTGATAGTGAACGTGTTATTAAACTTTTTGAAAACACTGGTTTTGAAGTTGTTCACAATCCATCAGACATTACAGCTGACGAGATTGTAATTAACACCTGCGGATTTATTGGCGATGCTAAAGAAGAATCTATTAATATGATACTTCAGTGCGTAGCTGCTAAAAACGAAGGCAAAGTAAAACATATAAACGTGATGGGATGCCTTTCTGAGCGTTACCGCAAAGAGCTAGAAACAGAAATTCCGGAAGTTGATAGATGGTATGGCAAATTTGATTGGGCAACGATATCTGCTGACATTGCAAAAGCGAATCCCGGCATAGCTAAATATGATCGCGTTATCACAACGCCAAAGCATCACGCGTATATCAAGATTTCAGAAGGATGCAATCGCTTTTGCGCCTTCTGTGCAATTCCATTAATCACAGGACGTCACACATCGCGCACCATAGAGGATATTCTCGATGAAGTTACAGGCCTAGCTGAGCGTGGTGTAAAAGAATTCAATATAATCGCACAAGATCTTTCTAGTTACGGCACAGATATCTACGGGAAATCAGCATTAGCAGAGCTTATTGATAAAATAGCTTCTATTGATGGAGTTAAATGGATACGTCTACACTACGCATACCCGGCACAATTTCCTTATGATATACTGCCGGTAATGGCAAAACATGATAATGTTTGTAAATATTTAGATATCGCGCTTCAACATATCAGCGATAATGTGTTAGCAAATATGCGCAGACATATTAACGGAGCTGAAACTCGCGAATTAATAGCACGAGTTCGCCGCGAAGTTCCTGGGATAAATATTCGCACAACTCTCATGGTCGGATTCCCGGGCGAAGGAGAGGCCGAATTTGAAGAGTTGAAGCAATTTGTTCGTGAGGCGAAATTTGAGCGTATGGGAGCCTTTGCTTATTGTTGCGAAGATGACACTTACGCTGCAGCCAATTTTAACGATGATATTCCGGAAGAAGTGAAGCAGCAGCGACTTGACGAGATAATGGCAATACAAGAAGAAATTGCGCTAGAAAGTAATCAGTCAAAAGTTGGAAAGACAATGCAAGTTATATGCGATAGCGAAAACGAGGAATACTATGTTTGCCGTTCGCAATACGATTCACCGGAAGTAGATCCAGAAGTATTAGTACGAAAAAGGGATAAAAAACTTACGAAAGGCGAATTCTACAACGTAGAAATTGTTGATGCAATGCCTTTTGAATTGATAGCCGAATGTGCTGACTAATGTAATATCAGTATGTGTTTTTCACAACTACATAAATCCGCGATAGATCGAGCCCTTAGGTTTGGTCTAAGTTTTGCATTATATCGAGATAAAAATAGTGACGTGTTCACTTTCATTTGTGATGATCGAAGTGAGAAAGCGCCCATATCAACGACAACATTTTATGCTGTAAATTGGCTTGATAAGTTCGCCAATCGCATCTTGATTATAGACCGATTAACATTGAAAGATGTTGCAAATTATGAATCAGGCAACAAATATACGCTTGCCACACCTTGGAATGAGTCAACTGATAAAACATATTACCTAAATTCAATTAAGAAATTAGTTGAAGATTTGAAACAATCGAAAGGTAAGACAGTGATATCACGCACAATCGCAGTAAATACAAGAAATAGTATAGCAGACCTAGCAGAAAAATATTTTGAAGTAAACAAAAACACGTATTGTTGTCTGTTACACACTCCAGAAATTGGATGTTGGATCATCGCATCTCCAGAGATTCTTCTTGAAGCAGACTACATGTCAGAGCAATTACAGACCTTAGCACTTGCCGGTACTCGCAAAATCAGTGAAGAGTTTTGCAAATGGGACGAAAAGAACATACAAGAGCAAAATATGGTTTGCAACTTTATTACTCTCACATTAGATCAACTAAATTTGCCTTATTCTGTATCTGAATGTTCTTCAATTAAAACAAATAACATTGAGCATTTGGCCACATATATAACAGGCAAATTCAATGATAACAACGATATAATCACAGTAATAGACAGGCTGAACCCAACACCTGCGCTATGTGGTATTCCCCGCGAAACTTCAATCAATAGGATTAACAATATCGAACAACATCCACGCCGTCTGTATGGCGGATATTTCGGGTATGTTAATGATAAACAATTTAAAGCTATCGTAACTTTACGTTGCGCACAAATCTCACAAACAAACGCATGCATATATGCCGGAGGCGGTATCACCGAAGCTAGCGTTGCCGAGCTTGAATGGGACGAAACAACGCTAAAGTCACAAGTGTTAGCGAATATTCTAACCAAATTTAATCATGAATAAAGATAAAGGCAATCCGTTTCTAATAATCACAGCTGCAGTGGCCGCAGTGGCCGCACTCTCGGTTGTGCCATGGAGCGATATTACTAAAGGTCAAATCAAAGATTACAATATCATATCGGATATATTGCCAAACGATAAAGTTGTTGCAACTGCATCTGAGCCGATTGACCCGGCGCTGGCTTCTGCCATTAAATCAGACAATGGCAAGACTAAGCAAAATAGCGTTTATGCAAACGATACAACTACTAAGACTATTAATCCGCGCGTGAATGGACAAGTTATAATTGAAGATTATTCACAATCAGGAAACGGGCTTGCACACTTCAAGCAAGCATTAGCACATTGTGCTGATCGCACCGTGCGCATTGCAGTCATCGGTGATTCATACATTGAAGGTGACATATTTACCATGCATATCCGCCAAGAGCTTCAAAACTTATATGGCGGTGCAGGCGTAGGATATGTGCCATTAGCATCAGAAGTAAGCGGATTTCGCACGTCTATACGTGAAAGTTCAAAAGGTTGGACGATTCACGATATGCGCAAAAAAGACTCTAAAAAATACAAGCCACTATCCGGTGAATACTTCACCACAGACGGCACTGCTAGCGTCAAATATACCGGAACTAGTAAAATTAAGCATGCTGACAGTTGGAACTCTGTGAAGTTCCTTTACATCACCCCAACAGATGGCACAGTCACTATTGCCACCGATGCCGGCGAGCAATCATACGCAGTCTCAGCTTCTGCTGATGTCCAATGTATTGAAGTAAGCGGATTAACCACAACAACAACGATATCAACAGACATAGCAGGTTTCACATCATTAGGTGCATACGTCAACAACACAAATGGCATCGCTCTTGACAATATGTCACTGCGTGGCAATTCCGGCATATCTCACCGCACCCTTGATGAGCAACTTGCGGCTCAAATGCGCAAGTACGTCAACTATGACTTGATCATTCTTGAATATGGCATCAATGCACTTTCATCGCAGCAAACAGACTATACTGCATACGGTAAGATCATGCAGCAAGTTGTTGCACAAGTAAGAAAGTGCTATCCAACCGCAGATATTTTACTACTCGGCATTGGCGATCGAGGGCAGAAATTAGGCGGTGAAGTGCAATCATTACCAACTTCACAAGCTATGGTTGACGCACAACGAAATGCAGCTAAAGCATCAGGGTGTCTGTTTTGGGATACACGTGAAGCAATGGGAGGAACAAATGCAGCGATTGCTTGGCGCGAACAAGGGTTGATCAATGCAGACTATATTCACCTAAATGCCAAAGGTGGCGCCACACTAGCCGACACTTTTATTAAATCTTTCAAGAGCGCTTTAAAATGAAAAAATTTTATCTATTCATAAACCTATGCATTGTTGCTACATCTATAACCATAGCAGCTGCTACTCCACCACTACAGCAAGATGTCAGCGATAGCGATGTCACTACTAGAGAAAATCCGGAGTTGGAAGCAGGCTCCGCTATAGCTCAATCACGTGATTACAAAAGTTATCCATTTCTAAAGCTGACTGAGAACAAGATAAAATATAATGAACATTCTTGGCAAGCATTAGCTGAGAAATTTAACGAAACAAAGCATGGTGGAACCATTAATATTGTGCATATCGGCGATTCGCATGTACAAGCAGATGGTAATACCGGACGCATACGCAAACTGTTGCAAGAAAACTACGGCAATGCAGGACGAGGGTTGATGGTTCCGTATAGACTCGCAGGCACAAATCAGCCGTTAGATTATAAGATCACATCAGCTGCGCCTTTTACAAGTGCTAAACTTCTTAAAATGCCATGGCCAACACAAATGGGCTTTACCGGCATATCTCTTCACGCTGAAACTTCTAAACCGACATTTAAAATCACTTCACCTAGTTCATTTAAAAGCATGAATATTTTCGGTGATGGGAAATTTACTGTTGAAACAGTAACAGTTGCCGGCAAGGATGTAGCATTTTCAGCCAAAGCACAAACTTGGGGAGTACAAATTACATTTGCAGAAGAAATATCAGCTATTGACCTAACTTTAAATGGCTCAAACTTCAATATTTTTGGTTTTGATGTGCGAAAAAATGATGCTCAAGGAGTGATATATCATGCGATTGGCAATAATGGTGCAACATATTCCACATATTCATTAATCGGAAATACTGGGAAAGACATTTCAGCACTTTCTCCTGATTTGATAATAATCAGCCTTGGTACAAACGAAGCATTTGGCAAACTTTCAGATGCTACATTCTATAGCAATATCGATGTACTCGTAAATGATATTCGGAAACATAATCCCAATGCAGAAATATTGCTAACGACACCATCAGAATGTCAGCGCTCTGTCTATTCGACTAAAGCAATACGCCGTCGTGGACGCCGCCGCACCACAAAAGTACGCACATACCAAATCAACAGCAACGTAAATCGTATGCGTAACGTGATACTCAAATATGCTGCCGACAAACAATTGGCTGTTTATGACTTTTATGAAGTAGCCGGTGGACAAGGCGCATCAGCAAAATGGTTACAAAATAGGCTTTTGAGCAGTGACCGAATACATCGCACATGGGCAGGCTACTATTTAGAAGGTGAACTTTTGTACCATGCGCTGTCAGATGCGATTAAATCGTATGCAGAAGAGTCACACGAAAGAACGGCCAAAACGCAACACAAACGTACAACAGCAAAAGCAAAATAAGCAATACCTATAAAGATGCAAAACTTACTATCGCAAATTGACGGCGAAAATATAATAAAACTGTTAACCTTCAATCCTCAACAGCCCTTGTTGTTCAACACCGGGTTGTTTATGTTTATGTTCATTTGTTTTGTTGGCATTTATCAGCTAATCAGCAAGTGGAGAGTTGTAAAACTAATTTTTGCTATATTATTTTCACTATATTTTTATTATAAATCAAGTGGTATATATTGTTTGATTTTACTCGGCGTTTGCACTTGCGACTATTGTTTAGGCCTACTTATGGGCAAAACCAATACAAATTGGAAACGACGAGGCATTGTGGCACTTAACGTAGTGTGCAATGTTAGCATGTTGATATACTTTAAATACTTCAATTTACTTTATCAAACGATTGCTGAAATAACCGACACAAGCTTCACTCCTCTTGACATCGTGTTGCCGGCAGGTATATCATTTTTTACATTTCGTTCTATTAGTTACCTTGTTGACTTGTATCGTAACAAACTTGAGCCATGCCACAACCCAATTGACTATTTCTTTTTCATGACATTCTTTCCGCCATTACTAGCGGGTCCGGTAGTGCGTGCTGTTGATCTTTTGCCGCAAATCAAAGAAAACAAGCAAGCCACACGCGCTATGGTTGGCGAAGGTCTATTCTTGGTTATGTGCGGATTAATCAAGAAGGTTGTAATAGCTGATTATATAAGTGGAAACTTTGTTGACCGAATTTTCGAAAATCCTGCGTTATACTCCGGGCTGGAAAATCTTGTGGGTGCAATTTCATTTACGCTGCAACTATACTGTGATTTTTCAGGATATAGCGATATGGCCATTGGTATCGCATTGCTATTGGGCTATCGATTTAAAGACAACTTTAATTCGCCATTCAAATCACAAAATCCGAGTGAATTTTGGAGACGTTGGCACATCTCACTCTCATTTTGGCTACGCGATTACATATACATACCTTTAGGCGGAAATCGCAAAGGAAGCTTACGCACATACTTCAATCTATTCATCACTATGGTCATTGGTGGTATATGGCACGGAGCCTCATGGATGTACCTAATGTGGGGCGCATACAACGGTGTATTACTGGCTGCCCATAAGAAAATTAAAAAGCATTGGCATATCACTTATAATCAAGTAACTTCAAATATAGCGAGACCTTGCAACATTGCATTCACATTCGCACTTATTGTTACCGGCTTTATCTCATTTAGATGCACCTCACTTGAGAATCTTTGTGAGATGTTTAATCAAATATTTACTGATTTTCATCCGGAGATTGCATTACAATTTGTGCAAGCTTATCCATTTGTTATTTTAGCTATTGCTGCCGGATTTATCCTCCATTATTCACCCGACAGTTGGCAAGTAAAACTACGCAATACATATATTGCAGCACCAACAATCTTGCAAGCTTTAATTCTTGCTCTTGTTATATTTATTGTAATTCAAACACGACAAAGCGAACTTGTTCCATTTGTTTATTTGCAATACTAACAACGCATACATATAAATAAAGAAGGTTGCACAGCCAAATTATGTGCAGCCTTCTTTTTTTATATGTATGCCTAACAGTTAAGGCAAGTATCCCATAAGCGAAAGAATAATCGGAGAAAGAAGTGCAGTGAGCAATCCATTCAGCGTAAGTCCTAAAGATGAAAATGCGCCATAACGTTCACTGCGTTCCATAGCTGTAGAAGTACCGATAGCATGAGCTGCAGTGCCCATTGAAAGTCCGCCGGCTATTGGACTATAAATATGGGTGAGTTTTATAATTTGAAAGCCAACCATACCTCCAAATATACCGGTGCAGACCACAATAGCAGCAGTGAGTGATGGTATACCGCCAATCGAACTGGAAATTTCCATAGCAATTGGTGTTGTCACGGCCTTTGGCGCTAATGTCATTATTATCTCCTTGCTTGCGCCCATAAGGTCGGCGACTAATACCACAGAGATTATACCTACCACACAACCGGCCAATTCTGCAAATAGCAGCGGTAACATTTGGCGACGTATAGCCTTAAGCTGACGATATAACGGCACACCAAGAGCTACAACAGCCGGTTTTAACCACAAATCAATATATTTTCCGGCTTCTTGATAAGTTTCATATTTAATATCGAAAGCGCAAAGATAGCAAATCAGCACAATCATAGATATCAAAATTGGATTGAGCAACTTAACTCCGGTTTTGTTTTGCAAAGCTTTTGCTGAGACATAGACCACAAAAGTCAATGCTATCAAGAAAAATTTATTTTCCAGAAATTCCATCTTTGTTAGAATTATTACGTGCTAAATAATTGCGCACCCACTGATGCACATGTCCGGTTACGAAAATTATAAGTATCGTGCTTACTACAACAGAAACGACAATCGGCAACCACGAGTCAGCCAAAATATCAAGGCAAAGCATCAAGCCTACACCGGCCGGCACAAAAAAGAAGCCCAAGTTATTCACAAGAAAATCAGACACTCGCTGCACCCAACGAAGTTTCACAATTTTAAATTGCAATGCAGCTGTTAATAATAACATTCCGATTATACTCGACGGAATAGGAATTCCGGTGAGCCAAACAATGAGTTCGCCAATTGCCAAAAAGACAAATAGCACACAGCATTCTAAAATCATAAAATTAATTTTGTGTGTAAAACAAATTAACCCACTGAAAATCAGTGGGTTATAATTAACTGCGGAGAGGGAGGGATTCGAACCCTCGGTACCCATAAAAGGTACAACGGTTTTCGAGACCGCCCCGATCGACCACTCCGGCATCTCTCCATAAGCAACATTTTAATTGCTTTTGCAATGCAAAGTTACAATAAATTTTTAAATATGAGCAATAAATTTATTAATAAAATTATATTAATTTTTATCGTGCTATTACATAGGTATTTATAACTAACAAAATCTATAGAGCAATATATAAAACCCTGCATAATGCATGGCATTCATGCTTTATGCAGGGTTTGCAATGAGATAAAATATTATTATTTTACTATAATTTCATCGGTGAAGAGAACGCCGCCATAGGTTTTATCTGCATCAGCTTGATAACGGATGTATCTAGCTTTTGTTTCACCTTTCCATCCAAAATTTTTAAATGATAGACCTTCGTCTTTAACTACAGTATTATCGATGTGTTTAAGTTCAGTGAAGGTTTCGCCATCATTAGAAACAGAAATAGTTATACTTGCCGGCATATAAACATCCGGGCCGCAAATTTGCATGAAATCAGCAGCTATGCTATGTATTGATGTTTCTTTTTCAAGGTCAATAACAACGTCCATACGTGGATTGCCAATAAATGCCATCCATCGTTTATCGCCGTATGCCCAACCGCCACGTTTACCATCAGTCAATGTTTTATCTCCATTCGCCGGATAATTTTCCCAATAAGGGCGTTTAAATTCGACTTTTTTACCTACAGCGAGATGCGATATATCAGAGAGAGACTCAGGCCTATCTCCGACCTCTTTGCTGAAGTCAAAGAAATTATATCCCATTTCCTTCATTTTTGGGAGAACATTGAGAACACGCTTGCTAAACGAATCCCATGATTTATTTTCAGTGTTCGTCCAACCAACTTCAGCAATAGCGATACAACGAGGATAAAGCATATATTCTGCATACTCAGCAGTGGGTACGTGTTCCGTCCAAAGATTTGCTTGTACACCGATTATATATTTAGCTTGTTCAGGAGTGAAATCGTCAGGCACCGGATTATAGCCATACACTTTAGATAGCGGCAGATACCCACCACCGGCGTTAGGCTGGGTGTAGGGGGCATCTTGATAGTTGTCAAGGTAACAATATCCGCCCGGGGTCATAATAGCATTGTGACCGGTTTTTGCCGCTTCAAGGCCGCCTTCAACACCGCGCCATGACATTACAGTAGCATTCGGTGCCAATCCGCCTTCCAAAATTTCATCCCAACCGAGCAAGTCTTTTCCTTTGCTATTTAGGTATTTCTCCACTCGATGGATTAAGTAGCTCTGCAATTCATCCACATTTTTCAAGCCTTCATCAGACATTCGCTTCTGACAAAACTCACAGGTTTTCCAGGCTTGTTTACTTGCCTCATCGCCACCTATATGAATGTATTGCGATGGGAATAAATCAATCACTTCATCAAGTACGTTCTCAATAAAGCTGAAAGTCGCTTCATTTCCTACGCAAAAGTCTGATTGCTTAGGTTGGTGAGTGCATGACAATTCAGGAAATGTTGTAGTTACCTCCTCTGAATGTGAAGGCATTTCAATTTCAGGAATTATAGTTATGCAACGCTTTTGGGCATAAGCAATAAGGTCACGCATTTCATCTTGAGTGTAAAAACCGCCATGAGCATTTGCATCAGTACGCTCACAATAGAGATTACCGGTTTCATTCCATTCTGACCATGTTTCAGCCGGGCGCCATGCTGCATATTCTGTCAAGCGTGGATAGCGTTTGATTTCCAAACGCCAACCGGCAGCGTCAGTGAGGTGTATGTGATAACGATTGATTTTAAATTGAGCTAATAAATCAATCTGCTTTTTCAAAAAATCAAGGCTGCGAAAATGGCGCGATACATCCATCATCACGCCACGATATGCAAATCGTGGGCTATCAACAATGTTGCACGCAGCAATCTCACCATTAGTTGATGCATCAACTAATTGCACAAGTGATTGAATGCCGTAAAAAAGTGCGGCATCATCGTGTCCCTTAATGGTAATGCCCTTTGTTGTAACGTCAAGCACGTAACCTTCAGCAGGTAGACTATCATCAAGCACAAGCTTAATTGATTGTTTGTCTTTTGCCTTACCTTTAAAGGTTACAGATAGTTTGCCATGAGTAAAGGCAGTTTCCATAACTTCTTTGTTTACTTTACTCCAATCAGCCACAACATACTTTGCATCGGCAATCTTGTAACTGCCGTTTTGCTGTTCAAAGTGTTGTGGCGCCGGTGTAATAGGCACAGCTGTCGGTTGCGCAGAAGCTGTGAATAGGCTAAGTGCTAACAGCACAATGATACTAATACGTTTCATGTAAAATTTATATATTTTTTATTAGATATTTCTTTGCCTGTGCAGTGGTAATATTGCAACGAGAAGCATAATCATTTAATTGATCATCATTAATTTTACCAATAGCAAAATAGTATGCCGATGGCAATGCAAAATATAGGCCACAGACAGTCGATGTTGGTAGCATTGCGCCATTTTCTGTCAATTGTACACCAATTTCTTGCATATTTAATCGCTCATTTAGTTTGAAAATTAACTGTTGATCGGGTAGGGACGGATAGCCAACAGCAGGACGAATTCCGGCATATTTTGAACTATACAAATCACGAAGCGACAGATTTTCTTTGGGTGCATAGCCCCAATATTTAGTTCTCACACAAAGGTGCAAATATTCTGAAGCTGCTTCAGCTAATCTATCGCACAACGTTTGCAAAATTATAGCGCTGTATTGGTCATTATTCGCCTCATAACGAGCTTTAAGTTCACCAACTTTATTTGAGACAGAAACGACAAACATGCCAATATAATCTGATTTTGGCGATACAAAGTCTGCTAATGACGCATATACATTGTCATTATTTTTAACTTGCTGTCTCAACATTGGCAAAGTAATGCCATCTGCTATAATATTATCGTTTTCTCGACGTGCCGGCACCAAATTTATAATGGCGCGACAACAGTTGGGTGCAGCAGAAATCAAATCATGTAGCACCTTTTGTGCGTCGTTGTAGAGTTTAACTGCTTGCTCGGCTTTTTCTTTTTCATCAGCGCTGAAATGATTAAGCCATGTTTGATGACATCCTTCACAGTCATGAACAAAGGCTACACCTGCAAATTTTGCATCCATTTTCCATGCGTTGAAGAAAAATGCCCAATTTATATGGCTTATGACGTCTGATAGATTAAGATCAATCAGAGTCCTTCCCAACATATTAGGAGACATAACCATATTGCTTTGCCAATCTATTTTTACGCCATTATCTCTAGCTATGGCAAGGCTTACATAGTCCGGTTTGCCTTGGCTAAAGGATTTTCGCAATTCTTCGTACTCGGTCTTAATTGATTGTGCAAATGAATTGCAAGTTTCTTTATTTAAAAGTTGTGCAGCAATGACAGGATTTTGCGAAGCATCACTAACGTGCACAACAGCTCCGTCATAGTTAGGCGCAATCTTAACTGCAGTATGCAACTTAGATGTTGTAGCACCGCCAATAAGCACAGGGATTGATAATCCGGCTCGTTTAAGTGCTTCAACAACATGCACCATCTCATCAAGTGATGGTGTGATTAGACCTGACAAGCCTATCAAGTCAGCTTTGTTTTCAACTGCAGCTTTTACGATAGTTTCGGCATCAACCATTACACCTAGATCGATCACCTCATAATTGTTGCACGACATGATAATACCAACAATATTTTTACCAATATCATGCACATCGCCTTTCACAGTAGCAAGTATAATTTTACCCGCTTTTGTTGAGCCAATATTTGATTGAGCGTCAAGCAATGCCGGTTGTAACTCTGCAACTGCTTTTTTCATTGTTCGTGCGGTTTTCACAACCTGAGGCAAGAACATTTTACCTTCACCGAAAAGTTCGCCAACACGTTTCATGCCATTCATTAGCGGTCCATCGATAATCTCAACCGGGCGCGAGTAAATGGTTAATGCTTCTGCTATGTCTACAGCAAGGAAGTCATTCACACCTTTTTCCAACGAATATTGCAATCGCTGGGCTACATCTAGTTGGCGCCACTTTGGTTCAACTGTCTCAGCGGCCTCAACAGCTGCAGGAGCATGTAACTTTTGCGCATACTCAATTAGATTGTTGCAAGCTTCGGAATGACGGTTTAATATCGCATCTTCCAACACGGTTCTGAATTCCGGCTCAATATCTTCATATTGAACAGCCGTACCAGGATTTACAATAGCCATGTCCATGCCATTTGCAATAGCATGATACAAAAATACGGCATGCATTGCCTCACGAACATAATTGTTTCCGCGGAAAGAAAAAGACAAATTGCTAACGCCACCACTTACTTTTGCGTATGGTAAATTTTCTTTGATCCATTTTGTTGCTTGAATAAAGTTTGCAGCATAAGCGTTATGGTCATCAACACCTGTAGCGATAGCCAAGATATTTGGGTCAAAAATTATATCTGTAGCATTAAAATCTAGTCTATCACGCAGCAAATTATATGCTCGTGAGCACACTTCTATTTTTCGTTCAAAAGTATCGGCTTGACCTTTTTCATCAAAAGCCATAACAATAACAGCAGCGCCAAGTCTTTGTATAGTTCGAGCACGTTGCAAGAAGATTTCTTCGCCTTCTTTTAATGATATGGAGTTGACAATACTCTTGCCTTGACAGCATTTGAGCCCGGCAAGAATAACATCCCACTTTGATGAGTCAATCATTATAGGAACTTTGGCAATATCCGGATCAGATGACAAAAGATTTAGGAATTTGCTCATTTCAGAAGCAGCATCAAGCATGCCATCATCCATATTGATATCTAACATTTGGGCGCCATCATCAACTTGCTTGCGTGCTATGCTTAATGCTTCATCATAGTTTCCCTCTTTTATTAGGCGCAAAAATTTGCGTGAGCCGGCCACATTGCAACGTTCGCCAACATTTACAAAATTGATAGCCGGGGTTATTTCAAGCATATCTAATCCGGAAAGTTTGAGCGTCATCGTATCTGCAATTGGGACATGAGGTTTGCCAATTGCACGTAGTTTGCTCATTTCTTTAATATGAGCCGGTGTAGTACCACAACAACCACCAATTGCGTTTACCAAGCCATCTGTTACGAAGTCAGACATTGCTTCTGCCAAGCTTTCCGGAGTCTCAGAATAGTTACCAAAAGTATCAGGTAATCCCGCATTTGGATAAGCAGTAATAAAATAGGGCGCAGTTTGAGACAACTCTTTAAGGTATGGATACATATCTTTAGCGCCAAACGAGCAGTTTAAGCCGACACTAACAACGTGTTTTGCATGGCTAACCGAGGCTAAGAAAGCCTTAAATGTTTGTCCTGAAAACGTACGTCCTCCCTTGCCAGACAAAGTAACGGAAAGCATAATTGCCATTTCATTACCTCTTTGGTCTATAATATCTTCAGCTGCAGAAAGTGCAGCCTTAAGATTAAGACTATCAAAAATTGTTTCAAACAATAGGATATCTACACCACCATCAATCAATGCATTAATTTGATCACTATATGCATCATATAGCATATCAAATGTTACATCGCGCATAGCCGGATCATTAACATCCGGGCTCATTGAGGCGGTCTTATTTGTAGGGCCAATAGAACCGGCGACATATACCTTTCTTTCCGGATGCTCAGAGACAAAATCATCTGCGACCTTACGAGCCAATTTTGCTGCCGTTAAGTTTATCTCTTTAACTATATCACTCATGCCATAGTCTGACATTGAGATTGCATTCGCATTGAAAGTGTCAGTTGAAAATATATCAGCTCCGGCTTCAAGATATTGTCGATGTATATTGGCAATAACATCGGGTCGCACTATTGGCAATATATCATTGTTACCTTTAAGAGGTGTAGCATAGTCTGCGAATCGTTGACCGCGAAAGTCATTTTCGGTAAGATGAAATGTTTGAACCATTGTTCCCATTGCTCCATCTAACAATAATATGCGGTCAGAAAATTCTGCTATTAATTCGTTCTTAGTCATTCCAAAATTGGATTATTGATAATTAATTAGGCAAATTTACAAAATTTATTGCTAAAACGCAGATAAAACTTTCAAAAACATCATTAAAAGCTATTGACGGATTAACTTTTTATTTTTAAATTTGCAGAACATAATTCTAGAAAATCTTAAAAACCATAACTAAAATTGGAAAAATCTACTAAAGCTATCCATACAGCTTTCAAAAGCAAGGATCCGTACGGCTCACTTAGCATGCCTGTATACCACGCTCTCGCATACGAATTTGACGATGCTAAAGTGATGGCAGATGCTTTCTGTGGCCGAATTGACAAGCCTGATTATTCACGTGTCACCAATCCAACTGTTATATTCTACGAGAAAAAGATCAAAGAATTAACCGGAGCGCGCGATGTAGTTGCATTCAATTCCGGCATGGCAGCTATCAGCAATGCATTATTTGCTCTAGCGGCAACCGGAAAAAATATTGTTTCATCGCGTCACATGTTTGGTAACACATTTCTTTTTCTAGACAAAACGCTAAAACGATTTGGTATTGAGACACGTTTTTGCGATCTCACAAATTTGGAAGAAGTAAAGCAAAATGTTGATAGCAACACATGCTGCTTATATCTAGAGATAATGACCAATCCACAAATGGAAGTCGCTGATTTAAAATCCCTCTCAGAAATAGCACATTCTGTAAATGCACCGCTTGTTGCAGATTCGACAATGATTCCATTTACCGAATTTAATGCATCAGAGCTAGGCGTTGATATCGAAATTGTGTCAAGCACAAAATATCTTTCTGGAGGTGCAACCTCATTAGGCGGACTTGTTATAGACTATACCGACAACGATAATTTCAGCAAAACAATGCGCGGAGAAATGTTGCTCAATTTAGGAGCATATATGACGCCCCATGCTGCGTATATGCAAACTATCGGTCTTGAAACATTACAAGTGCGCTATGCGAAACAAGCGCAAAACGCGCTTGAATTGGCAAAGTTATTACGCACAATTCCTGAAATTGTATCGGTTAATTATGTAGGATTAGAGGATAATCCTTACCATGAATTATCTGTAAAACAATTTGGTCCAACTGCCGGCGCAATGATTACATTTGATTTGAAGTCAACAGAGGCTTGTTTTGATTTTATCAATAATCTCAAGCTAATATACAGAGCGACAAATTTGTTTGATAACAAATCATTAGCTATACATCCGGCCAGCACCATATATGGCATATTCACACCTGAAGTGAGACGTGAAATGGATATCTCAGAAACACTAATTCGTCTATCTGTAGGCCTTGAAGACGTTAACGATCTTTATGAAGATATTCGCCAAGCAGTGCAATCATCAAAATAAGAAGAGTTATGGCAGATTATAATTTTGACACTATAATTGACCGTCGCAACAGTGATGCGTTAAAATACAACGTGCTCGAAGAACGTTATGGCAATGCGGATTTGCTTCCGCTCTGGGTAGCCGACATGGACTTTGCCACGCCTGATTTCATTCTCGATGCAATAAAACATCGTTTAGAGCATCCTATATTAGGTTATGCAACAATTCCTAACGATTATTTTCCATGCATTATTGATTGGATAAAAGGCCACCACAACTGGACAGTAAAACAAGAGTGGTTGAGCTATATACCCGGCATTGTCAAAGGCATTGGCTTTGCAATTAATGTGCTTGTAAAAGAAGACGAGAAAGTTATCATTCAGCCACCCGTATATCATCCCTTTAGGATTGTGCCCGAATCGCTTAATCGCGAAGTAGTGTACAACCCTCTAGTAGAAAATGCCGACGGGTCATATTCGATGGACTTTGATAATCTCGAAAGCATAATCGACAGCAAATGCAAATTGCTAATTCTTAGCAACCCTCACAATCCGGCAGGCATAGCATGGGATAAAGAGACATTACAAAGACTTGCCGACATCTGCGCAAAACACAACATAATTGTAATCTCTGACGAAATACATTGCGATATGGTGCTATGGGGCAAGCGACACATTCCATTTGCATCAGTCAGCGAGACTGCAGCAAATTGCAGCATAACATTCGGAGCCCCCTCAAAGACATTTAACATAGCCGGTGTGGTTAGTTCTTATTCTATCATTCCAAACGAAGAGCTACGAACTAAATATTATAATTGGCTAATAGCAAACGAGCTAAATGAGCCAACAATATTTGCTCCTATTGCAACAATCGCTGCTTTTAGAAAAGGTGAAGAGTGGCGTAAACAAATGCTAAAATACGTTGAGAGCAATATAGATTATGTGATTGACTTCTGTGCAGTAAATTGTCCGGAAATTAAACCAATTAGGCCGGAGGCTTCATTTTTGGTATGGCTTGACTGTAGAGGTTTGAACTTTAATCACGAACAATTAGTCACACTTTTCGTCAACGAAGCCAAGCTTGCTCTAAATGACGGAGCAATGTTTGGACCTCAAGGAGGCGGATTTATGCGACTAAATGTTGCAACCCCACGCGCAATACTTGAAAAAGCACTAACTCAACTTAATTCAGCAATTAATAAGTACAGAAAATAATGAGTGTACAAGAAATTTTACAAAATAGTGACAAAACATGCTTTTCTATTGAGCTTTTACCACCGCTTAAAGGAAATAGCATAGCAAAAGTATATAGTGTGATAGATAAGCTGAAGGAGTTTGACCCCAAGTTTATCAATATCACATCACATCATAGCGAAAATATATTTGTAGAGCAGCCTGACGGCACACACCGTAAAGTTACCGTGCGTAAACGCCCTGGCACAGTTGCAATTGCTGCTGCTATACAAAATAAATACGGCATACCCGCTGTGCCACATATTATCTGCAAAGGTTTCACGAAAGAAGAAACAGAATATGCGCTCTTAGACCTTAATTTTTTAGGAGTACTGAACTTGTTTTTACTACGTGGCGACTCAAAGTCAGTAGACACTCGTAATCAAGATCCATCTCTTTTCAACGAACATGCTACAGACTTACAAGATCAAGTCAATAACTTCAACAAAGGCATTGCTCTTGACGGTTCAAGACTTGAAGGCATTGAAACGCCGTTCAAGTATGGCATGGCATGCTATCCGGAGAAACATGAAGAAGCGCCCAACATGGAGTCAGATATTAGATATTTGAAACAAAAAGTTGACAATGGTGCTGACTATGTCGTAACACAAATGTTTTTTGATAATCAAAAATACTTTGAGTTTGTTGAGCGTTGTCGTGCCGAAGGTATAAATGTACCCATCATACCGGGCATTAAACCAATCGTGCTTAAAAGTCAATTAACCGTACTTCCGAAGATATTCCGTTCGGATCTACCGGAGCCACTAGCGCAAGAATTGCGTAAATGCTCAACCGATGCCGAAGTGCGTGAAGTTGGTGTAGAATGGTCTATTTCACAATGCCGTGAGCTTCTGAAATTTGGAGTGCCCGGTTTACATTTCTATACTCTCATGGCTTCAGATAGCGTTTATCGCGTAGCAAAAGAGATTTTCTAAAAAAATCTCTTTTGAAAAGGAGGCACAACACTTTATCAACCAAGTATCCCCGACAACACTATAACATATATTGAAAAATTTGTAACACATCAAACATTGATCATGATACAGAAGAATATACTTGAAATTTGCGCCGGAGACATTGATAGTGTCATCGCTGCAGCAAAAGGAGGTGCCGAAAGGGTGGAACTGTGTTCCGCACTTTCTGACGGAGGTATAACACCCTCTATCGGTTTCATAAAGCAAGCGCTTAAAGTAGATGGATTGAAAGTGCATGTTCTAATACGCCCTCGCGGTGGAGATTTTCTCTACACTAAAGAAGAAATCGCCATGATGATAGACGATATTGCCACATGCCGCGAACTTGGAGTGCACGGTGTGGTCATCGGTGCACTCACTGCAGACGGAGATATTGATTTTGAAGCATGCAAACGTATGGTTGAAGTTGCCGGAAATATGAATATTACCTTTCACCGAGCATTCGACCTTTGTAAAGATCCTATCAAATCAATTAATCAAATTATCGAACTTGGCTGCAATCGATTGCTAACATCCGGTCAAGCAGCATCAGCCGAAGCCGGAGTTGAATTGTTGCACAAATTGGTAGAATATGCCAATGGCCGCATAGTAATACTTGCCGGAGGCGGAGTAACTCCGACAAATGCAGCAAAGATACTGCAACAATCAGGGACTAATGAAATACACGCATCTGCAAGGTCCACCGTGCAAAGCAATATGAAATATCGTCTCGATGGCGTCTCGATGGGAGCAGCTGACGTTGATGAGTATTCACGTAAGACAACAGATGTCAATATAGTAAAACAGATAAAACAAGCCATCAGCTAAATCTAACAGACAATGAACACAAAAAAACTTGCAACCGTAGTACTAACATCGTCTTTAGCATATACTGCTATTGCACAAATTGCTACAACAACGGTCGAGAACGACTACACCCAAAGAACTGCTCTATTAAAGAAGGTTGGCTGCACTGACATTCGCCAAGACAGCAAGCGGAGTAAAGATCAACAAGCAGCGCTAGAAGTGCTATATGCATATATGCCGTTGCCTGACATAGTTGACTACTCAACTGATTTCTTTATTGAGAATGTTGACTACGCACTCAAGGCGCGCAAAGAGATGCCATGGGGTAAGATTGTGCCCGATAAGGAATTTCGCCACTTTGTGCTCCCCGTACGTGTGAATAACGAGAACCTTGATGGACACCGTAAAATATTTTATGAAGAGCTCAAAGATAGAGTTAAAAATCTATCAATGAAAGAAGCCATTCTTGAAATAAACCATTGGTGCCACGAAAAGGCTACATATCAACCATCAGATAGCCGCACACACTCACCGCTTGCCACATGCTACACAGCAATAGGCCGATGTGGCGAAGAGTCTACTTTTACAGTAGCAGCCCTTCGAGCTATGGGCATTCCTGCTCGTCAAATATACACTCCGCGTTGGGCTCACACCGATGACAACCATGCTTGGGTTGAAGCTTGGGCAGATGGCACATGGTATTTTCTTGGTGCTTGCGAGCCGGAGCCTGTGCTCAATCTGGGTTGGTTTAATGCTCCGGCGTCTAGAGGTATGCTTATGACTACACGAGTATTCGGTAACTACGAAGGTGACGAAGAAGTTCTGGCACGCCAAGATGGCTACACTAATATAAATGTAACATCTAATTATGCTCCCACAGCCACAGTCGGTGTAACAGTTGTTGATACCAATGGCAAACCGATGAAAGATGTTAAAGTTTCATTCCGCATTTATAATTATGCCGAATTTTATGCACTTGCCACAAAACAAACTAACGAATCAGGACAAGTGTCTTTGAGCACCGGTTTGGGAGATGTATTTGTATGGGCTACAGATGGCAAAAATTTCGGTTATTCAAAAGCGTCAGTTGGTGTAGATAAGAACATAACACTTACTATTGACAAAAACGGAAATGGATCTTATATACAAGATGTAAATATCATTCCGCCTGTTCCCGGTAACAATCTTGTAACAGTAACCGACGAACAAGCTGCAGCAAACAACGTATGTAAAGCGAACGAAGATGCAATACGCAATAAATATACATCAACATTTGTCAATGCTGAAAAAGCTGCCAAATATGCTGCTGAGCTAGGGCTTGACAAAGCTCGCTTGACCAAAGTATTGACCGATGCCAGAGGAAACCACAAGACTCTGCTTGACTTTTTATCGTCGGTTAATTCAGCAGACCGCAACCGCGCATTGTGTTTGCTCGAAGCGCTCACAGAGAAAGATCGCAGCGACATCACGCTGAACATATTGAAAGATCACATACAAGCAAGCATCATTGATAGTCCTCTATACAACGATTACATACTTAATCCTCGCGTAGACGTAGAATTTTTATCAGAATATCGCACATATTTTGCTAAGAAATACGCTAAAAAAGCCAAGCAATATCAACTAGATCCGTCAAAACTCGTGAATGATATAGCTAAAAATATCGCAATCATTCCGACCTGGGACCCCGCTACGGTGAGAATAACTCCTGTAAAAGTTGATGAAATAAAGATGGCTAATGCAGCATCACGAAATGTATATTTCGTGGCTGTAGCCCGCAGCCTTGGCATTGCATCACGAGTTGATCCGGTGACCGGTAAGCCTCAATATGCTGACGCAAACGGAAATTGGATTGATGCAAATTTCGAAACAAGCGTTGTAAGTGCTACTAATTCAAAACAAGGCAAACTAGTGCTTGATTATGAAAAGACCGGAAGAATTGATGATCCGAAATATTACACTCAATTTACAATTTCTAAAATTGTAGATGGAGAGCCCATGCTCTACGAATATCCTGAAGATGGCACATGGAGTGGAATATTTAAAAATGGCGATATGCTTGATGAAGGTCAATATATGCTTGTTACAGGACAACGCATGGCAAACGGTGGTGTGCTTGCTCATACAGACATATTCCAAGTCAAAGCAAACGAGACACTGCAACGAGACTTAAAAATACGCCAAGACAATAAAGATGTACAAGTGATTGGAAACTTCAACGCTGAAGATATTTATCACGATACCGCTACAGATAGTGACAAATCAATAATTTCGACAACAGGTCGAGGTTATTACGTGCTTGGATTGCTCACTCCGAACCAAGAGCCTACAAATCATGCATTACGTGATATCGCAGCTCTAAAATCAGACTTTGAGCAATGGGGCAAATCAATAATCTTATTGTTTAAAAATAGCGAAGAAGCGAATCGTTTTAATGCATCAGAATTGCCTGAGATGCCCTCAACAGTAACATACGGAACAGACATCAACGGAGCAATCGCTGCAGAGATAACAGAGGCGTTAAACATCCAATCGAATGACAGGCCTCTATTCATCATAGCAGATACGTTTAATCGCATTGTATTTGTTTCACAAGGCTACACTATCGGTTTGGGAGAACAAATCATAGATATAATCCATAATATTTCAGAATAGGCATAACACGCATAGACGTAATAAGCGGGAGTTGAAGTTGCGCACTTCAGCTCCCGCTGTTTTTTGATGAGATATGTCGAGGCTTTAAAGCTTGTGTATTTAGAGAACAATCATGCAAATATAAAAGTTCAAGAGTTACATGCAAAAACGATAAAAAAACAGCTGCAAGATCATCTAATGACATTGCAGCTGAGCTTAGAAATTCTTATATATTAATCTTCTGAAACAATCTCAGACAATGAACGCATTTCGCTATATTCGTTCCAATCTGCATCATTTTCAGCAGAAATTTGCAAAGGGAGCAAAGGGAGCTCACTCAATGCCTCATTCAACTTACGCTGAAAGATATGCGTACTTAACGTGTAAAACACCCAATTACGTTCACCGGCTCCGGTATAAATTCCTGTAAGCACGGCAACCGGGTCAGCAGCAAATATTTTTGATAGGTTTTCAGTAGCTTGCTCCATAATTTCAGAAGTAGCAAAATCGGGCATACCGGCAGTTTTGCTTTCGTCATAAACCCACGTGATCTCGACTCTTATTGAGAAACGAGGATTGTTACGAAACTTATCAATATCACGACGGCCGGTCACCATAACTAATCTGCCGTCTTCGCTTTCGGTAGGACAAGTCCACCAATCATTCGTATTTGCCATAATCAGATATTTTATATATAAATAAGGGTCGGGTATAAGCCGGGTTATGTGGAGTCGATGCTTTCGCGAAAGCGAGTTCTCGCGCTCCGCCCGTCATTTATCTACGCCTCATGTTACCATGAGTCTTTAGCAGTCTACCCCCCGACAATGGACGAGCAATCCTTAAATGTCGGTATACTTGACCTTGCAACGTATAAGTCGTGCGGCACACCATGTTACCGTGGTGTCCGGTGGGCTCTTACCCCGCCTTTTCACCCTTACCAACGAAGTTGGCGGTTATTTTCTGTCACGATACTCAGCCGTTAACCGACTGCCGGCCGTTAACCGGTATAGTGCTCTATGTTGCCCGGACTTTCCTCACACTTCTTATTCATAAGTGAGCGACGAGCCCCCGACCCTTAATGTATGATTTGTATTTATACGTATCCTTTAATGATACCACGCTTTGAATTGCGCACGAACATGATGATTTCATCTCGCTCAGGTGTAGCAGGCAACTCGGCTTCAATGCGAGCAACAGCATCACTGATATTAAGTCCGGATAGGTATAAATAGCGATATATGTCTTGAATTTCACGAATTGTGTCGCTACTAAAGTTTCTACGACGCAATCCGATAGAGTTAACACCAGCATAGCTGATAGGCTCACGTGCGGCTTTTACAAAAGGAGGCACATCTTTGTTTATGAGAGCACCACCTTGAATCATAACGTGAGAGCCTAAATGACAAAATTGGTGCACCAATGTTCCACCACCAATTATTGCGAAGTCATCAACAACGACTTCACCGGCTAGTTGAGTCGCATTAGAGATGATAACATTATTACCAACAGAGCAATCATGAGCAACGTGGCTATATGCCATAATTAAGCAGTTATTACCAACTACTGTCTTTCCTTTTGAAGCAGTACCACGATTGACAGTTACACACTCACGTAGGGTGGTATTATCACCAATTATTGCAAGAGTTTCTTCACCTCTAAACTTCAGATCTTGAGGTATAGCACCCACAACAGCACCGGGGAAGATTGTGCAGTTCTTACCAATACGGGCGCCTTCAAGAATTGTCACATTACTACCAATGCGTGTACCTTCGCCAATTTCTACATTTTGATCAATTGTAACAAACGGGTCAATAACTACGCTTGGAGCAATCTTTGCTGACGGGTGAATATAAGCTAATGGTTGTTTCATAAATGAAGTGATTATTTGTTCTTAACAATCTGAGCCATGAACTCACATTCACACACAAGTTTCTCACCAACAAAAGCACGGCCTTTCATCATAGCGCAACCACGACGTAATTCGGTGAGGAACGACACATGGAAGATCAGAGTGTCGCCGGGCACAACTTTCTGACGGAACTTTACATTGTCTATTTTCATGAAATATGTAGAGTAACGTTCGGGGTCGTCAACAGTGCTCAGCACTAAAAGGCCTCCGGTTTGCGCCATTGCTTCAACCATCAATACACCGGGCATTACGGGCTCTTGAGGGAAGTGACCTTGGAAGAAAGGTTCGTTGGTTGTTACATTTTTGACACCAACAATATAACTTTCACCTTTATCAATTACCTTATCGATCAACAAGAACGGATAACGGTGGGGAAGGAGCTTGCGAATTTGATTGTTATCGAGAAGTGGCTCAAGATTTGGATTATAAACCGGAGCAATCACATCCATGCGTTTAACATCGCGGCGCAAGAGTTTTGCCAATTTTGCATTGATTGTATGACCGGGGCGTGTAGCAAGTACACGGCCTTTCATTGGGCGGCCAATCAAAGCGATATCACCAATAACATCAAGCAGTTTGTGACGAGCGGGCTCATTTTCTGCCATCAATGGCTTTTCGTTGATAAAGCCAAACTCTGAAACATGCTTGTGGGGGACTCCCATAACATCAGCAATATGGTCGAGGTGCTCTTGACTTAGGGGTGAATCGTAAATAACAATTGCATTGTCTAGATCACCACCTTTAATCAAATTAGCAGCAAGCAAATTTTCAATTTCGCGGACGAAAACGAAAGTGCGGCTGCCGGCAATTTCATTTTTGAAATCGCAAATATGATCAAGTGTAGCATATTGGTTGCCCAATACGGGTGAATCATAGTTTATTTTCACATCAACTGAAAATTCCTCATCAGGAAGAACAACAATTTTTGCGCCGGTTTCTTCGTCAACAACTTCTATTTTATGACGAATAACAAAATATTCTTTATCTGCGCCTTGTTCTACAATGCCAGCATTTTCGATAGCTTCAGCATAGAAAGCTGCGCTACCGTCAAGTATTGGCAATTCAGGTGCATTAACTTGGATCAACACATTATCGAGGCCTGCGGCATAAAGGGCAGCCATAGCATGCTCAATGGTGCTAACTACTACTTCTCCCTTAGCTATCACGGTGCCACGATTGGTCATAACGATATTTTCGGCAACAGCTTCAATCACAGGTTGACCATCTAGATCCACGCGTTGCACTACATAACCATGATTTTCAGGAGCGGGCAAAAATGTTGCTTCAACATCTAATCCGGTATGCAAACCTTTGCCACGTACGACAAAAGAATTTTTGAGAGTTAATTGTTTCATTGTTTTGTATGATGAAATACTTAATCTATATGGTTTAGATTTATTATTTTGAATTTAGTTTAATTAGTTCGTCAACTTGTGCAAATAATTTGGGCAATCGGCGCATATAAGCTACCGAACGTGCAAATTCACCGGCATCAACTGCAGGATAGCCCATGATACGTTTGCCGTCAGCTACATTATTGGGGACACCTGATTGTGCACCAATCGTAACATTATTACCAACATGTATATGTCCTGCAAAACCGACTTGACCACCAATAGCGCAATTGCTGCCAATTTTAGTTGAGCCCGCGATGCCGGCTTGTGCAGCTATCACAGTATCATTACCAATTTCAGCATTATGGGCTACTTGAATAAGGTTATCAAGTTTTGTGCCGGAACCGACACGTGTAACACTCATTGTAGACCTATCAATAGTAGTATTTGCACCTACTTCGACATTGTCTTCAATGACAACAATACCGAGTTGCGGTATTTTATGATAATGTCCGTCTTTGTCAGGCGCAAATCCGAAACCATCAGCGCCAACAACAACACCGGCATGTATTATACAATTTTTTCCGATTTTACATCCATGATAAATTTTACATCCCGGATATAGAATCGAACCTTCACCAATTTCTACATTATCTCCGACATAGACTTGAGGGAAGATTTTTACGCCTTTACCAATATTCGCATTTTTGCCAATGTATGCAAATGCTCCAACATAGACATCATCGGTGAGTTTGACACCGTCAGAAATAAATGAAGGCTGTTCAACTCCTACAGGCAAATTCGCCGTTGCTGTTGCAACAATACGCATCAATTCTGCTAAAGTTTCGTAAGGATTATCCACACGAATGAGTGTAGCAGAAATTGGCTGTTCGGCAACAAAATCCTTACTGATAAGGACTACAGAAGCCTTTGTATTGTACACAAAGTGCGTATATTTAGGATTTGCAAGAAAGGTAAGTGCACCGGGAGTGCCCTCTTCAATCTTGGCAAACGTGCAGACTTTTACATCTCCATCGCCTTCTACTGTGCCTCGGACAAATGAGGCTATTTGGTTGGCTGTAAATTCCATCAAGAAATTGATATTATAGTTTCAGAATGCAAATTTCCGAAAAAAAATCCACATTTTAATAAGTATTTCTATAAAAATACAATAATTGTCTTTGCTATTTTATCTATAGCAAAGACAATTAAATTCATTATGACGTTGTAACTTCTTATTTTATAAGATATTGCGACGAAATAGACTCGTTGCCATGAACTCGACGAATTGTATCAGCGAACAAGTGAGCTACTGACAAGATTGTAACTTTTTTGCAATCTTTATTGAAGGGGATTGAGTTACTGAAAATAATTTCAGTCAATCCGCTATCGGTCACACGTTGCGATGCAGGGTCGCTCATTATAGCATGAGAAGCTAATGCACGAACGCTTTTTGCACCATGTTCCATCATCAAATCGGCAGCTTTAGTGATTGTACCTGCTGTATCAACCATATCGTCAATGATGATAACATTTTTATCTTTAACATCACCAATGATTGTCATCTGCGCAACAACATTAGCTTTGGCGCGTTGTTTGTGGCAAAGCACATAAGGCACACCAAGATATTTAGCATAGCTATTCACACGTTTTGCGCCACCGGCATCCGGGCTACCAAGCACTAGGTCATCAAGTCCAAGAGATTGAATGTAGGGGATGAAAACAGAAGAAGCATACAAGTGATCAACAGGGATGTTGAAGAAGCCTTGTATTTGGTCTGCGTGCAAGTCCATAGTAATAATACGGTTTGCACCTGCGGTGGTCAACAAGTCTGCTACCAATTTAGCAGCAATTGAAACACGGGGTTTGTCTTTGCGGTCTTGACGTGCCCAACCAAAATACGGCATTACAGCTATTACTGAGTGTGCTGATGCGCGTTTTGCTGCGTCGATCATCAACAATAGTTCCATCAAGTTGTCGCTGTTGGGGAAGGTTGATTGTACGATATAAACTTCACAACCGCGTATGGTCTCTTCGAAGCATACTTCAAATTCGCCATCGGCAAAATGTTCGATTTTCATTTTGCCAAGTTCTACGCCAAGGTCTTTGCAAATTTCTTCAGCCATGTATCTTGAATTGGTACCGGCAAAAACCTTAAAAGGGGGAAAGTTTGTGCTCATATTGCAGAGTGGATATGTTTGAATTGATTTTCGACTGCAAAGTTAGTATTTGTTTAGTTTTTATGCAAGTTGAATATGGTTAAATCTTACAATAACTGCATTCTCCGACCTCACTTTTAACACTATCGATTTATCATCAGACAGCATTAACTGCGAACTTTCATCTGATAGTAAATCTATTGTGTTATATAGACCTTGAGGTATTTTGAAATAGTCAAACGCATGAGCAGGAATATTAACATTTAAGTCAACATCTTTATCATCAAAATTAACTACAATTAACAGTACTTCATTTTCCGTGCCACGTAAAAAAGCATATTGTTTGTTAGTGTCAAAATATTGATTTTGGTAATTCACATACATTAAATCGAAGAATTTACCGTGCTGCAAAGCTTCGCTGCTATTTACCAAATTAAGTAATTTAGAATATTGTTTTCGCAAATTACGCTCTGTTTTGGTTAGCTTTTGCAATTTGCACTTGCCATTATCAAGCCACCGTCTTAGAGTATCAATGCTCCAATAATCGAATATGGTAGTTCGGCCATCACTACCGCTATAGCCTTCAAGGTCAGATGCCTTTTCACCCAATTCTTGACCCATGTAGATCATCATAGCACCGGTATTAATTGTCGACGAAACAACTAGAGCGGGTAGGGCACGCATCGCGTCGCCAGCATACTGAGCTGAGGCATATCGTTGTTCATCGTGATTTTCAAGGAAATTAAGCATATTAGCAGACATTCCTTCAACGGTTTGCCAACATGATGTGAGTAGCGATGCAGACCAACCTCCGCACTGTATACCACGAAGGGTATCGTAAAGAGTGACTTTATCATACAAATAATCAAATCTGCCATAATTGATATATGAATGATATAATGAGACATCGTATATCTCGGCTATAAAAATAACAGATGGATAAACAGATTTTACCGCGCCAATAGCCCAATGCCAAAATTCGACAGGCACCATGTGTGCCATATCACAACGAAATGCGTCAACACCTTTTGATGCCCAAAACAGTAGAATATCTAACATTTTATGCCAAGTATCAGGTATTGGATCAAAATGTTTGGAACCGTTCCACGGATCAACACCATAATTAAGCTTTACCGTTTCATACCAATCATTTTCGCCGGGAGATGCAGAAAAGCAATCGTTTCCGGTAGCTTTAGCAGGATATTCCACATACTCGTCTTCACCTTGTCCCAAATCTACGTGTGGTGCAAATTTCTGCCCGGTAATATAATAAAAATTATTGTTTGCGCTAAAGAACATATTGTCATTATCATCAGCGCCCAAATCACGTACATTTCCAGGGCAAGCATCGCTATGATACTCACGGGCAACATGGTTTGGCACAAAATCGATAATTACGTTCAATCCAACTTTGTGCGTACGATTAACTAATTGTTCAAACTCACTCATGCGATTTGGCACATCAACAGCCAAATCCGGATCGATGTCATAATAATCAACAATTGCATAAGGGCTGCCGGCTTTTCCCTTAACCACATGTGGATTGTGTTTTTTGATGCCATATTTGGTGTAATCCGCATAATGGGCATGCTCTATCACACCGGTATACCAAACGTGAGTTATACCTAAATCTTTTATTGACTGTAAGATTTTTGTGGTTATACTATTTAGCTTTCCTGACCCATTTTGTTGTATTGAACCATCACGCACAGGATTTTCGCAATAGTTAGCGAACAACCTTGGCAGCAATTGGTATATTACGGGGCGTACTGATTTATTATTCATAACATTATATCATTTATTCTTCAGGGTAAATCATTTTGTGCGTAACTCCGCCATCTACAGTTAAATTTTGACCATTAATAAAGTCGTTTTCCGGCTGAGCCAAAAAGAGCGCAATTTTTGCCACATCGTCAGGGCAACCTACACGCATAGAGGGATGAAACTCTTTGTCAATATCCCTTATTGAGGATGTATTATAGCATTCAATCCAACCCGGAGATATGCAATTAACAGTAACTCCCAATTGGGCAAATGACATCATAAGAGCATGAGTAAGTGAGACTATGGCACCTTTTGATGCAGAGTATCCTTCTGTACCTGTTTCGCTCATAGCAGCTCGAGTTGATGCAATATTAATAATGCGGCCAAAAGCTGGCGCCTTTCGATGAATGGCCAATTTGCGCGATAGCGCGAATACCGGACGAAGATTGGTGTGGAGTATCTCGTCAAAGTCGTTGACTGTAGTTTCAATCAGCGGTTTAAAATTACCGACACCCACATTATTGATTAGAATATCAATATCACCATAGTAATTAAGCACATCATCAAACACTTTTTCAAGGGCATCAACATCACGTACGTCAAGGGGATAAAAACGTGCGCCAAACTGCTGAGCCACTTTATTACCAAGTTTTATATCTTTATCACAAAATGCGACAGCACAACCTTCATTTCTAAAAGCTTTGACCATAGCTTCACCAATACCATGTGCTCCGCCTGTAACAAAGACTCGTTTCCCATTAAGTTTTGATTGTTTTTCTTTATGTTTATATATTGTTATAGTTGATTTCTGAGCATTGCGATGCTCCTCCATCCTTTTTTCTAGATAATTATCAGCCATATTACAATTCAATTTATGTCACAAAATTAATAATTTATCTGTAAAATGCAATGAAAAACCGCACATTGATAGCATAAATTCAAAAATACTTCATATATTTGCAAAGGAACTAAAATTTGATCTCATGGAACTATGGATTTTTTGGCTTATAGCCTTTTTATTGCTTGCCGTGATTGAAGTTATCACGCAATGGCTCACCACATTTTGCTTTGCAGTCGGCAGTTTAGTAGCGCTGATCTGCGCGTTATGCGGTGTTTCGCCGTTATATCAGCTATTGCTGCTTGCAATCTCAGCACTAGTATCATTCTTTTTATTCGCGCCATACTTTCAACGTTTGCATCAGCGTAAAGGTCAAAGCTCAAAAAGCGAAAGCAATATGGATGCATTGATTGGACGCATGGCACATGTCACTGACGATATCTCGGCAACTTCAACCGGTCGTGTAAAAGTTGATGGAGACAATTGGCAAGCGCGGAGCTATGATGGAAATAGCATTTCAAAAAATGAAGAAGTTGAAATACTAGACTACGACAGCATTATACTTATTGTAAAGAAAATCTAAACACATTCAACATTTATAACTATGGACGTATTATATCTAGCTATTGTGCTACTCATAGTAGCGTTAGTTATTATCAGCAAAAGCGTGAAGGTTGTGCCACAATCTGAAACGCGCGTGATAGAGCGTTTGGGACGATTTCACAGCGTTCTCAATCCCGGATTAAACATCATTTGGCCATTTATTGATAAGCCAAAAGTTGTGTACACCCGCCGTATAGAAAATGCCGTAGGTGGCCGTCAGTATGTACGTGTGCTGACTACAAGTGTAATTGATCTTCGTGAACAAGTATATGATTTTCCTTCGCAACAAGTGATAACCCGTGATAATGTCACCACAGAAATCAATGCATTGCTATATTTTCAAATTGTAGATCCCAAAAAATCTGTTTACGAAATTGAAAATCTACCGAATGCGATTGAAAAGCTAACTCAAACATCACTACGTAATGTTATCGGTGAGCTCGAGCTCGATGAAACGCTCACCTCACGCGATACAATCAATAGTAAGCTGCAATCTATTCTTGATGATGCTACTAATAAATGGGGCGTAAAAGTAAATCGCGTTGAGTTGCAAGATATCACACCTCCCGAATCAGTACGCGTTGCGATGGAAAAGCAAATGCAAGCAGAGCGTAATCGCCGTGCAGAGATTCTTAATGCTGAAGGTGAGAAGAAATCACTCATTCTTCGTTCTGAAGGAGAAAAAGAGTCGCAAATAAACAAGGCAGAAGCAGTAAAACAAGCAGAGATTCTTAAAGCAGAAGGCCTTTCTCGCGCCAAAATTTTGCAAGCAGAGGCAGAAGCCGAAGCGATACGTCGTGTAACAGAAGCTGTGCGTGACTCGAATACCGATCCTGCTTCATATATGCTTGCCACAAAATATATAGAGACATTACAAAATATGGTGACAGGTAAAGATAACAAAACTGTCTATATACCATACGAAGCAACCGGTGTGCTAAGTTCAATCGGCTCAATCAAACAGATATTTGAGAAATAGGTATATACCCACTATATATACGATAAGCGCCCGTAATCAAAAAAAGACGGGCGCTTATTGTATATCTAAGCTAACGCAATAGCTGTAAGTGTTCGGAAAGGTAGAGTACGTCCATCGCGCCGTACAGAGTAAAAGCGAGAGTCGCACATTGAGCAAGCAATAGGGAATGATATGTTGTGCATTTTAACACCGGTCATTGTTAGTTGCGATGCAACAGTCTTTGCTAAATCAACGTGAGGCTTTTCATACGTACGTATTACAGACTCATTAGAAAATAGAGCAGCTACTTCTTCGCCAACCTCAAAACATTCAACGCCGATACATGGGCCCATAGCAGCGACAATATTTTCGGTGTTTGAGCCAAATTCAATCATTTTAGATATAGCATTATTTACAATGCCGGCAACAGTGCCACGCCAACCACAATGAACAGCCGCAACCACTCTTGCATTTACATCCGCTAACAAAAGGGGTAGGCAATCGGCCGTATTTACGGCTATTACCTGTCCGAGGATATTCGTAACAACAGCATCGACGCTGCACAAATCATCGGTAGGCATAGCCACATTAGAGCTATGAGTTTGCACGGGTATGAACAGATTCGCATCAGTCACGCCAAAATGTTTTGCCAAAAGTGATCGATCACGTTCAACTTGTAGTTTATCTGCTCCGGCATAACTACACACATTAAAACCGACAGTTGTTGTGATAGCTTTTACATTAGGGGTATCTTTTAGCAGTTCTATAAAATTCATATCTATTCAATTTTATGCAATATTACGCATTAAAAACGAAGTACGCAACGATTAAATATCTTTTAGCATTTGGCAGATATCTAATTATGTTGTAAATTTGTGAGGAATTATTACCCACCGATTAACAAAATCTATTTTTTCACTACAGAAATGAAAAGTGACATTGAAATAGCTCATTCCACAACATTATTGCCAATCAGTGAGATTGCGCAATCGCTAAACATTCCGGAAGAAAACCTTGAACACTACGGCAAACACATTGCCAAAGTTTCTCCAGTAAATAAATCAGGTAAAAAAGGAAAGCTTATTTTAGTTACAGCAATCACTGCTACTAAAACAGGAATAGGCAAGACTACAGTATCAATTGGATTAGCCCTGGGCTTAAATAAAATTGGTAAATCAGCAATTGTTGCTTTGCGAGAGCCTTCACTTGGGCCATGCTTTGGCATGAAGGGTGGTGCTGCAGGTGGCGGATACGCACAAGTGCTGCCAATGGAAAAAATAAATTTACATTTCACCGGCGACTTTCATGCAATCACTTCAGCACACAACATTGTTGCAGCATTGCTTGACAACTATGTATATCAACGACGCAAAGAAGGCTTTTCATTTAAAGAAATACTTTGGCGACGCGTGCTTGATGTGAATGACCGCTCACTTCGCAACATAATAACAGGTCTCGGAGCAAGCACAGATGGCATACCGACCCAAGCTGGATTCGATATAACTCCGGCATCTGAAATTATGGCTGCTTTCTGTTTGGCAAGTGATGCGGACGATTTACGCAAACGCATATCAAAGATAATACTTGCTATCAATCATGATGGTAGTGCATTTACTGTTGCTGACCTTGGAGCCACAGGATCAGTAATGGCCTTACTCGCAGATGCAATATATCCGAACTTGGCGCAAACAACCGAAAATACCCCGGCTCTGATACATGGTGGTCCTTTTGCAAACATTGCTCATGGATGCAATTCGGTTATAGCCACAAAATTGGGCATGGATCTCTGTGATTACTGTATAACAGAAGCAGGATTCGGTGCGGATTTGGGAGCCGAGAAGTTTTATGATATTGTATGTAGAGCAAATGATCTCAACCCTGACCTTACAGTAATTGTTGCGACGGCACAAGGATTGAAGATGCATGGGGGCGTAGCTCTCGATGCTATAAAAGAGCCAAATATAGACGGTTTGACCAAAGGACTTGAAAACTTAGACAAGCATGTTGCCAATTTGCGTTCATTCGGGCAAACAGTGATGGTCGTATTCAATCGATTTGCGACTGATACAGACGAAGAAATGGCATTATTACAAGACCACTGCGAGAACAAGCTAAATGCTACATTTGCAATAAACAATGCTTTTGCCGAAGGTGGAAAAGGAGCTTTAGAGATGGCTAAAAAAGTTGTTGAGTGCATCGATAAAAAGCCATCATCAGATTTAAAATACGCATACGATCTTTCCGACCAAATCAAAACAAAGATAGAAAAGGTTGCTAAAAACATATATGGTGCAAAATCTGTAGTGTTCACGAAAAAGGCGCTTAACGGCATTAAAAAGGCAGAAAGTCTTGGATTAACTGAGAGCCCTATTTGCATAGCTAAAACCCAATATTCATTTTCAGGCGATGCTAAGTGCTATGGTGTCGCTAAAGATTTTGAACTTGAGATAAAAGATATTGTGCCTAATGGTGGTGCAGATATGGTTGTTGTGATAGCAGGAGATATTCTCCGCATGCCCGGACTTCCGGCTCGCCCTCAAGCTGCACATATTGATTATATAAACGGTGAAATAACCGGTTTAAGTTGATAAATTTACCTTAATAAATTATATTATGACTCTGATAGATGGAAAAAAGACTGCTGCAGACATAAAAAAACAAATTGCAGCTGAAGTTGAAGAGATGAAAAGCCGTGGCGAACGTATTCCTCATTTGGCGGCAATACTTGTTGGACACGATGGCGGAAGCGAGACTTATGTAGCTAACAAAGTAAAAGCATGCGCTGAATGTGGTTTTAAGAGCACGCTATTGCGATTTGAAGATGATATCACTGAAGCGCAATTACTTGCTGAAATCGACAAATTAAATAAGGATGCAGAAGTAGATGGCTTTATTGTGCAATTACCTCTGCCCAAGCATATTGATGAAAATAAAATCACAGAAGCTATCGACTATCACAAGGATGTCGATGGATTTCACCCAATCAACATCGGCCGAACATCAATCGGATTGCCGGCATTTAAATCAGCAACACCTCTAGGCATCATGACATTGCTTGATGCGTATAATATAAACACTAAGGGCAAACACGCAGTAGTGATTGGCCGTAGCAACATTGTTGGTAAGCCAATATCCATGCTTCTAGTGCAAAAGCAAACGCCCGGTGATTGCACAGTTACAATCTGTCACTCATCAACAAAAAATCTGAAAGAAATTTGCCTAACAGCGGATATAATAGTTGCAGCGCTTGGCCGTCCCGGATTTGTAACAGCCGATATGGTAAAGGAAGGTGCTGTAGTAATTGACGTTGGGACAACACGTGTGCCGGATAGCACTCGTAAATCAGGATTTCGTCTTTCCGGTGATGTAGATTTTGACAATGTAGCGCCGAGATGCAGCTATATAACACCGGTTCCGGGCGGAGTAGGGCCTATGACTATTTGCTCGCTAATGAAGAACACATTGCTAGCACGACAAGGTAATTTATTTAAATAAGTACATTAAGAGAGCTTATCAGTTTTTGATAGGCTCTCTTAATTTATGGTACGAGATGCCAAATATGCATTAAAAGCAGCGCGATACGTTTCACCTACAGGTATATAATGATCGCCAAATACGATACGCGAACCGCGTTCGATAGCGTTAATATTGTTCAAGTTCACGATATAAGAGCGATGAACGCGCATGAAGTATGACGGCAATTTTTGTTCTAAAGATTTCATATTCATAAGCGTAATAACCGGTTTTTGGCAATTATTGTCGGATGTGTATATTTTCACATAGTCTTTCACTCCTTCAATAAAAAGGATATCTTTTACCGGAAGTTGCACTAATTTATAATCGCTACGAACAATTATGTGAGTTTGCTCATCAGAAGACTGCTTTACTTGATTTTGGCGTTGCTCAGCAATAGTCATAGCACGTTGAGCAGAAGTCAAAAAGTCAGCATAACTGACCGGTTTGAGTAGATAGTCAACAGCATTTGCTTTTATTCCTTCAATAGCATAATGGTCATAGGCCGTAATAAAGATGGTAAGTGTATCGATGGGAATAAAGCGAGCTAGTTCAATACCGGTCATCCCCGGCATTTGAATGTCAAGAAAAACGACATCAGGTTTTGAGTCATTAATACAGACTGAAGCTTCGGCAGCAGAGCCACATCCGGCAATCAGTTCCAAAAATGGTGTCTTATTAATATAAGATATTATTAAGTTGCGAGCCAACGGCTCATCATCAACTACTATGCAACGAAGAGTTTTCATATTGATTGAGGAGTTAAGTCAATAGTCATTGTGAAGCAATATGAGCCATTTGACGCATCTGTGTGAATATTTGCATACTCACCATAAATTAAATCCAGACGTTTGCGCAAATTCTGTATACCGATGCCTGATGATTTTTCATTTTGAGCTTGCGGATTATATGAATTAACTATCATACAATTCACAATGCTATCATGGCAAATAATAGCAATATCAATTTGCGCATCAGCAGCACCGGTATTGCCGTGTTTAAAAGCATTTTCGACCGGCGATATGAATATCAATGGGGCTATTTGCAGATTAGCGCAATTGCCAACGTCGAGGGTTGTATTTATGGTAATGTTGTCGCCGAGGCGCAACTTCATTAGTTTCACATAATTATCGATGAATTTCAGTTCATCTGCTACGCGAACAGTATAGCTGTTCTCATACAAGACATAACGTAAGAGGCTACTTAATTGATGCACTGCCTCTTGAGCTTTCTCGGGGCAGACCGAAATTAAAGCATAGAGTGCATTAAGAGTATTGAAGAGAAAATGTGGGTTTAGTTGGCTTTTCAAGCTTTCAAGTTCTTGTGCTTGCTGAGCACTCTTGAGTTGTCGGTGAGTGTCGCGCAACTTCATCCAGCGCTGAGTGATTTTTACAGCAATAGATAAGGCAATTGTCATAACCATCATTACAACATCACGAGCAACGAATGAAAGATGCAAAAGAAATGCATTTTGGCCGTTTTGATGGTTAGGTGTAGGCCCTGCTCCATCTAATTCACGAATTACGTAAAGAGCAATAATAGTAAGAAGTATGAATAAGATGTTCCATGAAGAAACTTTTAACACCCATTTTTTTTTACTAATACACCTATCAATAACAAAATAATAATTAATATAGAATAGTGCAACGAATAGCAACGACTTTGCATAAACGAGCCAAGGGGCACCCCCAAAATGGGGGATGCTCCGGCTCATTAATACGTCGGGGAGAATGAATATGATGCACACGCCAAGCAGATGCGACAAAAAAGTCACAAGATTTTGCGTTTTTGCCGACGGCTGCTTGTTTGTGAAACGGTCATTATTATTCATATCGAATAGCTTCAATTGGGTCGAGATTAGCTGCTTTTTTTGCAGGATACCAGCCAAAGAAGACACCAGTAGCTGTACATACTGCAAAAGACAAAATTACGGAATAACTTTGAATTGACACAGGCCATT
>CAYSLD010000003.1:0-43429 GCA_964431795.1 uncultured Bacteroides sp.
GGGTCGTCGCCTTCGGGCAATTGCAACACTTTCACGTTTATGCCCTCGGCAAGCAACATATCTATGCCTCGTAACGATGCTTTTATGCCGGCGGCATCTGCATCATAAATCACTGTGACGTTGCTGGTGAATCGGTGTATGAGACGTATCTGCCCTTCGGTTAGCGAAGTGCCTGACGATGCCACCACGTTCTCCACTCCTGATTGGTGCATGGAGATGACATCCATATAGCCTTCAACAAGTATACACTTATCTTTCTTGGTGATTGCTTGCTTGGCTTGATACAGTCCGTATAGCTCGCGGCTTTTACTATATATTATTGACTCCGGCGAATTAACATATTTCGCCACATTCTTATCCTTGCGCAGCGTGCGGCCTCCAAATGCCACCACTCGCCCCGATACGGAATGAACCGGATATATCACGCGCCCGCGAAATCTGTCATACACACCACGCTCTGACTTCGCACAAAGTCCGGTTGAAATCAAAAACTCCTCTTTATAGCCTTTGGCAAGTGCCGCTTTATACAAGTCATCGCTCTTCTCTAAGCTATATCCAAGGTGAAATTTCTTTATAGATTGATCGTTTATGCCGCGCTCGCGAAAATACGCCAAACCTATGTTTTGACCATCTTCGGTATCGGCCATTGTGTGCTCAAAGTGCTTTAACGCAAAATCATTGATGGCCAACATCGACTCGCGCTCATGCTCTTCGTTGCGCTCTTTGTCGGTCATCTCGCGCTCTTTGATCTCTATGCCATACTTCTTCGCAAGCCACTTTAGTGCCTCGTAGTATGACATCTGCTCAAGCTCCATCAAAAAGTTTACCGGTGAGCCTCCTTTACCGCAACTGAAACACTTGCATATTCCTTTGCTCTTCGATACCGAAAACGAAGGTGTGCGCTCGTTGTGAAACGGACACAATCCTATATAATTTGCTCCCCTTCGCTTTAAGGTCACAAAATCACTCACCACCTCTACTATGTCGGCGGTGTCCAGTATTCGTTGCACTGTTTCGCGGTCAATCTTTTTCATATCGACTACAAAATTAACTAATAAAACTCAATTCTAAAAATATTTCTTTGCACTCTTCTGTTCCCCTCTCTCTGAGTTAATACTTTTCGCGTTTACTCTCATTCTCCTTTTATTACAATTATGTGCCAAAAACGAAAATAATATCAAAAAAATCACATTTTCTTCTTATTTGTAAGAAAAAGTCTGTATATTTGCGAAAAATACCACTCATTTAAGCGAAATATTAAAAAATGATTATACTTTACTCGTCACAAATTGCTACTTTCATAGCCACAACCCCTCGCGGGTAAGAGATTGTTTTTGCATCTCTACGTGAGACGCGCCTGACGGATGTCGGCATTTATTTCTTTATTAACTTGACGCTTATCCGGCGTTCCCGGTTTTGCGCCTTGCTCATTTTTTAATTTTATCTTCTAAAGCATGAAAGTTTTAAAATTTGGCGGAACATCCGTAGGTTCCGTTAATAGCATATTGAACGTAAAAAAGATTGTTGAAGCTGTTAAAGAACCCGTAATAGTTGTTGTTTCAGCTCTTGGTGGTATCACTGACAAACTTATTCAAACTTCTAATCTCGCTGCTTCAGGCAACGAAGACTACGAAAAAGGCTATCTCGAAATAGTTAACCGTCACATCGAGATGGTTTACACTGTCATCCCTGCCGGTGATGCTCGAAATCGTCTCCTCGACCGCGTTAACGAACTCCTCGCTGACCTTCGTAACATCTTACGCGGCATTTTCCTCATTCGTGACCTCTCTGATAAAACCCAATACACCGTGGTTAGCTACGGCGAACGTCTTTCGTCAATCATTGTCGCAACCCTCATTGATGGCGCTAAGTGGTATGACGCTCGCAAGTTTATTAAAACCGAGAAAAAACACTCGCGTCACATCCTCGACACTGAATTGACTAACAAACTTGTCGCCGAAACTTTCAAAACTGTCGAAGGCATAAGCCTTGTTCCCGGTTTTATTTCTGCCGACAAAACAACCGGCGAAGTCACTAACCTCGGTCGCGGTGGCTCTGACTACACAGCCTCGATTATCGCTGCCGCACTTAATGCCGACTCTCTCGAAATCTGGACCGACGTTGACGGTTTTATGACCGCCGACCCTCGCGTGATTTCTTCTGCCTACACTATCGACGAACTTAGTTACGTTGAGGCTATGGAGCTCTGCAACTTCGGCGCAAAAGTCGTTTATCCCCCAACAATCTACCCTGTTTGCCACAAAAACATCCCTATACTCATCAAAAATACCTTCAATCCACAAGCTAAAGGCACAATCATTGCTAAAGATGTGCAAGACGCTTCAAAACCAATTAAAGGTATTTCGTCTATCAACAACACAAGCCTAATCACTCTTACCGGTCTGGGTATGGTTGGCGTTATTGGTGTTAATTCTCGCATTTTCAACACTCTCGCATCTAACGGCATCAGCGTCTTCATGGTGTCGCAAGCTTCATCTGAAAACAGCACCTCTATAGGTGTTCGCACGCAAGACGCCGAGCTCGCTTGTCAAGTGCTCAGCGATGAATTTGCCAAAGAAATTGAAATGGGCGAAATTAGCCCCGTTGTCGCTGAAAACGACCTCGCTACTGTCGCTATCGTTGGCGAAAACATGAAGCACACCCCCGGTATCGCCGGCAAACTATTTGGCACTCTCGGCCGTAATGGCATCAGCGTGATTGCTTGCGCTCAAGGCGCTTCTGAAACAAATATCTCGTTTGTTGTCGAATCAAAATCGTTGCGCAAATCGCTAAACGTCATCCACGACTCATTCTTCCTCTCTGAATATCAAGTTCTCAACCTCTTTATTTGCGGCATTGGCACCGTCGGTGGCAGCCTCATTCAACAAATAAACAGCCAACAAGAAAAGTTAAAACGCGAACGTGGCCTAAAACTCAATGTCGTTGGCATTGCTAACGGCCACCGTGCCATCTTCTCTCGCGAAGGCATTGACCTTAATAACTATCGCGAACGCATGGAGAGCGAAGGTATCGTTTCGTCTACTCAAGTGTTGCACGACGAAATTATCGGCATGAACATTTTCAACTCTGTTTTTGTCGATTGCACCGCTAGCGCTGACGTGGCAAGCCTTTACAAAGAATTCCTCATGCACAACATCTCTGTTGTTGCGGCTAATAAAATCGCGGCTTCCTCTGAATACGCTAACTACTATGACCTCAAACAAACTGCTCGTCGTCGCGGAGTCAAATTCCTCTTCGAAACAAATGTTTGTGCCGGCCTGCCAATCATCAACACTATGAACGATTTGCTCAATAGTGGCGATAAAATACTCAAAATCGAAGCTGTGCTCAGCGGCACACTAAACTTCATATTCAACACTCTTTCTGCTGAAATTCCTTTCAGCCGGGCAGTTAAACTGTCAAAGGAAAAAGGATACTCTGAGCCCGATCCTCGTATCGACCTCAGTGGTAAAGACGTAATACGCAAACTCGTAATTCTCGCTCGCGAAGCCGGATATCCCCTCGAACAAGCCGATGTCGACAAACATCTCTTCGTCCCCGATGAATATTTCGCCGGCTCTCTCGATGAATTTTGGCAAAAAGTACCCGCCCTCGACCAACAATTTGAACAACGCCGTCAAGTGCTCGAAAAAGAACAAAAACATTGGCGCTTCGTTGCTAAACTTGAAAATGGTCAAGGCTCTGTATCTCTTCAAGAAGTTGACAGCCGTCACCCGTTCTACGACCTCGACGGCAGTAACAACATAATATTGCTCACTACCGAGCGATACCACGAATACCCAATGCTCATTCAAGGCTACGGCGCCGGTGCTGCCGTCACTGCAGCCGGCGTGTTTGCCGACGTGATGAGCATAGCTAATATCTAGCATTCACATTATTACTTCCCCCCCCTTTCTTATCTTGAAATTAGCTCATGAAACATATAATCATTTTAGGCGACGGAATGGCCGATTGGCCTTCCGATGCCTTAAACGGTAAAACTCTGCTGCAGCACTCAAACACCCCTAACATGGACCGTTTGGCTGCCCTTGGCCGTTGTGGTAAACTCGAAACTGTGGCCCCCGGTTTTCACCCCGGTAGCGAAGTCGCTAATATGTCTGTGCTTGGTTACGACCTATCGAAAGTTTATGAAGGCCGTGGCGTGCTCGAGGCTGCTAACATTGGCGTTGACCTCCAACCCGGCGATATGGCCATGCGCTGCAACTTGATTTGCATTGACGGCGATATTCTTAAAAATCACTCTGCCGGACACATCACAACTGATGAATGTGCCCCAATGATTGATTATCTCAACGAGCACCTTGGCACGGATCGCATTCATTTCTACAAAGGTGTGCAATACCGCCATCTGCTTGTGATAAAAGGTGGTAACAAATATATTGATTGCACTCCGCCTCACGACGTCCCGCTTAAACCGTTCCGCCCGCTTTTAGTAAAAGCCCTTAAACCTGAAGCTCAAGAAACGGCCGACTTGCTAAATACCCTAATCTTAAAATCTCAAGAGCTGTTAGCCAATCATCCCGTCAATCTTAAACGAATAGCTGAAGGCAAGGACCCCGCTAACAGCATTTGGCCGTGGAGCCCCGGATATCGCCCCGACATGACTCCGCTCTCTCAAAAATACCCCGCAATTAAACACGGCTCAGTCATTTCTGCCGTAGACCTCATAAATGGTATTGGCTTTTATGCCGGTTTGCGCCGCATCTCGGTTGAAGGTGCAACCGGATTGTACGACACAAACTACGAGGGTAAAGTCGCTGCTGCACTTCAGGCTCTCCGCACCGACGATTTTGTTTATCTTCATATCGAAGCCAGTGACGAAGCCGGTCACGAAGGTAACTTGAAACTCAAACAACTTACCATCGAAAACCTCGACAAACGCGTTGTCGGCCCTATTTTCGATGCCGTTAAAGATTGGACTGAACCGGTTGCAATAGCTGTATTACCCGACCACCCAACACCCTGTGCTCACCGCACCCATACTGCCGAGCCCGTCCCATTTGCCGTATATTTCCCCGGTATAACTCCCGATGCAGTCCAAACTTTCGACGAAATTGCTTGCGCCGATGGCAGCTTCGGTTTGCTCAAACGCGATGAGTTTATGAATGAGTTTATGAATCTTTAATCCCCGCACAATCATGAAATATTATAGCACAAACCATATAGCCGCCGATGCTTCTCTCGAAGAAGCCGTGGTAAAAGGTCTTGCTTCAGACAAAGGTCTGTTTATGCCTTACAACATTAAACAACTACCGCAAGACTTCTTTGACAACATCGACGCTCTATCATTCCAAGAAATTGCCTATCGTGTGGCTGATGCTTTCTTTGGCGAAGATGTCCCCGCCGCCGACTTAAAGCACATTGTTTACGATGCCCTAAACTTTGACGTGCCTCTCGTGCAAGTCTCTGATAATATCTACTCGCTTGAACTTTTCCATGGCCCAACATTAGCCTTCAAAGATGTTGGCGCCAGATTTATGGCTCGTCTGCTCGGATATTTCATCCGTCGCGAAGGCGAAAATAAATTAGTAAACGTTCTTGTCGCTACTTCCGGCGATACCGGTAGCGCTGTCGCTAACGGCTTCCTTGGCGTTGAGGGCATTCACGTATATGTGCTCTATCCTAAAGGAAAAGTTAGCGAAATTCAAGAAAAACAATTCACCACTCTCGGCCGCAACATCACCGCAATTGAGGTTGATGGCACTTTCGACGATTGTCAAGCATTGGTGAAACGCGCATTTATGGACGATGAACTCAATGCGCACATGAAACTTACTTCGGCTAACTCTATCAACGTCGCTCGTTTCTTGCCCCAAGCTTTTTACTACTTCTATGCATACGCCCAACTCAAACGCCTTGGCCGTGCCAATAATGTTGTGATGTGTGTGCCAAGTGGCAATTTCGGCAATATCACCGCCGGATTGTTCGGCAAACGAATGGGATTGCCTATCACGCGTTTTATTGCAGCTAATAATCGTAACGATATTTTCTATCAATATTTGCTCAGCGGAGTTTACAACCCGCGCCCATCCGTGTCAACTATCGCAAATGCAATGGATGTTGGCGACCCCAGTAACTTCGCCCGTGTGTTGGCTCTATACGATAACAGTCACGACGCTATCGCCGCCGACATTTCCGGAGCTACTTTTAACGATAGCCAAATTGCTGAAACAATCAAGCGCGTATACTCTTCAAACGGATATCTTCTCGACCCACACGGAGCCTGTGGATACAGAGCTTTGGCCGAAGGTTTGCACGATGACGAAATTGGCGTATTCCTTGAAACTGCGCACCCGGCAAAATTTAAAGACACCGTCGAAGGTATTATTGCCGCCCCGGTCCAAATCCCCGAAAAGTTGCAAGCTTTTATGCGCGGCACAAAAAAATCAGTGCCTTTATCGGCTGATTTCGCACCATTCAAATCTTTCCTCCTCAATCAATAATTCTCACAAGCACAAAAATACAACGAAGGAGACTGCTTTTGCGGCTTCCTTCGTTGTATTTATATTTGCTCTTTATTTATTCCGCCGGAAGAAATGTGACGGCAACCCCACCGTTCGCATTCATCTTGGTCGTGAGTGTGTCGGCTGAGCTTACTTTCCGCTCGGTAATGATGTAGCTCTCTGGGTCGGTATCCGCCTGACTATCGGCATACTCTATCATGCGGTATTTTTTACCCGCCGGCAAAAAATCAAGTGATACTTTCACTTCGCGCGCTTCATGATTTGTGCCTCCGCCCAGATAGTACCTATCTCCGGCTTGACGCATCACAACAATATATTTACCTATTTCACCTTGCAAAGCTTTCGATTTATCACAGTCGGCATTATAGTCGCGGAAGAATTGAAATGCCGGATGCCCTTCATAATTTTCTATCAAGTCTGCCGCCATTTGCAGTGGCGAATATATTATCACCCAATTGGCAATCTGACGCGCAATCGTAGTCTTTATGCAGCAGTCACCGTTTGGCCCGTTCCATTCTATGCGCCCTTCATCTGCTTTTGCTCGTGAATAGTCAATATCAAAAATTCCCGGTGTATAGTCCATCGGTCCCGATAGCAAGCGCACAAAGGGTAGGGTGCACAAATAGTCTGCCGAATTTCCTTTCGACCATGCATTCCACTCCATGCCTCGTGCCCCCTCGCGTGTCATCATATTCGGCCATGTGCGTCGTATCCCGGTGTCCTTAATCGGCTCATGCGCATCAACCATAAGCTGATACTTCGCTGCGGTCTCAACCACGTGCTGATAATGCTTCACGCCATATTGAGAGTGATGCAGATAGCCGCCCTTAAATCCTCCGGCATATCCGGTCTTTACTGTATGTATGCCCAAATCTCGATAGTAACTATATGCTTTTTCCAGCTCTTGCTCATACTCCGGAATGTTTCCACCGGTTTCATTGTGAGCCCATAGCTGGATGTTGTGCTCCTTGGCATATCGCGCTATTGCGGCTATGTCGAAATCATCGTAGGCCTTCGCATATTCAAAATGCTGCGTTTTGCCCCAATTGTCCCAACCTTCATTCCAACCTTCAAACAGCACACCGTCAAGATTGTTCTTGGCTGCAAAATCTATATATTTATATGCATTTTCTGTTGTCGCTCCGTGTCGCTCGCCCATAGTCCATGTCTGCGTGCCCAAATGCATGCCCCACCATATTCCAACATATTTTTGCGGCTTTATCCAGCTGGTATCTGCAATCTTGCATGGCTCGTTAAGATTGAGCACAAGCGCGCTATTGATTAAGTCTACAGCCGAATGACCTATTTGTATTGAGCGCCATGGCGTTACAAATTTTGCCGGAATAACAGCCTTTTCGCCGCTCGGCATAGGCGCCAACTCGGCTTTTAGCACTCCGTCGGTGTTGCGACGTAAATTCATCTCCGGCCAGTCATATAAGGCTGCTTCATGTATCGAGCCATACACTCCGCCGTCAGTTTTGAACGTAAACGGAGTATTGCTATCGGTAACTTCGCTGAACCCTAATTCGCGAAATTCCAATTCGTATGTCTCAAAATTTGAAGGTATTGACCATGATGTGCCATTGTCAGCAAAAGCAAACTCTGTTAGCTCATCTGTAACACGTATTGAGTCAACACCGCTTGCATTGAGCTCATAGCGAAAGCCTATGCCGTCATCAAATGCCCTAAATCGTATGGTCAGCGCTGATTTTCCTGATGTCAATCGCACTGCCATCTCGTTATAATTATTCCGATTTGTTTTGTTCTCACCCCATGGTTGAGTCCATGTTTCATCAAAAGAGCTATAGCTGACCTTGCTCTTAGCATTAGCAGGCATAGACCATCCATCGCCAACAATGCCTAAACGTGACGGTGCAATAAGTGGCGCACCATCAACATTCACACTGTATGTGCTCCCAGTCTTGCCGTTTTTAAATGTTATTGCTATTTTTCCGTCAGGAGATTTGACGGTTTGTGCTGCACCGCCCGTAGCTACAACTGCGAGCATTGCCGTGGTAATAATTGATTTAATGTCCATTGCTCAAAGTTTAGATTTCCACAAAGTTACACAAAATTAATCAATCTTTGACACTCATGCCTTTTTCAATTAACTCTGTGATTAACTGTGATGTCGGTATATTTCTGCGCTCTGCCTCATCACGCACCATATCTATCAGCCATTGCGGCACACTGAACGATACCTTTGCCCGTGGTGTGCCATCTATCGGTTTGCGCCCGGCACCGTCTCGCGCTCCGCCACTTCCTATGCCTCCCATACTAGCTCAATATCGTTCATTCTACCCAGGTGACATAGTCGGCTTTGCGCTCGCTTTGTGGCTTTGTGGCATTTGGTGCCGCATAGCCAACGATGCAAAAGCCAATGCCTTCATACTCCTCAACAATGCCTAAATTGTGCAATATATCTTTGCCCTCAGCACTCTCAAACATCTCCTTTGCTCGATGTATCCAGCACGAGCCAAGTCCAAGACTGTGTGCCGCTATCATCAAGTTTTCCATTACAAGCGATCCGTCATATACGCGCGTATTTACATCTTTCTTTGCCAATACCGCCAAAACTACCGGCGCTCCGTAAAACGGATCATTGTCTGTGCCGAGTATTGCTGCATTCATCTTGCTTAATTTATCGCGTAGCTCTTTGTTGCTAACGGCTATTATTATTGGCGATTGGCGGTTCATGCCTGTGGGTGCGTATGTTCCGGCCTTAACTATCTCAGCAATCAGTTCGTGCTCTACGGCTTTATCCAAATACTTCTTCACACTGCGGCGCGTGATAATGTTATTTATCGTTTCGTTCATTGTTATTATGCATTAATTTCATTCCCTACAAAATTAATGAATATCTTTATATTTGGCAAATATTACAGAGTGGTTACAAATCTGTGGTGTTTGTATTGAAAATCAATAAAACTTTCAACGTACCCCTCTTTTTAGCTCGTTTTTTTTACCTCAAGATTTGCATCTTTCAAAAAAATACCTAAATTTGCAACCGTTGACTCTTTCTTCAGATTTTAAATCTAAATCATTTAAATCTCTAACATTTAATAGGTATGAACGTTTCTAAATTGTTAGTGGGCGTTTTGGCCTTTGCTGTTGCCCTCCTCGCTGTTATGCTGGCTTTTTTCAGCCATGCAGAATCTTCAATTGCGACTGTCCCTCAAATTTCAACTAATGCTGTTATTGAGGGTATTATGACTCGTACCAGCGTGCGAGCCTATGACGATCGTTCTGTTGACGATGCTACAATAGAAACTTTGCTCCGCGCTGCTATGGCTGCACCTACAGCCCGCAATGCCCAACCGTGGAAGTTTATCGTTATTAAAGATAAAAAAACTCTATCTGTAATTTCTGACAGTTGCCGCACCATGCCTATGGCTAAAAATGCTGCTTTGGCTATTGTGGTTTGTGGCGACCTCAATAAAACTCTCGCTGGTGAAGGCCGCGAATATTGGGTGCAAGACACCTCAGCTGCCACCGAAAACCTACTCCTTGCGGCTCATAGCCTCGGGTTGGGTGCCGTGTGGTGCGGTGTATATCCCCAGCACGAACGCGTAGAGTTTATTCAGCACTTGCTCAATCTCCCTCAAAATTTGGTGCCTTTAAACGTTATTCCTATCGGTTATCCCGTCGCTGCTCAATCTCCTAAAGACAAATGGAACCCCGATAACATTTACTACGAGCACTACTCTGCTCGCTAAAATTACTCTCTCTTCGGCATTGAGCGGGCATACGTCCGCTCTCTTCATGCCTAAGTTATTGAGTTTTATATTTATATATATTTGTCAGCAAAAAAATATTAAATCAACTACTTCCGATTGACTTTTCATCGGTTTAGGTATCGTTGTGTTACAAAATAAAGCCTTTTTCTACACCTTTGTTTGCACTAATATTACAAAAAACTTTATTTTATAGAAATTTTTATCCCCTATTATTGTGTGGTTTACGCTAAAATTCAGTATTTTTGCATAAAATTTTAGATAACTAAATAATAACATAAATCCCAATAAAACCATCCTCATTATGACAAAAGCAGAATTGGTAACTGAGATTGCCAAAACTACCGGTATCGACAAGGCTGATGCTCTTGCAGTAGTTGAAAAATTTATGGAAGTAGTGAAAGATAGCCTCGCTAACGGCGACAGCGTTTATTTGCGCGGTTTCGGCACTTTCGCCCTCAAAAAACGCGCCGAAAAACCCGGTAGAAATATTTCTAAAAATACAACTGTTATTATTCCGGCTCACAACATCCCCTCTTTCAAACCTGCCGACTCTTTCAAAGAAATGTTGAAATAATAGCGCTTCGCTATATTCAATACACAACCGGCGCACTTTCACTTCGAAGTGCGCCGGTTGTGTGTATCTATACACGTTTACTGATATTTCTTATACAACACTCGCAGTGAGTTGGCCACTGCCAACAACGCAACACCAACATCTGCAAATACCGCCAACCACAACGATGCCAAACCTAGTGCTCCGGCTATAAGTATTATAATTTTTATACTGATTGCCCCAATTATATTCTGACGAACAATCTTCGCCGTATATCTACCTATCTTTATCGCCGAGGCCACGCGCGACGGCATATCGTTTTGTATCACAACATCGGCACTCTCTATCGCTGCATCACTGCCCAGGCCGCCCATCGCAATACCAACATGACTCATTGCCAACACCGGTGCATCATTCATGCCATCACCAACAAATGCCACATTGCGGCTCTTCTCGGTGCTCAGCCTTGATATATAGTTCGCCTTATCTTGAGGTAACAACTCGGCTTGCGCATTCCCTATGCCTAATTTCGCTGCATAGTCATCCACAATCTCACGCTTATCTCCCGACAGCAAGTGAATGTCGTTAACGCCCAATGCTATGATATCTGCTATTGCCTGATTTGCATCGGCCTTGAGAGTATCGGCAAGCAAAAATGCCCCTGCGTATGCACCATCTATCGCACATACCACAACTGTAGCTACACTCTGCTTTAGCTTATCGGGCACACTGATACCATCCGCAGCAAGTAATTTGAAATTTCCAACAAGCACTTTATGGCCGTCTATGCTCGCAGTCACTCCATGTCCGGCAATCTCTTTCATCTCTGAAATTGTCACCTCATGTGCCTTGTGCTCTTTTGCGTAAGCCACTATCGCTTGTGCTATGGGGTGAGTGCTTTTTGCCTCAACACTCATTGCTATATCTATCAGCTGACCGACATCCGTACCTTTCGCTGTGTCTATCTCTGTGACCTCAAACTTGCCGTTTGTTAGAGTGCCGGTCTTATCAAATGCTATGCTATCTACGCGCGTGATTGCATCAAGATAATTTCCACCCTTGAATAGTATGCCGATTTTCGATGCAGCACCAATACCGGCAAAATAGCCCAACGGCACGCTTATCACCAAGGCGCACGGGCATGATATTACCAAAAATACCAATCCGCGGTACAGCCAATCTGAAAATACATAATCAAAATTGATAAATAATGAAGCTAAAGCGGGTAGGGCTACCAATGCTGCTGCAAGTGCTATCACTATTGGCGTATATATGTGCGCAAATTTATGTATGAATAACTCGGTTGGTGCCTTGCGCTCAGCTGCATCCTTCACCAGTGATAGTATCCTTGCCAATGTGCTTTCATTATATGGCTTGGTCACCTCAATGCGAACTGCACTGCCACTGGCTATCATGCCGGCAAGCACATCTCCACCCGCACTAACTGTGCGCGGCACACTCTCTCCGGTCAACGCTGATGTGTCGAACATCGCTTCTCCTTGCGTGAGCTTTCCATCTAGGGGCACGCGCTCGCCAGGCTTTATCTCTATCACATCACCAACCGATACTTCTTTCGGCGATAATTCTATCACGCTATTATTGCGCACCACATTAGCTACTTCCGGACGTACGTCCAACAATTTGCTAATATTTCCGGTGGCTCGCTCTACGGCCTCATCTTGCAATTTCTCTCCTATGGTGTAAAACAACATCACGGCAACTGCCTCAGGATATTCTCCAATGCAGAATGCTCCGATTGCCGCTATCGACATGAGTGTGAATTCGCTGAACAAATCTCCTTCGCGTATACCTTCATATGCCTCTTTTAGCACAGGTATACCTACCGGCAAAAATGCTATGCCGTAATAAATAGCTTCAACTAAGGGCGTGAAAACATTTGTGGTGTGTTCTAATATCATTCCCACTATTAGCATTAGTGCTGATAGTGCGGGCATTGTCCATTGCGATGTCTCGTTGTGTTCGTGATGATGAGAGTCCATTTTGCATATTTTTTAACTTTTGCAAAAATATGCATTTCACACCACTAAACAAAACAAATTGCCATAAATTTACTGCAAAAATTATATTTTTGCACCAATCCATAGCCCAAGCGTGCACAGCACTACTCCAAGCAATAACGACAAAAATATGTAGGTTAGTCCGGCTATAGCATTCCCGCCCTCAAAATATTTCACTGCATCGAGTGCGAATGTACTAAAAGTAGTAAATCCGCCACATACACCGGTCACAAGTAGTAAACTTGTACCTTGCTTAAAATCAGCGCTAAATACTGCGTGTGATAACCATCCGCAGATTAGACCAATTGCAAAGCATCCAATGACGTTCACAACAAAGGTGCCTGTGCCCGACATTGTTCCGCTCAACTTTATCGCTCCTGAAAGTAGATATCGGCATACTGCACCGATAGCGCCTCCTATTGCTACGAGAATTATTTCTATCATAACTATTCCGTTTTAAATTTTTAGTCTCACTTCAACAATCTGTCGGGCAATAAGTTCAAAATTTAAATTCTGCAGTATTGTCTACTACAAAATCTGCCTTATCAGCAATCACCTTTCGCGCATTTGTTGTTGCCACGCCTACTACTTTTGAGCCTGAACGGCGGCCCGCTTCAAGTCCGGCAAGCGAATCTTCAAAAACATAGCAATCTTCTGATGCGCATCCCAAACGCTCTGCAGCAAGCATATATCCTTGGGGGTCCGGTTTCGACTTAGTCACATCTTCCTCGGTGAGCACTGCATCTATGTTAGCCAACAACTCCGGCAACTGTTCGCGCACGTGTTGCATCTTGACGTTATTGCTGCTCGTTACTATGGCTGTGCGCACTCCGCGCTTGTGCAAATCTGCCACAAACTCAACAACACCGTCAAAAACACAATATTGCATCTCTGCCTCATGGCGCTTTAAGTCTCTGACTATTTCTTCTTGCACTGCCTTGTCCGGAAAATAGGTGTTGAGTATATTGCCCAAGGTATTTCCCTTGATTATGTGGGCGAAATCTTCTATCCCGCAATTATATCTGCGTCCCACAGCTCCCCAAAATTCGGTGTAGCTGGGTTCGGTGTCAATCAACACTCCGTCTAAGTCAAATAAAACTCCTATTCTTTTGCTCATAAGTTATTATTCTTGATTATTTTCTACAAAATTAATACTTTTATTTCATTATAGTGCCATACATATCCCTTAAATGTACTAATTTTGCACTTACAAACTACACACTCAATCACTAACATGACTCAATCTTTGCAATTGCGCGTTGACCCGCGCACAGCTCACGAATCTGAATTACTTGCTGCTGAAGTTGCCAAACAACTTAAAATTTCGGCCTCGCGGCTTAAACAAGTTGATATTGTGAAGCGCTCTATTGATGCACGTCAACGTCGCGTCATGATTAATCTTACGGTTATCGCTCATGTCGATACTATTGATACCGCTGCCGTTGAGCCTGTTGTGATTGATTACAAAACTTTGCCCGCCGATGCCCCTCAAGCTATTGTTGTTGGTGCCGGCCCCGCCGGACTGTTCGCGGCCTTGCGCCTAATTGAACTTGGCATAAAGCCTATTGTGATTGAACGTGGCAAAGATGTAGATTCTCGCAAAAAAGATATGGCTATCATTAGCCGACAAAATATTGTTAATCCCGAATCAAACTATTGCTTTGGCGAAGGTGGCGCCGGTGCTTATTCCGACGGAAAACTCTACACACGCAGCAAAAAACGTGGCTCGGTCGACAAAATACTTAACATCTTGCACCAACACGGCGCATCGCACGACATCCTTGTGGACGCTCACCCTCATATCGGCACTGACAAACTGCCAAATGTCATAAAAGAAATACGCATGACAATCATTCGCTGCGGTGGTGAAGTGCTATTTAACACACGCGTTGACAATCTCATTGTTAACGATAATGCTGTTGTTGGTGTTGTCACTGCCGACGGCGCAAAATTCTCCGGACCTGTGATTTTAGCAACCGGTCACTCTGCTCGCGATGTGTATAAATTCCTTGTTAACAGTAATATTACTGTCGAGCCAAAAGGTCTGGCTGTTGGCGTGCGTTTGGAACACCCACAACACCTAATTGACTGCATACAATATCACTCACCGCAAGGCCGCGGCAAATATCTCCCTGCCGCCGAATATTCTATGCTCACTCGTGTGGCTGACCGTGCCGTCTACTCGTTCTGTATGTGTCCCGGTGGATTTATTATTCCTGCTGCTTCTGCTCCCGGTCAATTGGTGGTAAATGGCATGTCTCCCTCAAACCGTGGCACCCGTTGGTCTAATTCCGGCATGGTGGTCGAAATTCTGCCCGAAGATGTTCCCGGCGATGACCCCCTCAAAATGATGCACTACCAAGAGAACATCGAACAACGTTTCTTTGCCGATGCAAAAGGCACCCAAAATGCCCCCGCGCAGCGCATGCTCGACTTTGTGCAGGGACACGAGTCATCTACACTCCCGGCCACGTCCTATGCCCCGGGCATCCACCCGGCTCGCATTGACCACCTTTTGCCTAAAGGCGTGGCATCTCGCTTGCAGCAAGGATTTAGTGACTTTGGCCGCAAAAGCCGCGGATTTCTTACTAACGATGCCGTATTAATAGGCTGCGAGACACGCACCAGTTCTCCTGTTCGCGTGCCCCGCAATCCTGAATTATTAACACACATAAACCTTACCGGTTTGTATCCTTGTGGTGAAGGCGCCGGATATGCCGGCGGCATCGTCTCGGCTGCTGTTGACGGTGACCGTTGTGCCACCGCTCTCGCCGAGTCTATACAGCACTAGTTCAACGTTGGGTCGGGAGCATTTTTGCTTCCCATCCATCGCCGCACACTCATTATGCGCGGCACGTAGCGCGTGATTCCTGTGCTGAAATTTGACATCATTATAAATAGCAGCACTATTATTCCTACAAATATCGTTGCTCCAAATGCATCTTTCAGCGCCATCATCAATGATTGTTGCTGGTATAGTTGCATTGCCGACTCACTGATGTTATTAGCTGTTAGATTTTCAGCCGCAATCATATAGCTCTTGGCTGATGTGATGTTAAACACTCGCTCAACTATCGCAGCTCCTATTGATGAGCCGAAACCGCATCTCACAAAACCAACTATTGTGATGTTTATGAAGAAATGCTGAAACGGTATGTTTTGCGATAAATAGTAGGTGCCGATTGTTTCCATGCACACTTCTGCCAAGCCCATCGCAAACACCCCGAAGTAGAGCATCTCTTTTTGCGTTTGGTCGTAGCACAAAAAGTACATCGAAACCAAATAATATGTCCCGAGAAAGAACGTCATATAAAGCGACTTTTTAATGTCCCATTTCCACCTACAAAGCATGAAATAGATGAAAATGCCGCCCATGATATCGCCCGCCAATTGTGGCCAACAAAGCGTGGCTGTGTTAATTGCATCATAGTGCAACACGCCCGACACAAAGATCGGTTGTAACGTGTGCGATGCTCCACTGATTATGGTCATCGCAAACAATATCAACAGCATTATCCATGTTTGCTTGTAACTAAATGCTTGTAGCGGTATGAACGGATCTTTCTTATAGCGTTGATGCACTATGGTGATGCCCAGCACCAGTATGAATAGCCATGTGCCACGCCATATTTCTATGCTATCCCACCAATCATAGTGCTCGCCAAACACAAATATCCATGTGCCAACACAGCAAGTCAGAGTCCAAAGTATCTGACCCACCCAGTCTATTCCCTTAAGCGGTATGTAGGGCCCTGATCGGTGATCGTGCTTCATCAAAAAATATGTGACGGCATCAATAACAAGCATCAGCACCACTATCACCAAATGCATCATGCGCCAATTAGTGAAGTATGCAACATACGTCGTCATCACTCCCGAAAGCTGTATCGCTCCGTCGACAAGCACATAAATAATTGGCAAAAATACCGTAAAGTTGCGCGTTGGCGTGAAATTGAGTTGGATGGTACTTATACACCCAAACATGCCAAGCATCTTGAAATATCCCGCTAACACGCAGATTATCCACAATATCACCGGCACTGTTATATACACTGCCGCAATATTGCATACAAGTATTGCTATTGACGATACGAAAAACAACTGACGTGTGTACAACCCGAATTTCCACCTGAAGAGCATTGGGAAGATTATATTCAAACCTATGAGCACACAATAATTGCCCATCGTATAATCTTCGCTCAATAACGTCGTCTCGCCAACCATCTGTGTCAATGCACTCAGATACACACCACTTGACAGCTGATAGAACAATGCGAACATCACTATCAGCCAAAAGCGTAGGCGGCGAGGCACATACCCTTCAAACATTAATAACTGCCGGATGGTGTTGACCGGCGGCATGTGAGGAAATGCCATTATCGTTGCACGTTACATTCAACATTCAGTCCGGCGCGCAAACGTTTCATTTGCTCACCATCATTGTCTTTGCTAAAACGTATCTTCACCGGCACACGTTGCTCTACTTTCACAAAATTACCCGTAGCGTTATCTTGCTGTATGATTGAGTATTGAGCCCCTGTTGCTTTAGACATTGACTCAATAGTGCCCTTAAATTTTACATCCGGTATCGCATCAACACTGATTGCAACCTCATCGCCAACTTTCATTCGTGAAGTTTGTGTCTCCTTGTAGTTGGCAATTATCCACATATCGCTCTCGTCAACAATACTCAGCAACGATTGTCCCGGTTGTATCAATTGCCCCACCTGCAAATCTTTCTTTGACGTGTAGCCATCGCATGGCGCAGTTATTACTGTGTACGACAAATTCAGCTTTGCCAAGTCAATGGCAGCTTCGGCGGCACGCATACCGGCATCGCTTTGTCCCAATCTGTGTTGTTGCTCTTGTGATGTGAGGGCTGTGGTACGCTTTTGTCGCGACACGGTCTCATATTTCGCTTTTAAGGCCTCATAGTTTGTGGCTACTGCATCAAATTGTTGTTGCGTGACTGCCTCTTGTGCCAATAGCGATTTGTATCGGTCATAGTCGCGCTTGGCATTGTTGAGCAAGGTTTGCACCTCGGCAAGTGAGGCATCTGACACTGAAAGATTGTTCTGTATTGTGTTTATTGACGAGCTCACCACTTCTTTGCCCGACGATATGTTTTGCAAATCAGCTTCGGCTTGTGCAAGGCGCAACCTAAATTCGGCATCTTCAATCACTACCAATGTGTCGCCTTTCTTAACCTGAGTATAGTCATCGTAGCGTATCTCCTTAATAAATCCCTGCACACGACTTATCACCGGCACTATTTGGCACTGTGTGCGTGCATTGTCGGTAAATGTTGATGATGTAAATCCAAAAAATTTGTGTGCTGTCCAGCACAAACATAAGGCTATGAGCACTAGCACTCCTATATTTTGCAGCATTCTGCGCGTTTTCTGTTTCATAATGTTCCTGAATTGTATTTGAGTTGATAGTAATAGTATAATATGTTTACGCGTGCATTCACAAGGCGCACTTCTGCATCAAGTTTCGCAGTTGAGGCATCGAGCATATCGGTCAATAATGCTAACTGATTGTTATATCTGTTTTCTACAATGCGATAATTTTCTGTGGCTAACTCCACATTCTTCTCCTCTGTCTCGAGCATCTTGAATGCTTGTGTGAATTGTGTATATGTGTTGTCTATTGTGCTGTCCAAATTATCTTCAACCGCTGCACGTTGTTGTTGCAATTGCTCTAGTTCCAAAGTGTTTTTTAACATTGACTTTGATGTCTTGAACAGTGATGACACATTGTAGCTCACACTGACTCCGAAATACCAATAATTGAAGTTTTTGTTCAGTGGCGGTATTTCAAATGTGACCGGCCCGTTAAAACTATCAGCCGCAACCAATCCAACGTGTGGCAATTTCTCTGCTTTAAGTAACTTACGCTGCTGCGCATTTAGCTCTGTTTGCTTTTCGAGTAGTTTCAGTGTAGGTGAATTGCTGATTGAACGCTCATACCACAATCGCTGACCCTCAATCGTTGGCAATGAGGCAAGTTCGTTGTCTATATTAGTCGCAATAATTGTGCCATCATTCAGCCCAAGCATCAAACATAAATCATGATTGAGCACCGACGTGCGATTTGATATTGACAATCGGTCATAATTAAGCGTTGACAAACGCAATTCGTAGCGCGTAATATCATTTTTCAATACCACACCCTCATTAAATCGTGACCGCATTTCATTGAGCAATCGCGTTGTTGTGGCGATATTCTCGTCATATACATTCAGCAAATTATTTGCCTTGAAAAGCTCAAGATAACAAGCTACAGCTCTTATCCCTACATTTTGTCGGGTTATGTCTAACTCTGTTTGTGATAGCGCAGTCTGAGTTTTAGCGATATCGACTCCGGCATTTATCGCTCCTCCGGCATACACCGGTTGATATACTGTCACTGCTGCTGAGTTGCCAAAGTGCGGCGTTGCTGCTCGCATCACATTACTAAAGTCGCGGTCGGTGATTGTTGCATCGCCTATATAACTGATGCTTACCGATGCATCTATATTGGGCAATTTCGCAGCATTTGCCACTTTTATGCCTTGTTGCGACACATCCACATTGCGTCGTGCTGTCGCCACATCTTTGTTATTTTGTTCTACTAATTCAAGCACCCGGCTTATGTCTAAACTCACCGTTTCCGGCTCTGCGCAATATGCCCCGGTGCATAGCGATGCACACAGCACCGCCATGAATAATGGTTTATTACTCATATACGAATAATGAGATTTAAGTTTAGGTAAAAAGTATAAAATCTCTGACAGCGAATTAACTACTCACTGTCTTTGCAAACAATAATAATCAAAAGGTTAAAAGAGAACGTTCCAAAAAGGTATCTCTTGTTGATCGTTAGACATTAATTTAAAGAAATAAGGTGTTTGAAGTTTTTTATGTTTACGTGTCATTTTTGTGGCAGAGACTGAATGATCTCTGTAAATACGTAGCAAATATACAAATTTTTTCGAATATAGACTGCTTTTTGTCTGCGTTTTTTTTGAAAAATTTTCAACTTATTTTGTGCGGACTAAACTTTTTTTAATTGAATTATGTTTAGGCGTATATCAACTTTTTAGCTTCTGTTTAACTATGATACACTTGCGCCTGTTTCTCGTGGCTATTATCCTCGCTTTCCCGTCGTGCTCTTCCGACGAATTTGTAGGCCTGCCTCAAAAAATCTCCACGTTCATTGAAAATTACTATCCGAATTACGGCGTGGAAAACCACTCAAAAACAAAATTCGGATATTGGGTGAAACTCAAAAGCGGCCCCGGCATAACCTTCAACACTGATTTCGCTTGGACCGATATTAATGGTTATGGCCAAACGCTTTCTCAGTTCTTATTGTTTGACCAACTCCCTCCGGCTATCTACGAATATCTGCAAGAAACGGAAAATCTTGAAAATGTATATGCCGTAGCTCGCGATACGTCTAACTATTTCGTATCGCTATTCGACAGCCTTCTGACGTATCGCATCGCCAATGCTCAAATCAGCGTGGCTTACGGCTGAATCGCACCTCGCTCTTTTGCAACGGAAAGTGCAAGGTCATTATCGAATTTTGCTCAAATGTGGCATAAACATCCCTGTCAAACTTTTGTGTGCGTGAGCCATCTATCCATTCCATGTCAAAGTTGTCGCGAAAAATAGTGCTTTTCAGATGCCCCTTAACCGACATCTCTTGCCATAAATTGCGATATTTGTCTGCTCCGCGAAGATAGATAATGTCATATACATCTCCGTTGCGCACTGTGGCCAACTCGTAATATCCGCCTAAAATTGTTGTCGGTGCATCAATGTCACGGTCAAGATATTGCCAATATCCTTCAATTGAATCGGTCGATTCTCTCAGATATTTGTCAAGCTCCTCGCGGTTGCTAAACTGTGCATTATCCACATCTATGCGATATTTCAACGCTTTGGTGACCTGGACTTGTTTCACGGGCTTGTCTTGTCTGAAAATTATCGAACTACCTGCAGTGCCATTAAAGCACATTAGCTGATTATCGGCAAGACATCGAGTGCTGTCACCGCCATATATACGCACCGAATTACCGTCAACCGATAGCTTGATTGATGATTGTAACGTGCTATGTGTCACTTGCGTCGGTGCATCGCTCGAAGTTTCTCCGTTCGCCACCCTGCTAATAGTCACACTGCTCACATAATCATATATGTTGTCTCCACCGCTAGCGCTGAGCAATTTTATTGTTGCCATGCGATAGTTGTTCTCGTCAATATAGTCCCATAACAGTGACCATTGTTTGCCGTTTGCGCGTATGTGCACCTGTGCCTCGGCAACTTCGTGCTCTATTGTGCACAACACACTGTCTGCCTTTTCATGAGCCTTTGCCGATATCCAAACAACAACGAATAATAGTGAGGTAAGAAGTTTATTTTTCATTAGTCCATAAGTTGTTTCACTGCTGCCACAAACGCTTCGCGATCCATGTCGTAAGGCATCCAATGTATTTTGAACCCTCGCCGCTCCATGCCTCTAAACCAAGTCATTTGCCGCTTTGCAAACTGATGTATCGCTATTTCCAGCTGACTGAACATCTCTTCGTATGTTAATTTACCGCATACGTATAAGGTCAAGAACTTATATTCCAAACCATAATATATCAAGTCGTCAGGCTTTATCCCTGATTCAATCAGTCGTTTTACTTCGTCAACCATGCCGCTTTCCAAACGCTGGCGCAAGCGCTTGGTTATGCGCTCGCGCCGCGTTTCGCGGTCTATATCTATACCAATAACAATTGCATCGCTATATGCATTGCCGTCGCCTTTTGTGGCTTGCGCAGCTTCGGGATGCTCGGCATAATAGGTCTCTATCTCTATGGCGCGCACTGCGCGTTTCACTGTGTCAACATCAGTCTTGTTGTGCAGATGTTTCATCTTGCTCAGCATTTCAGTTAGTGTTGACAAGTCATATTGCTCCAATTCTTTACGCAGCTCTGCATTTTCGGGCACTTCAGGCAATTTCACCCCTTTTAGCACCGTCTCAACATAAAGCCCCGTGCCACCAACCATAATTGGCTGATGTCCGCGTTGCTTTATATCGGCCATCGCTGTCTCAAAATCACGTAAATACTCAAAGAGATTATACTTATATCCGGCATCGGCAATATCGATAAGATGATATTTAACATCTGTTCCATACTCATCAAGATCTTTGCCTGTCCCTAGGTCCATACCGCGATATATTTGGCGCGAATCGGCACTGATGATTTCTCCGTCAAGCGCGCGGGCCAAGTCTACACCGCGAGCAGTTTTGCCCGTTGCTGTCGGACCTGTAATTACTATGAGTCGTGACTTATCTATCATGAATTGTCGCTATTTTTGTTATTTTGTTCGCCTTTAAAGATTTCGCTTGAAATAGTCAAACATCTTGCCATAAACCACTGCACGCGAATTGCATCCGTAAATCGAGTGGTTCATATTCGGAAATAGCAACATATCGCACAGCAAACCGTTCGATTCTAATTCCGATACAAATTCTATCGAGTTGTCAGGGTGTACATTGTCATCTGCTGTGCCATACATGATCAACAGATTTGCACTTAGCTGTCCGGCTCGCTTCAATGGCGCTGAACTATTATAGCCCTTGTCATTCTGCCCGGGGGTGAGCATATAACGCTCGGTGTACACTGTGTCGTAATAACGCCAATCTGTCACCGGTGCCACTGCTACGGCTGCCGCAAACGGATTGTTATTATCTGTCACGCACATCAATGTCTCATAGCCACCAAAACTCCAACCAAACATTCCTATGCGATCTGCATCTACTCCGGGTAATGTAGATATGTATTTTGCTGCATTGATTTGGTCAATTGTCTCATAGTGGCCAAGGTCACAATATACCTTTGTCATAAACTCATAACCACGACAACCGGTGCCGCGTCCGTCAACGCACGCAACTATAAAGCCTTCTTTCACAAAATATTGAGCCCAATCCATCGACCAACTATCTGAAACACTTTGTGAGCCCGGTCCGCTATATTGTGTCATTACTACCGGATACTTCTTGCTCGCATCAAAATTGTCTGGTCGCATGATATATCCGTTCAGCTCATATCCGTCTGATGGCACTTTGATAAACTCTTTGGCTACCATCTTGTCTGCAAATCGTTCGGCGTATGCTTTGTTATCCTCTAGCACGCGCACCTTTTTGCCTGCCGACGTGGTCAATGTGAACTGTGGCGGAGTTTTTGTGTCGCTATATGTGATTACGGCATAGTCAAGATTTGGCGAGAACGATGCCGACGATGTGCCGTGTGCTGCTGATATTGTTGTTGTCACATTCTTGGCATCTACCTTGCACACGGTGCGTTCTATAGCACTCGGATTTGCTGCTTGATAGTAGTAATTACCTTTGCTGTCGCCTCCGTAATAGGCTGTTACATCGTAGTTGCCGCTTGTGAGCGTGCGCATCAACGACCCTGTGTATGAATATTTATACAGATGTGCCCAACCACTGCGTGACGACAACACAACAAAACCATCACTGCCAAAATCAATATCTTCATACATGCTCGGTTCAATCCATGCTTTGCTCTTCTCTACAAAAATTGATTTTGCTATTGTTGTCTTGGGGTTAACTGAATATATCTCATAGCGATTTTGATCACGATTTAATGTCGAAACCATCAACTGTTCGGCTGTCGGTCCAAAATCAATGCGAGGTATATACTCTATCGTTTTGTCGGGTAGGGAGATGTCCTTTATTTTGCGTGTCTCAACATCGTAACTATGCAATGTCACTACCGAATTTTTTTCTCCGGCTACCGGATACTTATAGCTAAGTTCTCCGGGGTAGAGCGCATATTCTTTGTTCGGATTGCAAGCTCCTTTATAGATTGGCAAACTATACATGGGCACTTCACTCTCATTGGCCTTCACAAAACACAATGTTGTGTTGTCCGGCGACCATGCAAGCGATGATATAGTGCTAAACTCTTCTTCGTATGTCCAATCTGTAGCGCCATTTATGATTTTCCCTTTCTCGCCATCCTCTGTTACGGCAACTTCCGAGCCGTAATCAAGTTTCTTGATATAGATGTTATTTTCGGCCACAAATGCAACCATTCTGCTGTCAGGCGAGAATAAAGGTATTTGCGTCTCGTTAAACTTATTGCTCAACTTCTCAAGTATGCGTGTGCGCACATCGTACACATAGTATTCGGCTGTATATGAACGACGATATATGTAGTTGCGATTGCGATATAACAACACTTTGCTGCCGTTCGGACTCACCACAAAACCGCTGATATCTGACATCTGTTGTTCGCGCACGTGTCCAAGGTCTACAAGCACTCCGGTCTTTTCTCCGGTTTTTATATCGTAGGTCTCAATCATACGCTTGTCGCTCGATAGCAATGCGTATTCGGTGCCGTTTGGCATATATGTGAATTGTGCCGGACGATTATATACATTATTTGGTGATACGTACGGTGCTATGTCGTCAGCAGCTGTGCTCATCTTCACTGCGGCCGATGCGCTCTCAAATGTTAGCGATGCTACAGCAATAGCTGCAAATGTGATTGCTTTGTTCATCTTATTATTTTAGTATATGATATATTGTGAGTCTTTAGAATAATGACATTTGTGCATCATTCTCTTCTCTGCGGTGTTGATTGTTTGAATGATTTGTTCCTGATGATTTGCTCTTCAACGATGATGGTGATACCAACCAATCTGTATCGCTGAGTATATCATCTATCGGACTGTCTTGGCCCAAACTACTGCGCGATGCACTTGTGCTCTTGGTGCGCTTTTCTGATTGTTTTGGCTCTGCTGCTTGTGCTTGCTTAGCATCGGCCAATTCGCTCTTTAACTGCGCAATCTCGTCTTTAAGTTTGCGCTCTGCATTAGCTTGTGACTTTATGATATCGTCAAGCGATTGTTTGAGCGTAGCTGAGTTTTGGTTCGCTGCTTCCAACTCTTTTGTGAGATTTGCTATGCGCTCATCTTTCTTCGCTTTTATCACTTCAAATTTTTCAATTTGCTTTTCAATTTCGCTGAGCTCTTGGGTGAGCGCATCGGCATCGTTCTCTTTGCCTCGAAGTAGTTCTAACTCATCGTTAACTCTTTCGTTAAGCTCTTTTTCTTCTTTGAGTTGCGCTTCGAGTGCTGCTACTTTTTCTTCCAATGCACTTACTTCTGCACTGCGATCCTCTACCGGTGCAACATTCTCGCCGACTTCCGGATTTATTGCAGCCTGTCGTGCTTTGTTGAGCTCCTCTTGCAAACGTGTTATCTCATCGCGCATAGCATCGATGTCTTTTTCATTCACATTTGCAACTTTCAACTTGTTTACAAGACTTTTATTCTCAAGCTGAAATTGCTCACGCTCGGCCTCGTATGTCATAAGTTGCTTCTCAAGGTCGTTCACACGGTCGCTGAGGGCGCGCTTTTGACGCTCCACGCTGAGTTGCTTTTGCGACAATTCCTCGCGCTTTTCCTCAATATTGCGTGCCTTGGTTTCAAGCTCGCGCACATTCTCTTGCAATCGCTCTTTGTCGGCATTCCAACTTTGTTTACATTCTTGCTCAGTGCGTGTAGCTATATCTTTGAGATATTTCTTTAAGTCTTCTGAAAGTGAGTCGTAAAGATACTTGCGCTCGGCCTCCGGATCAACACTGCGTTGCAGAAAGTCGGGCAGTGACTTATTGAACGTAGCCACAACATGCTCAAATATCGCCGTTGTTGCATCTTCGTCCTTCATATCTACCACTACCGGCGTGTATGTCGGCTGTTGCGGTTGATATGCACTTTCTGTGTTATTCGTACGTGTCTGCACCACTGATATTGTGTCAGGGTCGTCTGCTATAATTTCGTCGTCTTCTTTGTGCGAAAGGCCAAATGCGAGTTTGATATTTTTTAAAAATGCCATAATGGATAAATTTCTATAGGGGTATTTTAAGGTTCTATTTGTTAATTCACTCTGGTTTTAGCACCACTCCTATGCTCTTACGCCCGTCTATGCCTATGCGCAGCGGATTTTTGAATCGAACTATTCTTATGTTTTCGCTCTCGTACGTAGCTTCAAACTGATTTAAATAGTCCAAATCATAAAGTCCGTCTTTGCTCGACGGGTCAATCGTGAAGTAACCCACACCAAACGATGTGAGATTTTGGAAAAAGTGGGTGCCTTGACTGGGCTCTATGCGGTAATTGTTGAGCGCTGACTCCACAATTAATCGCGCTTGTGATATATCCGGCCATTTCACCGGTATGCCCAACGCGCTGTCGCTTGAACCCCATCGTCCGGGTCCTATAAGTATATAGTTCTCGTTATTGTCTATATATTTGCTGTTGATTTTGCTCAACTCTGCCGCTATTTTCTCATTATTGAGTGAGTTGAAATTCTCGGGACGCACATAAATAATTGTATGTATTGCATCTATCGAACCGTGCCCTAGAGCAGTGTTGCTCCGCAATATCAGCTCTTCATCTGTGGCATTGAGCATTGTGTTCTCAACCATATCCTTACGGTCTATGATTGGCCTGATTTGCAGCCAATAGATGCGACCTTTATTCGCTCCTTTGGCTCCGTGCTGTATGTCTATTTCGCCCGAAAATTCAATCTCTACAGGCCGCCCCATCGCATTTTGTCCGGTGGTGAGCATGAAGTCTATTGATTGTGCCAACGGATAGACTTTGTCGCGCAACACATTGGCAAACGTCACAACGCGACGCCCGCGCCCTATGTTGTTGTCTATGAGCATTTCATTGGCGGCATTGTATGTCGACACCATATAGTTCAGCACTTTATCTCCGGCATAGTCTTGGATGTTGCGGTTCACTATGTTAAATGCATCGTTCGTCGCCATTTCTTTGTCGAAACACTCATTGCTTAGCGCACAAAATTGCGTTTGTGTCTCGCGCAATGCCAAATCTAATGTCGATGTCTGCAATATCTTTGAGGGATGTCGCGGCGAAAAACGCAAAGCGCGCCCGCCGTCAACAATATATTTGCCCAAGCCTATTGCCACTTGCGCCACTCCGTCTTCTGCTTGCTCATCATTAATAGGATAATAGTTGAGCGAACGACCAACACCCGAGAACGATGGAAAATACAAATCACCATGCTCCTCGCCGATAACTTCCTGTATTATTACTGCCATCTTCTCTTGGTCAATGACATTGCGTGTGGCATTCATATATGCCTTTGATTGGGCATAAAATACCGATGCATACACACCTTTTATTGCCTCACTCAACATGGTGAACATCTTATCGTGGTCGTTGCTGTGAGGTATCATATACGTCGAATAGATACCTGCAAACGGTTGATAATGTGAGTCTTCAAGCAAACTTGAACTGCGCACCGCCAACGGACGGTCTACCACTTCAAACAATGCATAAAAGTCCTCTATCAACTTTTCAGGCAACTCGGCTTGCAAAAATGCTTGCAATATATCTTCATCAGGCGCATCGCTTAGCGCTATTGAGTAAAGATTGTTGCTAGCCATAAACTCATCAAAAATATCCGTACAGAGCACAACACTGCGCGGTATGCTGATGGTCACACCGTCAAAGTTATCGCACTCCGGATTTTTCTTTATTATCGAGTCAATATATGCCAAACCACGACCTTTGCCGCCCAACGAGCCTTGTCCAATGCGCGCAAAGTTTGAATAGTGGTCAAATCGGTCTCGCTTGAACACTGCTACAACACCGCGATTTTTCATCTTGCGATATTTAACAATCAAGTCAAATACCAACTGCTTTGTCGCCGGCGCATCTTCAACACTCGCACACTGATGCTGCTTCAGTATCTCCGCTATCGGAAACATTGCTCGTGAGTACAGCCATCGCGAAATATCACTGCACGATGCATGATAGTACAACGAGTCGGACGGTATCTCAAATATATGCTTTTGCAATGACTTCAGTGAGTTGATGCGCATAATCTCTTCTCCGCTTTGGGGTTCTTTTATGATAAAGTCTCCAAATCCGAATTTTGCCATAATCGCTTCGCCCAGATCTACCGGTAGTTTCTTCGAATTCTTATCTACAAACACACCGGCAAATTCGTCAACAAATTTGCGATTCTCAACTTCTGACGACTCTATAATGATTGGCAGCGACGCATCACATTCGCGCAAATAATGCGCCAATTTCAGCCCTGCCTTGCTATCTTTAACTCCGTTGTGCTTGAACGATACATCGCTAATCACACCGAGCATATTCGACTTAAACTTCTGATAAAGCTCCACGGCCTCTTCATAGTCACGTGCCAGCATCACTTTGGGACGCCCACGCATGCGCAACATTTGCTCATGTTCATTGAGCGCCTCGGTCGCGAATACCAATGACTGCTTAAGCAAAAACTTATATACCAACGGCAACACTGACGAGTAAAACCGCACTGAGTCTTCCACCAACAATATCAACTGCACGCCAACATCGTTGATGTCGTGGTCTGCATTCATTTTGTCCTCCAGCAATTTGATAATTGCCAACAACAAATCAACGTTGCCCAACCAACTAAAAACATAGTCAATACTCGACATATCCTCATGCTCCAAACGTCGCGAAACTTCTCGCGAAAATGGTGTGAGTACTACTATTGGTATATCTGCAAATTCTTTCTTTATCTGTTTTGCACTGTCAAATGTTTCGCTGATGTCTACTCCCGGCATTGAGATTATTAAATCAAAACGCTTGCTGCGTAGCTCATTTAACGCCGTTTGTGAATCGGATACGCGTGTCACTCGCGGCGGCGAACTCAAATTGAGCGCAACATATTCAAAATATAACTGCTCCTCCACACGTCCGTCTTCTTCCATCATAAATGCATCGTAGGGCGATGCAATTAGCAATACGTTGAAGATGCGGCATTGCATCAAATCTTGAAATGCCGTATCCTTTAGGTATAATTGGTTTAGTACGCCTTCGTTCATATCGTAGAATCAGTTAGTCTACGCAAAATTAGCAATTTATACGCATATTATTACATCTATTCGTGACTTTTTTAGTGCATAATTGCAATATTTCGCGTTTTATCGTGCCAAAATGTGATATTTTGCTATTTATCGTTGCCCCATCGCTGTTGTTGACGTTGCTGCATCTGCGCTTCTGCTGCATTCTCCGAGGCTCTCCACAAACGCACGTCCTTCAGCGCGTCAGGCATGAATTGTTGCTTCACGAAATTTCCCGGGTAGTCATGCGCATATTTGTACTGCTCGCCGTATCCCAGCTTTTTCATCAACGTTGTCGGAGCATTGCGCAAATGCAACGGCACCGGCTCATTCCCGGTTTGCTCAACCAATGCAAGTGCACTGTTGATAGCCTTGTAGGCCGAGTTGCTCTTCGCTGAACAGGCCAAATAAATAGCACATTCGGCAAGTGGTATGCGACCTTCAGGCATACCTATCTTTTGTATGGTCTCGTATGTGGCATTTGCCAATAGCATAGCGTTCGGATTGGCCAATCCAATGTCTTCTGACGCTGATATTACCATGCGACGCGCTATAAATTCAGGGTCTTCTCCTCCGGCAATCATACGTGCCAACCAATAAACTGCAGCATCAGGGTCACTGCCGCGCACACTCTTTATAAATGCAGAGATAATGTCGTAATGCATCTCTCCGTTTTTATCGTATGCCTGCGGATTTTCTTGCAACCGTTCTGTCACAACTTTGTCGTTAATCTCTATGGCTTGTCCGTGCGGTGTTGACTGCTCAAGCAAATCAAGTATGTTCAACAACTTGCGCGCATCGCCTCCGGCATAGCGAAATAGTGCCCCTGTTTCCGTGATGTGAACTTCGCGCGTGCTAAGCACACTATCATTCTTCAGCGCACGGTCAAGTAATTCGTGCAACTCCGGCTCTTCAAGCGGCTTGAGCGTATAAACTTGTGCTCGCGACAAGAGCGGCCGTATCACTTCAAACGACGGATTTTCAGTCGTCGCACCTATAAGCGTGACAATACCGCTCTCCACTGCCCCCAACAAGCTGTCTTGCTGCGATTTGCTAAATCGATGTATCTCGTCAATAAACAATATGGGGCGCCCTTGTGAAAACATCCCACCATCGCGCTTGCACTTGTCTATTACCTCGCGCACATCTTTCACTCCCGACGTTACGGCTGACAGTGTGTAGTATGGCACCTTGGTAGTATTGGCTATTATGCGCGCTATTGTTGTCTTTCCAACTCCCGGAGGTCCCCACAAGATAAACGATGCTATATGCCCGGTCTCTATCATGCGGCGCAATATACCTCCATCGCCAACAAGATGCTTCTGCCCAATATAATCATCCAGCGTTGTTGGACGCATTCTCTCTGCCAAAGGTGCTAATGCCATAACGTTGTTACTTTTCGAGTTCTCTTACCATTTTTGCCTCACTTATGCGCGCTCCGCGCAAATAAGCATCGGCGCTCATAAGTTTCTTGCCCGCCGGACGTAGGTCTATAATTTCTACAGCACCACTGCCACAAGCCACAAACATCTTATTGTGCTCACAGCGCACAGTGCCCGGTTCGCCATAGTTGGCATTGTCAACCACGCGGGTGCTAAATATCTTTATCTCAACCGGAGCAATACCTTCTGCTGTCAGTGTGCTCCATGCTGCAGGGTAGGGCGATAGTCCGCGCACAAAGTTATGCACTTCGCGTGCCGATTTTGTCCAATCAATGTTGCATGTGTCCTTGAAAATCTTCGGCGCAGGCGTAGGCTCCACATCTCCTTCAAGCAAACTGTCTTGAGGCATTGGTGTGAGGTCTCCGGCGAGTATATGTTCAATAGTGTCGATAGTGAGGTCGGCGCCCAAAGCCATCAATCTGTCGTGTACCGAGCCTACATTCTCATCCTCATCAATACTGATCGCTTCACGACGCAATATATCACCGGTGTCAATCTCATGCTTTAGGAAAAATGTGGTCACTCCGGTTTCTTTATCACCATTCATCACTGCCCAATTTATTGGCGCAGCACCACGATATTTGGGCAATAACGATGCGTGTAGGTTGAACGTGCCCATTGGCGGCATTTGCCACACCACTTCAGGCAACATTCTGAACGCGATAACAATAAACAAGTCGGCGTTCAAACTGCGCAGCTGCTCTACAAATTCGGCATCCTTAAGATTTGTCGGTTGCATCACGTTCAAATTGTGAGCCAATGCATATTGTTTGACCGGAGATTGCAGCAATTGGTGGCCGCGTCCGGCTCGCTTGTCGGGCATGGTCACAACACCAACCACGTTATATCCGTCTTTTACTATGCGGCTTAAGCTCTCCACTGCAAAATCGGGAGTGCCTAAAAATACTATCTTGAGATCTTCTTTATTCATCGTCTATTCTACGTCTTTAAAACTTTGCCACAGCACATCATCGGCAGGCAGTGGCGCTTTTACGTGTATATGATTTCCCGATACCGGGTGTATAAAGTCTATTTCATGCGACAACAACGATATGCTGCCATCAGGATTTGAACGCTTATCGCCATATTTCAAATCTCCCTTTATCGGACAGCCAATCGACGATAATTGCACCCTTATTTGATGCTTGCGCCCGGTCAGCAAATTAATTTCTATCAAATGATAACGATCGCTATGAGCTAGCACACGATATTTCAACTTTGACTCTTTTGCTCCGTCTTTGGGCGTTGTCGATGCATACGACTTGTTGTTGCGCTCAACCGTGGTGATATAGTGCGTGAGCAAATCTTCTTCTTTCGCCGGACAATTGCGCGTGATTGCCCAATATGTCTTGTGTATCTCGCCGTTTCTAAACATATCGTTTAATCTTGTCAATGCCTTCGACGTCTTGGCAAATACCACAAGACCTCCAACCGGACGATCCAAACGATGCACAACCCCCAAAAATACATTCCCGGGCTTGTTGTATCGTTCTTTTATCCACGATTTCACGATGTCGCACAACGGTGTGTCGCCGGTCTTGTCGCCCTGCACTATCTCGCCCGGACGCTTGTTTACTATGATTATATGATTGTCTTCGTATACTACTTCCATACCGGTTTGCTATTTTTATCTACAAAGATAAAAAATTATAGCCTTGAAATTTTGAGTTTTATGTTAATATTATTAAATTTGCATTGTTATACTTTTCTATCTCTCTCCACAATGCGAAAAATATTGAGTTTTTATATCGACGGCTTCAAATCAATGACTGTTGGCAAGCAACTTTGGGCTTTGATTATTATCAAGCTTTTCATCTTTTTTGCTATTCTCAAACTATTTTTCTTCCCCGACGTATTGGCTCAGAAAACCCCTCCCGGTTCTGATGCTTCCGACACTGTTCGCAACGAGCTTATTAATCGTACAAATTAGCTCTACGTACTATCACCTCGTTTTTCTTTACTTTAAACTAAATAACTTTTCTTTCCATGAATGATTTAATTAGCACCGTTGATTGGTCCAGGGCTCAGTTCGCCCTCACTGCCATGTACCACTGGCTGTTCGTACCTCTCACAATCGGCCTCTCTTTGATTGTCGCAATCATGGAGACTATCTTTGTGCGCACCGGCAACAAAGCCTGGCGCGGTATCACCAAGTTTTGGATGACTCTTTTCGGCATCAATTTCGCTTGCGGCGTTGCAACCGGTATTATCCTCGAATTTGAGTTTGGCACAAACTGGTCAAACTACAGCTGGTTCGTCGGTGACATTTTCGGCGCCCCGCTTGCCATTGAAGGCCTTTTCGCTTTCTTTATGGAAGCTACATTCGTTGCCGTTATGTTCTTCGGCTGGAAGAAGGTGAGTCGTTGCTTCCACCTCACAGCAACCTGGCTCACCGCCCTCGGCGTTACTCTCTCTGCCCTTTGGATTTTGATAGCAAACTCGTGGATGCAATCGCCCGTCGGCATGAAATTCGACCCCGAGCAAATGAGAAACGTGATGGACAACTTTTGGGCTTTGGTTTTCAGCCCCGTTGCCATAAATAAATTCCTACACGCTGTGTTTAGCGGTTGGGCTCTAGCCGGCGTTTTTGTTATCGGTATAAGCTGCTGGATGTTGTGGCGCGGCCGTAATGTCTCGGCTGCCACTCGCTCTATAAAAGTCGCCTCGTGGGTGGGCTTGATTGGCTTACTCCTCACTATGTCTACAGGTCACGGAAGTGCCGTGCAAGTATCGCGCGTACAACCCATGAAACTTGCAGCCATGGAAGGCTTATATAACGGCTCGGTAGGCCAAGATCTAATAGCTATCGGCTTATATAACAAGGATGTGGAAACTAATCCTGACGCCGACCCCGTAATCTGCAAAATTATGATTCCCTACGGACTTTCTATCCTCGCAAATAGCGACATGAATAGCTTTGTCCCCGGCATTAACGACCTGATAGAAGGCCGCCAAATCACCGCTGACGGCGATACAGTGAAAACGGTTAGCTATGCCGAAAAAATAGAAATAGGCAAGGCCGCTCAACAAGCCTTGCGCGACTACCAAGACGCTAAATCACGCGGCGACAAAGCCGCTATGGCTGAGGCTGAAGCCAGAGTGATGGACAACTATAAATACTTTGGCTACGGATTCCTCAACTCACCAAAAGATGCTGTGCCGCCCGTAGCTACAACTTTCTATGCATTCCGCATAATGGTTATGCTCGGCGGTTATCTCCTCGTTTTCTTTGCCCTGATACTTTTTGTTATCTATCGCAAACCAAAATTCTTGCAAAACAAATGGCTAAGCTTGCTTGGCATCATTTCTATCCCCGCTGTGTGGATTTGCAGTCAAGCCGGTTGGGTGCTCGCCGAAGTCGGTCGCCAACCGTGGGCAATACAAGATATTCTACCCGTAAATGCTGCCGTTAGCGACATTAGCGCCGGCTCTGTGCAGCTCACTTTCTGGATTTTCGCTATAATCTTCACCCTCTTCCTTATCGCTGAGGTGAGCATACTTCTGCGTCAAATCTCTACCCGTAGCAAACAAGATATCGAAGCTCATAATTAATCATAAATCTCTACAACTATGGAACTTAGTTTTTTACAATCATACTGGTGGCTACTTGTGTCAGTGCTTGGTGCCATACTCGTTTTCTTGCTCTTTGTGCAAGGCGGTCAATCTATGCTGCATGATGCAAAAAATGCTGATTGTCGCAAACTCATGATTAATTCTTTGGGCCGAAAATGGGAATTAACATTCACCACTCTCGTCGTGTTTGGCGGTGCATTTTTTGCCTCATTCCCGCTGTTCTATTCCACCAGCTTTGGCGGCGCTTATTGGCTGTGGATGCTCATCCTTGTTAGCTTTGTTGTGCAAGCTGTAAGCTACGAATTTCGCTCTAAATCAGGCAATTTATACACTCAGCGCACCTACGACACTTTCCTGATGTTCAATGGCTTGGTGGGCTGTGTGTTGCTTGGCGTTGTTGTCGGCACTCTATTCTTTGGCGCTCCTTTCACAGTCACAAAATCTAACTTGGTCGCCGGCTCCTCACCGATAATCTCTCAATGGTCTTCGCTGCATGGACTTGAGTCAATTGCTAATTGGCGCTGCCTGTTGCTCGGATTTGCTGTGTTTTTCCTCGCCCGCACTCAAGCTGCCCTCTATTTTGTAAATAATATTGACGATGCTCGCGGTTTTGGCGTCGCTACACGCGTAAAAGTTCTGGCAAATGGACTCGTATTCACTGTGCTCTTCGTGACATTCTTGGTTGTGCTTATGCTCGCTCCCGGCTTACACTACGATGCTCAAGGAAACTTCACCACTGTTGAAAACATATATTGGCACAACCTCTTGCAAATGTGGTGGTGCATCCCCATTTTGCTTATCGGTGTTGTATTAGTGTTGTATGGCATACTTCGCACCGCTCTGTCATCTAAGTGGCGTTGCGGCATTTGGTATTCCGGCATTGGCACCGTTCTAGTTGTGCTCGTGCTGTTCTTCCTCGCCGGTTATAATAGCACTGCCTATTTGCGCTCTATCATCGATCCGGATAGCTCGCTGACATTAGCCAATTCTTCATCCTCGCACTTCACCCTCACCGTGATGAGCTGGGTGTCATTAGTCATACCATTCGTATTAGCTTACATCGCCCTCGTTTGGCGCAAAATGAACAATGTCCCCCTCACAATCGAAGAGGTCAACAACGACTCCCACTCCTACTAGTCTCTCCTCCAATAACGAAGTAATGGGACAGTGTCAATTAAGGCACTGTCCCATTTCTTCATTATGAGTAATTACTAATGTTATAGATTACAAACGCGTCCTGCCATCAGTATAGAACCTGTCTCAGTATTGTGCACAAAATACAAGAACGGGCGATTAACTTTCATATTAGCTGTTGGGTATGTGCGAGTTGAACTCACATCACAGGTGAAATACCCATTACCGGTAACTGCTGAAATAGTAGAACCTACTTCATTCACATCTATATATGCACTTTGTTTGATCGCTGTGCCAAGTGCTGAGTCTATGCCGGCATTTGTGAGACGTACATTTGTTGTTGGCAACCCAAGTGCAGCAAGTACATCAATGAGTGTTGCGTCTTGCTTGATGTTAAATTTTGGCAATGACAAGTTTACACTATATGTATCTGATGCGCGAGCAGCCTTGGCATATTCTTCGTATGTGAGAGCCTTTGAAAATTCGTTAATGTCTGTATCTTCATTTGGCAGTATAATTACCATCTCAAAATTATTGAAGAAATAGGGAAGCTTGATTGATTCGTAAGTGTCTGATTTGAGATATTTGCCAAGCAATGTATTATGCATCATCTCAACTTCGGTATCTGTTGAACTACCCTTGAATGTGTCTGTTTGAGTTTCGCTAGCGCTGAAACGATTATACCATTCTGCATTGAAATACAAAGCATTGAGCAATACACATACGGTGGTTGCATCCACGTCAATCGGCGATTTGTTTATTGTGCCTTCTGTCTTCTTTGCGCACCAATAATCCATTATTTCTTGAGTTATCGGATCTGCAAAGCTCATATTGTACACCTCTGCATTATAATTGCTATTCAATTGTGTTGTAAAGCTATCATTGAATTTATAGGCATTTGACAGCCAGGCTGAATTTGCAAATACTAATTTATATTCAGGCTGAGTATCATTTGGTAGGTAACGCATAAGTTTATTGCAATACCTATTGTACGCATTAATGTCTGTCGCATTAACCATATTCAAAATTTTCGCGCGAGAGGTGTCATCAACTGCATTTGACATTAAGCCTAAGCAAAATGCCACACTTAGTGGCGAGATCGAAATATTGTCTTTTGATTCATTTGCGGAATAAACCGAATTATAATTTCGCGCTATAGTTGTAAATAAGTTTAGAGAAAATTGGTTTATACCATCATTGATTTCACGCTCATTACCTTCAAACGATAGCTCCGAAATATATTCAGGTTCAGGTAGTATGTTGATGTCATATTCTTTTATCTCAGCGCTACTATCTGCTACATTTACATCCTTTTCTTCTGCCTGTAATTCTGATTCTGTAGAATCTTTCGATGCTTCCGTGTTCTCCGGTAGTTCTATTGTGTTACATCCGGACATCACAACTATCGCCGCAATTGTCCATATTAGATTAACTTTTTTTTCATTTTGTTGATTATTATTGAGATTTGTAAAATTGTTTATTGTTGTAATGTCATTATGTATTTTTCATTAGCGTGTAAAATTGCGCTCGATGTCTTACAAATACATCGTAGACATTTCGAACGATGCAAAACTATAAAATCTTTCATTTAAAATCGAATATTTATACTAAATTAACACAATGGTGTTGATAAATTGTATCATAACTGTTACAAAAGTGCTGTAGCCTTGGCTCGTTGAATTTTGAGCTTGTGCTAGTCAAAAAAAACATCAAAATATTTATTGCCGTTTTGCACTTTTTGTTTACTTTTGCGCATATAACTACCTATTAGCATGATAACATGTAAAACTTATGAAAAATTTTGCTATCATTTCGATGTACTTACTTGCTTGTATTACTGCTTTGGCTGCCAACGATGGAGTTAATCTGTCGAACCGCACACGCCTTGATGTCGGTAAGTATAAGTGCACATATACTTATAGCGCCAAAACTGTTGACACCAATGCCAAAAAGGTAACTGTAGTTTCGTCAACACAACTGCTTATTGGCGAGCATGGCGCAAAATTCGCTGACATAACGGTATTTGAACCTGACTCGTTGGCATCGGTCGGCTCGCCAAGCGACAGCATAGCACATGCTACTGATATGATGTTCTCTCAGGCATATCCGTTTACCTCCACTGTGTATCAGAATTACCCCGAAGGTAAGTTGACCACTGTGGATATTTGCAAGTCAAATTACGCGGTGTTGACCGAAGATTTTGCAGCGCTTGACTGGGAATTGGCTGAGGACACGCTGACCGTGTGCGACCATTTGTGCTATAAAGCTATAGCCCATTACGGTGGCCGCACCTGGGAGGCATGGTATGCTGAAGATATACCCATGAGCTACGGCCCATGGAAATTATCGGGATTGCCGGGGTTGATTATGGCAGCAAATGATACTGACGGAGTGAATAGCTTTGTTATCAATAGTTTGCAGAGTACAGATTTGATGGTATCACGGCCTAAAAGTGTTAAAGAAATTTCTGTAAATCGCAAGGATTTCTTGCGTATGAAAAAGGAATATGAGAATGCTCATTACGGCTTCTCCGGAGAGCTTGGCGAAATGCTTAAAAATGCAACTGAATCCGGTAAGCCATTTACTGTTTTTGTTGGCGGTATGCAAATCATATTCCGTTGCGCTAACTATGTGCCATTAGAACTTGAATGATGCGTGCCGTTGTACTATCTATGTTCCTTGCGTTGGCAGGCGCAGCGTCTGCCCAAACGCTTGTTACCGGCTCTGTTGTCGATGCGCAGCGCGAGCCGGTGGTGGGAGCTGTTGTTAAGGCTCTTGCCAAAGGTAAAATCAAGGCATTTGCCAATTCAAATAAGGAAGGTAAATTCACACTGAAAATACCCGCTACGGTTGTCGACGACTCGCTGACGGTGACAGCCGAAGGCGTATCGTATGCCAAGCAGACCGAACGCATTGCCAACCGTGAACAGCACTTGCTGTTTATGCTGTCGGCATCTGCCACAACTCTCAAAGAGTTCACAAAAGTAGCTAATCCTGTTGAAGAGAGAGGCGATACAATGACATATCAGCTGTCAGCATTCACATCGGAGGGCGACCGTACACTCGAGGACGGTTTGAAAAAACTGCCGGGAGTGACAGTCGACGGAAACGGCGCAATATCATACCAAGGACGCAAGGTGAGCAAATTCTATATCGATGGACTTGATTTGCTCAACGGTAAATACACCATAGCAACGCGCAACATCCCCAAAGAATATGTGTCGCAGATACAGCTGCTCTCACACTTTAATGAGGCAAAAATAGATAAAAACAAGCCATCAAACGACGTCGCTATAAACGTGAAACTCAGCGAGGGCGCAAAGTTCAAACCAATTGGTACTACTGAAGCCGCAATAGGATATGGCGACAAGTTGCTATATAAACTCGCACTCGCCGGAATGTTGTTTAAATCGCAATTTCAAAGCATAATTACTGCAAAGATTGGCAATATCTCGCGCTTTTCAGATAGCGAATCGAGCGTAATGGTTTTAAATAGCGATTTTGCCGACAACATTTCGTTGGCTGAAAAAGCAGCCGGAAATTTGTCGGCATCCACACCGCCGCTGCGCGAAATGCGATATCTCAAAGCTGACGATAGAATGTTGTCTGTCAATACAGTGCAAAAACTCAAAGGCGAAAACAAGTCGCTCAGCGTCAATGCCGACTATGCCAACACTGTCTCTGACTATGACTTGTCGCAAAACACTAGCTACTATGCCGGCGATAAACAAATATCCTTTTTCGAACGAGAAAGCCCGCATCGCAACACGCACAAGCCGGGTTTGATGCTTAAATATAAAGATAATGCCGACTCTCATTATATTACCGAAGCGTTTCAAGCAACCGGCGAATTTGTGAACACTGACTTTGATACACAAACTTCCGACGGCTCGTACTTCCAAAGCCAGCGCACACGCTTATTCAGTTTGAAAAATAACCTTTCGGTGCGCTTTCACTCAAAGAATAAACGCTCATGGAGCATTGGCTCTCGACTTGAGTATGTGTCGGCGCCGAAGTATGACTTGTCAGTGATTAACAGTAACGATAATTCAACCGTCACACAAGAGGTCGGCAGCAACAGACTGTTTGTGACGTTGAACACGCAGGCAGGGCGAGTTGTCAAAGGATGGCAGTTGCAATTGAGCGTTGACGGCGATTATGAGCGAAACACTGTCACCTCTGACTTGCTTGGCGCTGACATTGCGAGCGCAAACTCATACGTCAGCAATGTGGGGCGTGTGCGCTTAACTCCGAGCATACAATATTTTAGCAGCGACCGCCGCACATCATTACAACTAAAACTAACGCCAACCGCAAGATTCTTCTCAGCACGCAATCGCTTGACCAATGAAACAACAAATGACAACAGATTCCAATTTCAGTTCATGTCGTGGCTGTCGTATTCACTCAGCAGCTTCTTGCAGATGAATGTAAACGCCACGTACAACCAAAATGTTGGCGACGTGGTGAGCTTGCTCACTTCTCCAATTAAACGTACATATCGCACTGAAAATGCAAATTCCGGCATTATATCAAACAGAGACGTTTTTGCCGGTAGACTGTATCTCAACTACAAGCACCCGGTGAAATTGTGGTTTGCCAGCTGCAGCGTTGAATATGCGCACACAAACCTTAATACGTTGGCTTCGCAATATGTCAGCACCGACAATGTTGCCATGCAAGCACTTGCCGGCGACAATACATCTGAGAGCTTGTCAACGCATCTGTCAGTAACAAAAGAGGTGATGCCAATACACTCACAATTCCGCTTATCAGCAAGCTATACATACTCGCGCAGCACCATCATGCAACAAAACGTGAGAATAAACTACTTTGGCAACTCCTACTCGGTAGCTCCGGGTTTGTTCATTCACCCGTGGAGCTTCGTTGAACTGAACTATACGTGCTCATACTCAAAAACTTTCACTCGATACATCGGCAACTCATATACCCGCGATTATCTCAACAACAATGTCGATTTGAAAATTTATCCGGTAAAAAGGGTTACGGTGAATGGCACCGGTGAGTTTGTGAAACAACAAATCAGCGAAGATGCACACAAAAGCATATCTATATTTGATGTGGGTGTGTCGTATAAAATCAAAAAAGTGGACATCCGCGCAGATGTGCGCAACCTGTTCAACACGCGCTCATACTCCTACAGCCTGTTTAGCGGCATTGATGCGTACAACTACGACTTCGCCCTTCGCGGCCGAGAATACACCGTATCGTTCATATTCCGCCGTTAAGATAAATAGGTATATAAATAACATAGGCTGCCTAATAAATTTTAGACAGCCTATTGTTGTTCTTATGAATTTATGCTATTAGCCTTTGATAGCTGCAATGCCGGGGAGCACTTTACCTTCGATTGCTTCGAGAAGTGCACCACCACCGGTTGATACGTACGATACTTTGTCTGCTACGCCAAATTTGTTAACGCAAGCTACTGAGTCACCACCACCAACGAGTGAGAATGCTCCGTTTGCTGTTGCTTTAACGATTGAGTCAGCGATTGCACGGCTACCACCGGTGAAATTGTCAAATTCAAATACACCTGCAGGACCGTTCCAAAGAATTGTCTTTGATTCTTCAATAACTGCTGCAAATGCTTTGCGTGTTTCAGGACCTGCATCAAGACCTTGCCAACCTGCGGGAATCTCATTGCTGAGCATAACTTTTTGATTTGCATCGTTGCTGAATGAATCTGCTGCTACGCAGTCACTGCCAAGCACGAGGTTTACACCTTTTTCTTGTGCTTTTTTGATGATATCAAGAGCGAGATCAAGTTTGTCGTTTTCGCAGATTGAATCACCAATTTCACCACCTTGTGCTTTTGCAAATGTGTAGGTCATACCACCGCAAAGAATGAGGTTGTCAACTTTGTCCATGAGGTTTTCAATAATACCGATTTTGGTCGATACTTTCGATCCACCCATGATTGCAGTGAACGGACGTTTGATGTTGCTGAGCACATTGTCAACTGCAGTTACTTCTTTTTCCATGAGGTAGCCGAGCATTTTGCTATCAGCGTCAAAGTAGTCTGCTACTACAGCTGTTGATGCGTGTTTGCGGTGTGCTGTACCAAAAGCATCATTTACGTAAACGTCAGCATAGCTTGCCAATGTTTTTGCAAATTGCTTTTGAAGCTCTTTCATCTCTTTTTTAGCTGCATCGTATGCGGGATCTTCTTTATCGATACCTACGGGTTTGCCTTCTTCTTCTGCGTGGAAACGAAGGTTTTCAAGAAGCAACACTTCACCGGGTTTGAGTGCAGCAGCAGCGTCTGATGCCAATGCTGAGTCTTCAGCAAATTTTACCTCTGTGCCAAGTGCAGCAGCTACTGCATCTTTGATTTGTGAAAGAGAGTATTTTGCGTTTACTTTGCCTTTGGGTTTGCCCATGTGTGACATGATGATAAGGCTTCCACCGTCTGCAAGTATTTTTTTGAGGGTGGGGAGGGCGCCACGGATACGGGTGTCGTCTGTGATGTGACCGTTTTCATCGAGGGGCACATTAAAGTCAACGCGCACAATTGCTTTTTTGCCGTTGAAGTTGTAATTGTCGATTGTCATAATATCTTGATTTATTAGAATTTGATATCTATCATGTTTTCTCTGCGCAAAATTAGTGAAATTTTTCTATATTCACCGCGCTTCGCTGTGTAAATTCAGTTAATTTTTTAAATGACGCCGTGCTCTTTTAGCAACTCTGCCATTTGATCACGCAATTTCTTCGCTTCTGCACCGGCTGCCTCTGCAAAATCTTCACCTTTCGATGCATAAATGATGCCGCGTGACGAGTTTACCAACAATCCACACTCATCGTTCATGCCATATTTGGCTACTTCCTCAAGACTGCCGCCTTGTGCACCAACTCCGGGTACCAACAAGAAACTGCGCGGTGCTACTGCACGCACGTTTTCAAACAAACTGCCTTGTGTGGCACCAACAACATACATCATGTTTGTCGGATTGCCCCAATGTGCCGAACGTTTGAGCACGCGCTCATATATGCAGTGTCCGTTCGGATCGGGTATCATCTGAAAATCGTGCGATCCTTTGTTTGAGGTCAATGCCAACAGCACCACCCATTTACCTTCGTACTCCAAGAACGGGGTGACACTATCTTCGCCCATATACGGAGCTACGGTCAATGCATCAACATCTGTTTGCTCAAAAAATGTGCGGGCATACATTTTTGATGTGTTGCCGATGTCACCGCGTTTTGCGTCTGCGATTATAAATTGATCGGGATATTTCTCACGTATATATTTCACTGTTTTCTCAAAGGCAATCCAACCATCCACGCCAAGGCACTCATAAAATGCCAAGTTTGGTTTGTATGCAACGCTATATGCGGCTGTTGCATCGATAATTGCTTTATTAAATTCAAAAACGGCTTCTGCCGGGTTGAGCTTTTGAAATTGCTCGGGCATCTTGTTAATATCAGGGTCGAGACCTACACACAAGAATGATCCCTTTGAGCGAATATTCTCAACTAATTCTGTACGTTTCATATCCGTTTATATTTTTTGTGAGGGTAATTAATCTGTCTATGTTAGAGTTCTGCTGCTTTGAGCTTTTCGGCATTCTCGGCTATAATCAAGTGGTCGATTACATCTTGAATGTCTCCATCTACAAACGCTTGCAAATTGTATATTGTGTAGTTGATGCGGTGGTCTGTGATGCGCCCTTGTGGATAGTTGTAAGTGCGTATCTTTGCCGAACGGTCACCGGTCGATACCATCGTTTTACGGCGCGATGCAATGTCGTCAATATATTTTTGGTGCTCTTTGTCGTAAATAAATGTGCGCAAGCGACTGAGTGCGCGCTCCTTGTTCTTGGGTTGGTCGCGAGTCTCGGTACATTCAATGAGTATTTCCTCGCTCACTCCGGTGTTCGGATTGCGCCACATATAGCGCAAACGCACACCCGATTCTACCTTATTCACATTCTGACCTCCGGCTCCACCACTGCGGAATGTGTCCCACTTGATTTCACCTTCGTTAATTTCTACGTCAAACGGCTCGGCCTCGGGGAGCACTGCCACTGTCGCTGCCGATGTGTGCACACGGCCTTGTGTCTCTGTGGCAGGCACACGCTGCACGCGGTGCACACCACTCTCATATTTCAGTGTGCCATATACGCCTTCGCCCGACACTGCCACAACCACCTCCTTGAAGCCGCCTGCTGCGCCCTCCGAGAAACTTGTGACATTGAAACTCCAGCCTTTGCTTTCGCAGTATTTTTGATACATTTTAAATAAGTCACCGGCAAATATTGCAGCTTCGTCGCCACCTGTGCCTCCGCGTATCTCAAGAATTGCGTTCTTTGAGTCCTCTGGGTCAGCCGGTATGAGCAGCAGCTTTATCTCCTCCTCAAGCTGAGGCAGTGCGCTTGTAGCCTCGTCAAGTTGCTCTTTGGCCATGTCGCGCATATCGCTGTCGCTCTCGGTGTCGAGTATAGTTTTAGCCTCCTCAATGTCGGTGGTGAGTTGGCGATATTGCCGTGTTGCTTTCACCAACTTTTCGAGGTCTTTATACTC
>CAYSLD010000004.1:0-3843 GCA_964431795.1 uncultured Bacteroides sp.
CAGCCATCATCACTATGGGCACAACTTTCAGGCCCACAAAGTAGTTGGGAGCAATGAAATATTTGAGTATGTCGAGGTAGAACATCACGCCCATGAAAATCATCAGCGAGAAGATGACAAAATATTTCATGGCGTCGCGATAAGCTTGATAGCTGTTTTTGTCTTTGCTTTGCGCAAAGATAAACGGCTCGTAGGCAAAGCGAAATGCTTGTATAAACATCACCATCACTATGGCAATTTTGTAGTTTGCGCCGTATATGCCGAGTCCTTCCATCGCCGTAGCGGGGTCGGCCAGCGACGGATAGAGCATTTTGTCGAGTGTTTGGTTCATCACTCCGGCAATGCCGAGCACCAATAGCGGAGCCGAATATTTTATCATTTCACGCCACAGGTTGCCGTTAAAGCGCCATTTGAAGCCGCGAAGCTCGGGGGCGAGCATCACCAAAGTGACTACTGATGAAATGAGGTTGGCAAGGAATATGTAGCCCACGCCGTAGCTTGCATCGTAAAACCAGCTTATGGTTTGCGGGGCCACGCGCATCAATGCCGGGCAGCAGAGTATGAAGAATATGTTCAAGCCAATGTTGAGCGCTATGTTCACAAGTTTCACGTACGCAAAACGTATGGGGCGCTTTTGGTAGCGCAAATATGAGAATGGTATTGCTGTGAATGCGTCGATAGCCACACATGCGGCCATTACTATCACATAGCTGGGGTGACCTTGGCACTGCATGGCATTTGTTACCGGGTCGATAAACAGCAGCACGGCAACTATAAAGGCCAGCGATGATGTGGCCAGCGAGATGAGAGAGGTTGAGTAGACAAGCTTAGGGTCGTTCCACCGTTCGTGGTTTGAGAAGCGGAAAAAGCCCGTTTCCATGCCGTATGTGAGTATGATTAGCGCCAAGGCCACAACGGCATACACGTATGTCACCACGCCGTATTCGTCGGCGGGAAACATTTTTGTGTAGAGCGGCACAAGGCACCAGTTCAAAAAGCGCCCTATTATTGAGCTCATGCCATAAATGGCTGTATCTTTCATCAAGCTTTTTATTGCTGACATCGTTTCTGTATGATTTGTTTTTTGATAGGTTATGCAAAAAGTCCGAGGGTGCTCTCTCGATTCACACCGAGATGTTTAAATGCCAGGTCGGTGACCTCGCGTCCGCGCGGAGTGCGTTTAATGAAGCCTTCTTTAATGAGATATGGCTCGTAAACCTCCTCAATGGTGCCGGGGTCTTCGCCGAGGGCCGTGGCTATGGTTGACAAGCCAACCGGCCCGCCCTTGAACTTGTGTATGATTGTAGCTAATAGTTTGTTGTCGATTTCGTCGAGGCCGTATTGGTCAATGTTGAGAGCTTCGAGGGCGAAACGTGCAATTTCGGGGTCGATGGCGCCGTTACCTTTCACCATGGCAAAGTCGCGCACACGACGTAACAAGGCATTCGCAATACGTGGCGTGCCGCGTGAGCGCATGGCTATTTCGTGTGCGGCCTCGGCATTGATTTTCACATTGAGCAGCGCTGCCGAGCGTGCTATAATGCGCTCAAGCACCTCGTGGTCGTAATACTCCAAGTGGCAGTTTATGCCGAAACGTGCGCGCAACGGCGAGGTGAGCAGTCCGGAGCGAGTGGTGGCACCAACTAGGGTGAACGGGTTGAGCGACAACTGCACGGAGCGAGCTCCGGGGCCTTTATCTATCATTATATCAATGCGATAGTCTTCCATTGCCGAGTAGAGGTATTCCTCCACAATAGGGCTCAGACGGTGTATTTCATCGATAAACAGCACGTCGTTTTCCTCGAGCGAGGTGAGTATGCCGGCAAGGTCGCCGGGTTTGTCGAGCACGGGGCCTGAAGTGATTTTCATGCCCACGCCAAGTTCATTGGCAATGATGCCCGAGAGGGTGGTCTTACCCAGGCCGGGAGGGCCGAACAGCAAGATGTGGTCAAGCGCCTCGTGACGCATTTTTGCTGCCTCGACAAACACTTTGAGATTGGCAACAATCTTGTCTTGACCGTTGAAGGCATCAAACTGACTTGGGCGCAGTGCGCGCTCAAAGTCTTTGTCGCTGCCATCGGCCGATGTGCGTATATCAAATTCTTGGCTCATGCTAGTATTTTGTTTATATGAGCAATAACATCTTTAGGTTTCACTGACAACATGCAGCGCATATCGCCAAATCGGCAAGGTTTGTTGCCGAATATTGAGCACGGGCGGCACTCCAATCCGGCGCCCAGACAGTCGTTGCTCTGTGTATGCCATGCCACAAATCCGGCAGAGGGATGTGTGGGCCCCCAGATGCTCACGGTGTGCGCTCCGGCTATTGCGGCAAGGTGCATATTGCCCGAGTCCATGCTCAGCATCACGTCAAGTTGGCTCATCAGCGCCAATTCGGCAACGAATCCGAGTTTTTTACCGGCCACGCACACCACGTTGGTGTGTGCTGCAGCCCACTCGCTGAGCGTTTTTGTCTCGGCCTCACCGCCGCCAAACAAGAAAATTTTGGTGTTGGCGCGCTCGGCGAGAGCGTCGAGCACTTGGCGCATACGGTCTAGCGGATATATTTTGCCTTGGTGGGCAGCAAACGGCGCAATGCCTATCCACTGCTCGCCGGCTGCTTTGGGCGCACTGACTGTGGCGAATAGTTGCGCGTCGGCAGGTTGTTGTGCAAACAGTCCGTCAAAGTTGCTCGTTATGCGCAATGAGGCATTGAGAAAGGCCTCAGAGTAGCGTTGTGCCGTGGTTTTTAGCGGCGACATCACTCCGGCACCAAAGTGCACAAGTTTGCGTTTGTACTTGCGGCCCTTGTCTATTTTGTAGACGTGCACACCTTTCAGGCGCATAAACAAGCTCAGCACGTGAGTGCGCAGCACGCTGTGCAAGTCAACAAATACATCAGGTTTGCCCAAGTCGGCAGATAGACGGCGCAATCCGCCTATGCCCTTGTATTTCACGTCAACATCAACACCGATGACGGTGAGGTTGGCGGGTTTGTTGATGAAAAGCGCGGTGTAGGCCTCGCGGGTGACGAATGTGAAATGTATGCCCTCATAGCTGCGGCACACGCTGTAGAGCACGGGTATGCTCATGGCCACGTCGCCCAGCGCTGAAAAGCGGGCTACGAGTACTTCTTTATATTTATACCTTTTTTGCTCCATAAAGCACCGGATTAGTTGCCGGGTCGTTGTACATTTTCATTTGGCGATATACCTTCATATACTTGCGGCCGGCCTCAATGTCGGCGAGCAATTGATTGATGGCAGTGATCAAGTCGGTGCGTTGCTCTTGCAGCACGTCAAGTTTTGCTTGGCAACGAGCAATGTGTGCGGCATCGGCATCGGTGCGAGCCACTTCTTGGGCCATGTGGTAAATCTTCAGTGCAAGTATCGACAAGCGGTCGAGGGCCCACGCCGGGCTTTCGGTGTTGATGGTAGCATCGGCGAGCACCTTCACGTCGGCATATTTGTTGCGGAAGTAGGTGTCGAGTTCTTCAACCATATCTGTGCGGTCTTGGTTTGAGCGGTCAATGCGGCGCTTCAAGGCCAGAGCCTCAACCGGGTCAATCTCCGGGTTGCGAATTATATCTTCCAAGTGCCATTGCACGGCATCAATCCAGTTTTTGGCATAGAGAGTTTGTTCGATGCTTCCGGCGGGATATGGTGTGGCGCAGGGCTCATCAACGTTGTCGGTCACGTGGTATGCGACTGTAGATTGTTCGAATACTTTATAGCATTTATCAGCAAAATCCATAAATAGTTGGGTTTTATTATCTGTTTAACCTACAAAATTATACATTTTTCTGCATATTCTCTCTCCAACATCAAAAAATCTTTTGTGCAC
>CAYSLD010000004.1:3943-41243 GCA_964431795.1 uncultured Bacteroides sp.
TTTCTGCATATTCTCTCTCCAACATCAAAAAATCTTTTGTGCACACGCTCTGATGTAGGGGTGCAAGAAAAAAGGGGGCGGCGTCAAGATGGCGCAGCCCCCGGGGTGTATATAGTAGTCTAAAATGGTTATGTGCAATGATTAGTCGCTGAATAGGACGGTTGAAAGGTAGCGTTCACCGGTGTCGGGCAGCAGGGCCACGATGACTTTTCCGGCGTTCTCCGGACGGCGTGCCAGCTGTGTAGCAGCAGCTACGGCAGCTCCTGAAGAAAATCCTACTAATAAGCCTTCGCTGTTAGCCAATGCGCGCGATGCAGCAATGGCATCTTCGTTTGAGATTTGGATGATTTCGTCAACAATAGCAGCGTTAAAGTTTTTGGGCACGAAGCCGGCGCCGATGCCTTGAATTTTGTGCGCACCGGGAGCGCCGCCTGACAGTACGGGTGACGAGGCCGGCTCAACAGCCACAACTTTCACGTCTTTATTGTTGGCTTTGAGGGCAGCGCCAACGCCCGACACAGTGCCACCGGTGCCAACGCCGGCAACGAATATGTCAACTTTGCCATCGGTGTCGCGCAAAATTTCTGCGCCGGTGGTTTGTTGGTGTATTGCGGGGTTTGCGGGGTTTTCAAATTGTTGCAAGATTACGGCACCGTCAATGCTGTCGCGCAACTCTTCAGCGCGAGCAATTGCACCTTTCATGCCACCGGCACCCGAAGTGAGTTCGAGCTTAGCGCCGAGAGCTTTGAGCAGATTGCGACGCTCCACGCTCATGGTCTCGGGCATGGTGAGTATGAGGTCATAACCTTTAGCAGCAGCAACGAAAGCTAATCCTACACCGGTATTTCCGGAAGTTGGTTCGATGATTGTAGCACCGGGGCGCAGAGTGCCGTCTTTTTCAGCAGCCTCGATCATGGCGAGAGCCACGCGGTCTTTCACGCTGCCTGCGGGGTTAAAGTACTCGAGTTTTGCGATAATTGGTGAAATTTGTGCTTTTGCCGAGTAGTTGTTGAGTTTGAGCAACGGTGTGTTGCCAATCAGGTCGGTAAGTTTGTTTGCTATTTTACTCATAGGTATAAATTTATGTGTGAATAAGTAAGAATGATTACGGTGGCAAATATATAACTATTTACATTATAAAGCAAGCAAAATGCAAATAATTTTAAAAATATTTTTACATTGGTTTTTTAAGAGCGCATTTTTTGTATCGCACGGGGTAAACAAAACGGTGTGAATGAGTGTATAGCACAAAATTTGTTTTGTATGATAGCTTCACATAAAGTAGCCACGTGGTTGTTGGCGCGTATAAAGGCCGGACTGGATGCCGGAGGTATAGATAGTTCGCAAGATATGCAGACGGTTGTGTATGTTGCCGTGGTGATAATTATAGCCGTGAGCCTTGGATGGGCGGTGCGACAGGCTATTTTGTGGCTCACTTCGCGGTTGGTGCGTCGCAGCACATTGGGCGAGGCTTTGATGCGCGAGCACACGCTGTTGCGCTGTTCGCACGTCATACCGCCACTTGTGGCGATGGCGCTCATTCCGGTAGCGTTTGACGACGATGCGTCAACTTTGTTTACGGTTATTTGGCGCAGTGTGGTTGTCTACACCATCATTGCCATAGCAATAGGTTTGGTGGCCGTATTGTCGTTTGTGTTTAATCGCTACAATGAGCGCGCCAACAAGCGCAATCTGCCTATTAAGGGAATACTCTACATTGCCATTGGCGCTGTGTGGGTGATTGTTGCGATACTTGCCGTTGGTGTGGCGATAAACAAGTCGCCGGGCGCACTTTTGGCCGGGTTGGGTGCGTTTGCTGCGGCACTGATGTTAATTTTCAAGGATAGCATTTTAGGATTTGTGGCGGGCATACAAATGTCGCAAAACGACATGGTGCGCGTGGGCGATTGGATATGTGTGCCGTCAACACCGGCAAACGGCATTGTGCTCGATGTGTCGCTGTCAACGGTGAAGGTGCTAAATTTCGATTTCACCACAATAATGATACCGCCCTACACTATCGTGTCGACGGCAGTGCAAAATTATCGCAGCATGCGCGAGAGCGGGGTGCGCGAGGTAGTGCGCACTGTCACGTTGCGCTATGCCGATATTGTGCCTTGCGATGCCGATTTTGTCTCGCATATTATTGCGAAATTTCCATTGGTCAGTCGCTTTACCTCTACGCTTGCTCAAGGCGAAACAGCCAGCTATCGCCCGGGCATACACACAGCCAATGGCTCGATTGAGACAAACCTGGGCCTATTCAGAGCCTACATATATCAGTATTTGTTGCAACACCCAATGGTGGCGCAAGACCAGCGCATCATGGTGCGCATAAATCAGCCCGACACTAACGGTGTGCCGCTGCAAATATGGTGTTATGCCGCCAACAACGATTGGACAGCATATAGTGCCTTGCAAAGCCAACTCACCGAACATATTGTGGCAACAGCTCCGGCTTTTGCGCTCAGCATCTACACTCCGGGCAATCTAACGGCTATAATAAAAAAAAGCAATGATGATGTGCCGTGACCGGCGCACCATCATTGCGATATTTAGCTTTTAATACCTAAAACTATTTTACGAGAGTGTAATAGTTTTGTTTAGCCCAGAAGAGGTTAGTGTAGTAACCTGTTGATTCGCTATAGTATTTAGAGATAGCATCTTGGCAGTTAGCGCTATTGTAGTTGAGCTCATCGCTGGGATAAGGCAAACGATAGGGAGGTGTGGGATAGTTAGACACTTGAGTATCGGTTGCGAATTCAACTACGGGATAGCCTGTACGACGAACTACGTTCCAAGCTTCGAGTTCGTTGAAGAAGCCGAAGTTGAGCCAAAGTTGTGTGCAAACGCATTTTTGAGTGCCATCCCAAGCTGACTCGAAGTAAGCTTGCATTTCAGCATCAGTGGGTTTGGTGAGTTCGCGATAGCCGTTGTAGCTGTCGTTGTATTTGCCTGAACCCAATGATTTAACGAGTGAGCTGTTTTCGTAGATGCCCCAGTAGTAGTCGGTTGATTGTTTCATACCTTTCAAGAACTCAGTCTTAGCGGTAGCAGCATTAGCACCTACACCGTAGCCCATGAGGTAAGCTTCTGCTTTGCTGAAGCTAACTTCAGCAGCGCTGATCCAAATACCTTGGGTGTTAGTGTTACCGTTGTATGAAGCCCAACCGGCAACAGCGATAGTATCGATGACAGCATAGTAGTTAGAGCTGGGGATGCTATCGATATCGCGATATTCGTTGATTTTTTGGTCAGCAAGGTTGCTGATTTCAGTGCTTGTTTTGGTCAAGTCATAAGCAACATATTCGCCGTGGGGGTTCGGGTCGAGCATAACAGCAACACGGGGGTCAGTGTTAGCATCGGGCACACCGTTAGCAGGAATATTCAACGCATTGAGGAATGTTTGAGAAACTACAGAGTAGCTACCTGTGCGGAGAGCTTGTGACAAAGATTTACCAAAGTTGAAGGTGTCATCGTTAGTGCTTGCAGCTACACCCATATTCTCGTCATTGCTGTCAATGAGGGGATATTTGGTGGGGTTGCCCAAGATTTCAGCGATGGCAGCTTTAGCTTCAGAAACGAGGTTACCGTTAGTAGCGAGGTGAAGAGCGATACGGAGGCGAAGAGAGTTGATGTATTTTTGCCACATATTTGTATCGCCTGCAGCCAAAGTGAAGTCTTGACGGCTGAGAGCGCTAACACCGGTGCCGTTAAGGTTGCCGGCAGCGAAGAAGTCACCAGACTCTTTGAGGTCAGACAAGATTTGTTTGTAAATAGCTTCGTCTTGGTCATACACTGCATTTGTTTTAGCTTGCTCGTATGACACTTCAGATTGCCAAAGAGTGCCGGCTCCGCTGTAAGGAACAGAACCGAAGAGTGACAACATTTCGTGAAGTTGTGATTGCATCACGCTACGGCCGATGTGCACGAAAATTTCGTTTGCGGGCTTTTCTTCTTCAGAAAGGTTGTTGTAGGTGTATTCCAACAAACGATATTGAGTGAGCATATCGTAGAAGTTTTGCCAACGAGTGTTGAAATAACCTTCGCTAGCGCCGCGGAAACGACCACGCTCGTTGCTGTTACCAATAACACCGGAGAAAGTACCAGAAGTGGTTGATTGGGTGTAGTAGCGATAGTACATCGGGTTCATCCATGTGTTACCTTTGTAGAGCACAGCAGTGAACACTTGGGGAACACCAACGGTTGATGTGGTTGACGGGTCAGTATATTTTTCGTTGTAACTGTCATCCGAGCATGCAGCGAGCGACAATACGGTCAAACCACCGATTAACAATTTTGAAAATATATTTTTCATATCTATTTTGCTAATTAAAGTGTTTCTTTTAAGTTATTAGAAGCTTGCACGCAAAGATACACCAAATGTACGAGCACTAGCAGTAGAACCGCCAACTTGAGCTTGATAGATCCAGTTTGTAGCGTCAGAAGTTTCTGAATCGAACAATTTAAGGCTACGATACAAATAGAAGGGGTTGCGAGCAAAAGCAGAAATTGTCAAGTTGTTGCAAGCAAATTTCTTGGTCAAGTTAACAGGAAGTTGATATGACAAGCTGATCTCGCGGCATTTGAAGTATGAGTTCTTTTGAATTGCATCTTGGTAGCTTTGAGTTGAGCTTGTACCCCAACCATATTGCATGTCGTTGATTTCGAATTGAGTAACGATAACGTCATTGGGTGTTCCATCAGCTTTCACACCTTCTTGAATTACACCGTTATCCCAAACATAGTGACCGTCGATTTTTGTTACACCACGCTCGTAGTTAGCAAGACGGCTGTCGTTTGCGTCAAGGCGAACGATTGATGATTTGTCGCTCACGTCGTTAGCTGTGCTATAGTAGTAGAGACCGCCTGTTGAAGCATCGCGAACGCCAACAGCGTCAGTGATGTTACCGGCATCCATCATGTATTGCCAAGGCAAGTTGAGCACGTCACCACCGATGCGGAAGTCGAATGAGAGGTCAAGAGCGAAGTTCTTCCAAGAGAGGCTTGTGCCAAGACCACCGGTAGCTTTAGGCATTGCGTTACCAACTTTGTGACGAGTTGAAGTGTCAGTTACACGGAGACCGTCTTCACCAATGATGTAGTTACCATTGTCGTCAGTCATCCAAGTGTAGGTGTACCAGTCACCCATTGATTCACCAACGTGCGATTCGAGGCTAGCAGCACCGTTGTCGGCAGTGAGGTGAGAGAGAACATCGAGACCGTCAGCAAGTTTCTTAACGGTGTTTTTGTTCCAAGCGAAGTTGAAGCGAACATCCCAACGCCAGTCTTTATCTTGATAAGGAGTGCCGTTGATGCTAAGTTCAACACCTTTGTTAGCCAATTCACCAACGTTCATCAACATGCTGGTACCACCCATTGAAGCGGCAGCAGTAGTTGTGAGGATTTGGTCTTTGATATCGTTGTAGTAGTAGCTGAGTTCGAAGCCTAAGCGGTTGTTGAAGAATTTACTTTCAAGACCAACTTCAAATTCGTGTTTGGTTTCAGGTTTGATACCATCGTTACCTACACTAACCGGAGTGTAGTTGTAAACGTATGTGTTGTCGCGGTTGAGTGAACCTTGTGAGTATGCAACGTTGGCGCGATAGATTTCGGGAGCGTTACCTACAACACCGTATGATGCACGTACTTTACCGTAGTTCCACCAAGCGGGGCAGTTGTCTTTGAGAAGTTCTGAAACAAGAGCACTAACACTTACAGAAGGATACCAGAATGAGTTGCTACCTTTCTTAAGAGTAGAGGTTTTTTCTTGACGGATAGAACCTTCAACATATCCCCAGTGGTCGTAACCGTAGCTGGCAGTCAAGAATGCACCTGTGCGGAGCAAGTCTTGTGAGATCATAGCTGCGTTTTTAGTACCAACTGAAGCGGCGAGGTTGAACCAGTTTTCTTGAGTCAAACCGTTTTGAGTGCTTACACCGGTGTAGGTGTATCTTTCGTGACGAGCATTCCAACCGAGGTTAGCAGTGATGTTGTGCTTTTCGTTGAAAGTTCTGTCGAACATCAACATGATGTCGCCGTAAACGATTTGGTATTTACCGTGTGTGATGCCGTAAGAGTCGCTGTATGTACCGTCAGTTGAGTAGATGTGCGCATTTTCTGTGCTGTTCTTGTTTTCAATCTTATCGGTAGTTACGTCGGTAGCGATACGGCCGCTAAGTGTGAGACCTTTGATGATTTCCCAAGTGGGGTTAACTGAACCGATGAAGCGGTTGTGGTTTTCCTCTTGAGTTTTGCCGAAGATATTCCAGAAGTATTCGCTCATCAACGAAGTAGAGCCGTTGGGAGAATACAAGAATTGTTCGTCGGGAGTAAGAGAGTTAGCAGTACCACCGTTAGCAACATAGATGCTGTTCATGTAACCGAGGCTGGTCACAGTGTGGTCGCGGATGTAAGCTACATCAGTGAAGCCACCGAACATACCAGAGTAGTTGCTAACCAAGCGGCTGATACGATATGCACGGTTTTTGATGTATTGGTCTTGATAAGTTGCAGTATAGTTCAACTTGATAGTTTTGCTAACGTCAAAAGTACCGTTCAAGTTGAAGTTGTGTTTGTTGTTGTTTGAGTTATACTGCATAGCCTTGCTGTCAGTGTAAGTGTAAGAGAAACGTACGCTGTTGTGCTCTGAGCTGTTAGTCAAGGCGATGTTGTAGTTTTGGTTTACACCGGTGCGGAAGATGTCGGCCCATTGGTTGTGGTCGATCGGGGTGTAAGCGCGTTGAGTGCCATCGAAATAAGTGACTGTTTTGTTGGGGTCAAATTTGGCACCGTAAGAGTAGATGGTTTCGCGGTTGGTGGTTGTGATTGTGTTACCGTTGCGGTCTACGCGAACATTGCGGAAACCGGTAGCGGCCAATTCACCGTCACCAAGAGCCCAGTTATCGTAACCGGGACCATATTGTTTTTGGATTTCAGGCATGTAAGCCACTTTATCGAAGCTCACGTTAGCGCTAAAGTCAACGTGTGTGCCTGAGCCGGCTTTACCTTTTTTGGTTGTGATCATAACAACACCGTTGGCAGCTTCTGAACCGTAAAGAGCAGATGCGGCTGCACCTTTAAGAATTGAGATGTTCTCAATGTCTTCGGGGTTGATATCAACAAGACCGTTAGAGTTGATGCGTTGGTTGCTCCAGTAGTCATTGTTGTTGGTGTTACCATTGTGGATGGGCACACCGTCCATGATCAAGAGCGGTTGAGTGTTACCTGTGATAGATGACAAACCACGCACAGAGATTGAAACTGCAGAGGTGCTACCACCGGGAGCTGATTGGATGCGAACACCGGTAGCTTTACCATACAAGCCTGAAGCGAGGTTGCTACCACCTGTTTTGGTGAGGTCAGCACCTGAAACCGAGCTAACTGCGTAACCAAGTTTCTTAGCTTCTTTCTTGATACCGAGAGCGGTCACAACAACCTCGTTGAGTTGTTGAGCGTCCTCGCTGAGGGTGACGTTCACTGCTTGGCCATTCCAAGTAACTTCTTGGGTTTGGTAACCAACAAATGAAATTTGGATAACATCACCGGGTTTTACTCCTGCTAAAGAGAAATCACCGTCGATACCTGTAACGGTACCTGTTTTTGACCCTTTTTTAGTAACTGAAGCGCCGATAATAGGTTCGCCTGTCGAATCTATTACAACGCCTGAACACAGTTCACTCTTTTGAGAGGTCGTTGTGTCTGGATAGCCGGGAGCGGCTTCCGCATATACTGTTCCTGCAGAGACTGTCATTAGGAGCAGCATAGCGCTGACTGATTTAGTAGGTTTTAACATAGCCCTTCTTGTTTAAAGCAAGTTAATTAATAATTATTTTGGTTGTAATTGGATATTTATTCTATGATTAGTTATTATTCTATGATTTAGAATATATTATACTCGGTTGCAAATTTACTATTTACCGTTATAATATTTTATACTGAGGCAGTTAATATTTGTTAATCAGCTGACTATGTAATTAAACTGTCACGATTTGGGCCATTTTTAAGATGTTAACTTTCAATAGTTTATTAATTACCTATTGTTTATTTTATTTTTTTAAAATTACAAAAGAAGGCAAAAACCGCCCGTGCACTGTGAATGGTGCAGCAAGGGTGTGGGCTATTTGCGGCCGAAGTCGGCGGGAATTTCGCCCCACTCTTCGGTTTGCCACTTGATTATGGGATTGAGTATTTGGTTTTGTGACAGCCACACGTCGGCGCGACGCAGCACCTCGATGATGCGCGTATTGTCGGCATTGGCTTTGATTGATGTGCGGCTGTGTCCGGCGCGCAGCCAAGACAGAGCAGTGCGACTATCAGTATATATAGGTGTATTTAGGTCGCCTTGCTTTTTGAGCAATGCAGCGGCATGAATTATAGCCAGATATTCACCTATATTATTAGAGCCTCCGGCAAGGGGGCCAACTTTAAATACGGTTTGTCCGGTGCCCACCATCACGCCTTGATACTCCACGGGACCGGGATTGCGCGAGCACGCGGCATCTACGGCTATGGCATCAAGTCGAATTTCGGGGAAGGCCTCATAGTTCACCACTTTAGCGGTGTGTTGGGCCATGGCTTTGTAGAGGCGCATTTCGTCTTCGGGGTTACCGCGAAAGCCGATAGTAGCGCTGTCAAGGTCGGGATAAGCGCGATAACGGGCATTGGGAAAGCCTTCAACTTGGGCTTTACATTCCTCCCAGGTTTCGTAAATGCCGGGAGCATAACCCTCCCACACAACGTAGTATTTGCCTTTTTGAGCCATAGCTAATTTTTAAGAAAATTGTAGTAATAGGTTAATGTCAACGTGGCGTGTGCCCAAGCAGTTGGCTAGTTGAGCGTTGACCACTCTGCCCATGAAAGTGCTGACTGCGCACTGCAATCCGGGCATAAGTTTTATTGCGTTGATGAGTCCGCCGCCGCAGCTGAGCATATCGTCGAACATGGTGACTATAGAGTTGCTCATGGCCATAGCTGTGGTGCGTGGCACAGCACCGGCTGCGTTCACAAAGTTCACACGTTGCGCATTGCTGCGCACGTCGTCGCTCGACACTGAGGCCAAGTCAACGTCCGGCAGCGACGGGAATACGTTTGTTGTTTTGTCGAGGTTGAAGACAATCACGCCGTCTTTCATCAGCTGCACGGCCTCGGCGCTGATGATGTGCGGATGGTCGATGTGTGTGTAGATAACCACGTCGGCGGTGCGCAAGGCCGACAGTAGTACGCGCGGATGCAAGGCCGAGGCGGCAACGCCGGGGCCAAGGGTTTGTGTGGCGCAGCGCAAACGGTACACGTTATTATCAAATATGCGCACAATAGCGCCCATGCCCAGCGCCGAGCGAGCTGCGGCTATTCCGGCAATTCCGGCGCCTATGATAGTTACTTCGCAAGGTATGATGCCGGCCACACCGCCTAAGAGAATGCCTTTGCCAAAGCGCGCGTCGGCGAGTAGCGTTGAGGCTATTGAGATTGCGGCGCGTCCGTCAATTTCGTTGAGTATGTCGGCAAAAGTGCGATTTCCGTTATTGTCTTTTACCAAGTCTAGAGCCAGCGACACTATGTGTCGGTCGAGCAAGGTTTGCACGGCCTCGGGCGCTTGAGTGGCGGGGTTGAGCAGGGTGAGCAATACGGCACCGCGGCGCATGCGTTGTGCGTCGAGAGCATTTAGCGGGGAGAGGTGCAGCACCATGTCGGCGGCAAAAGCTTCGGCGCGGGTGACGATATGCACTCCGGCTTGCACGTATCGGGTGTCGGTGTAGTGAATAGCTTGTCCGGCATTATGCTCCATACACACGGTGATGCCTCGGTCAATAAGCATTGCTGCGCCCTCGGGGGTGAGTGCAAAACGGTGGTCGGCAACGGTGCGTGTTGCCGGCAGTCCCAGTGTGATTTGTTTTTTGCCCAGGGCAACGTCAAGCAGTTGCTCAAGAGGCGTCGGTGTATGTTGCATCATTCGAAGTAAAGGGTTACAAATTTAGCGACTGAGCGGTCAATGCCTTCAGCGGTGTCGAGGTCAGAAGCGTCGAATGTGTGTGCGGCTTGACTGTAGTGCGGCGAGCGCTTTTCAACAGTTTGCTCCACATATTCATGCAACTGTGGCCGCGACATGCCGGCTATGAGCGGGCGTTGTGCCGAGGCATTGATTAGTCGTTCAACAAGTAAATCGATAGGTGCTTGCAGCCATATTGTGGTGCCGAGGCTGTTCATCAAACGCATATTATTGCCAAAACACGGGGTGCCGCCACCGCAGGCAATGATGCCGCTGTGTGAGGCCATTTCGGCCAGCGTTTGTGTTTCCAGTTCACGAAAAGCAGCTTCGCCGTTTTGGGCAAAAATCTGCTTGATGGTCATTCCGGCACGCTGCTCTATGGCATCGTCGAGGTCAACAAAGTCAACTCCGGTGGCGCTGTGCAGGGCACGGCCGAGTGTAGTTTTGCCCGAGCCCATAAAGCCCATCAAAAAGATGGGCTTTATGGGGCCATTGGCATTAGTTTTTCTTTTCAAGAAGGTCACGAATTTGTGTTAACAATTCTTCTTGAGTAGGACCTGCGGGAGCTGCGGGCTCTTCAGGAGCTTCTTCTTTCTTGCGGCTGAGTTTATTGATAGCTTTAACTGCCAAGAAGATGCAGAATGCGATGATCAAGAAGTCGATAATAGCTTGGATGAAAGCACCGTAGGCAAGAACAACCTCGGGTTGATCGCCAACAGCTTCGCGCAGCACCCAACCTTGATCTGAGAAGTCTGCACCACCGGTAGCAATGCCAACCAAGGGCATGATCACGCTGTCAACCAAAGCGGTGACAATTTTGCCGAATGCGCCGCCGATAACAACACCGACAGCCATGTCGATAACGTTGCCACGCATTGCAAACTCTTTAAACTCAGTTAAAAATTTGCTCATAGTGAAAATAGTAAATATGAAATAAATAAAATGTTAATTATACTTTGCAAAGATAATACGCGAAATGTTAAAAGGCAAGTATTTTGCCAAAAAATAGGCCGGTATGCTGTCTTTTTGCTTATTTTGCAAGGCAAGCGTCGAGGTCAGCGGTGAGCGCTTCGCGGTCAAGATGCTGTCCGATGAACACGAGTTTGATCATGCGGTCGCCGTACACGGGGTCCCAGTCGCGGGCCAAACCGGGCTCGTCAATCATCATTTGTTTGAGCTCATCTTCGGGCGCTGTGGCATACCACAATCCGCTTTCGGTAAGTTTCTTTTGCACGCCGGCTTGTTCAAACAGATATGACATATCAGTGTTCTCGGTGAAATATACCAAGCCTTTTGTGCGTATGATGTTTTTCTGCCATTTTTTGGCTACGAAATAGTCAAATTTGTTGAGGTCAAAGGCGGCGCGGCGGTAGTAAACGAAAGTTTGTATGCCGTATTCTTCGGCTTCGCCCTCGTCATCGTGGTGGTGATGGTGGTGGTGATGATGCTCATGCTCATGCTCATGTTCATGTTCATGCTCATGTTCGTGTTCGTCATCATCATCGTCGTCATCGTCGTCATCGTCGTGGTGATGATGGTGGTGAGCTTCGTGCTCTTCCTCGTCGGTGGGAGTGCGCTCAAGCTCGTTTATCCAAGTGGCCGATGTGGCAACGGCGCCAAAGTTGAACATAGATGTGTTTATAATCTGCTCGAGGTCAACTTGAGCATAGTCGCAGTCGATGATTTTGGCTTTCGGCTGTATGGCGCGAATGATGGCTTTTATGCGCGCAGCATCGTCGGCGCTAACTTCAGAGATTTTGTTGAGCAAGATGACGTTGCAAAACTCGATTTGCTGGATGATAAGATTTTCGATATCTTCTTCGTCGAGGCCTTTACGAGTGAGGCTGTCGCCGCAAGCAAATTCGCTTTTCATGCGCAAAGCGTCAACAACGGTGACAATGCAGTCAAGTTTGGGGAGGTTTGAGAGGTTGCCGTATTTCAAGCTGAGTTGAGGCATAGAGCAAATTGTTTGAGCTATAGGCTCGGGCTCGCAGATGCCGCTGGCCTCGATGACAATGTAGTCAAACATTTTCATTTGGCAGATGTCGTTGAGCTGCTCCACGAGGTCCATTTTCAGAGTGCAGCAGATGCAACCGTTTTGCAGAGCCACAAGGTCGTCAGTGTTCTTTTTGCCAACAATGCCCTCTTTGCGTATGAGGGTTTCGTCGATATTAACTTCGCCGATATCGTTAACGATGACAGCGAATTTAATGCCACGTTCGTTTCCGAGAATATGGTTAAGAAGAGTTGTTTTGCCGCTACCGAGATATCCGGTGAGCAGCAACACGGGGGTGCAATCTTTACTCATAATTCGTAATGTTTATGTTCAGTCTTTTTTTTATTGTTTCATCTGTTTGTAAGCCTCAACGGTGGCGGCAATACCGCGGTCGAGTGACCACTGCGGGTCGAAGCCAAAGTCGCGTTGGGCATCGGAAATGTCGCAGTTCCAGTTGCGCTGTTTCATGATTTTAAATTTGTCGCGGTTGAGGGTTGAGGCCTTCATTTGAGCAGCGGCAACTTTTTCGCATATCACTGACACGGCATATACCATCCACATCGGTAGGCAAATAGGTACAACAAATTTCGTGCCTAAGTGTTTGGCCACGATGTTGCGAAATTCTTTTTGTGTGTAAGTTTGGTTTTCGCTGATGATATATTTTTTGTGCACCACGCGCTCGGTGTCGGCAGCCAGGCATTTGAACATGGCGTCAACCAAGTCGTCAACATATATAAATGTGAGCACTTGTTTTTTGAAACCCATCGACACGTCGCAGTGGCGGTCGATAGATTTTATCATCATCAGATAGTCTTGCTCGTGCGGGCCGTAGACACCGGTCGGGCGGAATATTATCCAAGGTATGTCGGCTTGGGTTTCAAGACACATTTCTGCTTTGATTTTCGACAAGCCGTAGCGGGTGTTGGGCCGCGGTATGGTTTTTGATGTTAGCGGGGCATAAGTTTTTTCGTCGCCCATGCCCAAGGCACTCAGCGAACTCATGTAAAGGAACTTTTCGGGCACCATGTTGATCTTTTTGAGCACGCTGACAAAGTCAGCAATATAGCGGTAGTTTATGCGGTTGAAATCTTGGAAGTTAGCGCACTTTGTGGCGCCAAGGTTCCATATTATATAGTCCCAGCCTTTTGGCGAGGGAGCAGTTTCGGTGAGAGTGCGCTCAATGTTGTCGGTGTCGTCGTAGTCGAGCACCACAAACTTCAAGCGTTCATCGCTCAGGTAGCGGCGTGAGGTTGATTGGCGCACGCCAACGTATGTGTCGTATCCGGCTTCGAGAGCTCGCTTGGCTATGAATCCGCCGATAAAACCGCCGGCGCCGATTATTAGTATTGATTTCATCGTTTGTAGAATTTTTTCAAGGTTTTCTCGTAGACTTGCATGGTGTCGCGAGCAAAGGTTACTTTGTTAAATTTTTTGATGTGCTGCAAGCCGTTGGTCACGAGTTTGCTGCGGTTGTATGGGTTGTCAATGAGTTGACGTGCTGCTTCAACATACTCGTCAACATCATCGGGATTGACATATATGGCACCTTTGCCTCCAGCCTCTTCCAGACATGAGCCTGTGGCGGCAATGACCGGAGTGTGGCATGAAAGCGACTCGATAACGGGTATGCCAAAGCCTTCGTAGCGTGAGGTGTACGACGAAAATATTGCTCCGCTGTAAAGTGCGGGTATTTCGTTGACCGGCACACTCGTCAGCCAAATAATGCGGTCGGTCACGCCATGAGCAGCGGCAAAGCGGTCGATTTGTTTGGCATAGTCAGTGCGTCCGCCAACAATCACCAGCTTTATGTCGGCAGGCAAGGCGGGCAGTGCTTGTGCAGCCAAGAGCTGGTTTTTGCGGCCTTGCACCGTGCCAACGGCAACGTAGTAGCGCTCGGGGAGGTTGTATTTTTGCATCACGGCAGCCTCTGCAGCCTCGGTGACGCGGTGAAAACGCTCGTGGCAGCCTTGATAAATCACAGTGATTTTGTCAGGGTCTATGCCGTATGCGTCGATGATGTCGCGTTTAGTGCATTCGCTGATTGCTATAATTGATGTAGCAATCTGCATGGAACGGCCATATTTGAAGTCGTAAAGTTGACGGTCAATAGCTTTGTAGTCAGACGGGAATTTGCGCCAAATCACATCGTGTGCGGTGACAACCGACGACACCCCCAGCCTATCAATGCTCAGCGGCACCTCGTTGCTCAGCCCGTGATAAAGCGGCACAAGCTCTTTGCGCAGCTGTATGGGCATAAACATTGAGCGCCACATAAAGCGATTTTTGGGATGCACAAGGTTCACATTCTGACGTGTGAGCACGTCGTCAATGCGCTCAGTGTCTTTGCTTTTGGCATACAAATTAAATTGGCAGTCTTTAAACATTGACGACATGGTGTCAATGACATAACGGCTGTAGTTACCCAAGCCGGTGCTATTTTTGATGGCGCGCTTAGCGTCATATCCGATTATCAGCTTATTCATATACGCAAATGTACAAAAAATAAATTATTTACGCTGACAATTGGCAAAACAAATATCTTAATGAGCAATTTCTCTGTTTTTGCCAGACTGCAAAATAAAATAATGTTATCGAGCTATTTTTTTGCTGAAATAATTTTGCTAAAACATATTTTAGCATTATATTTGCAGCGTAATCCAATAACATGAACAATGAAATATAATGAACTCCACAGAAAACTCCGAAAATATGGATGTTATCTTACAGGAAAACAGCAAGCAGGTCACCCCGAATGGTACTCCCCAATCACCGGGAGGAAATTCGCGACAAGCAACCACGAATCTCAAGAAGTGAAAACCGGCACTCTAAAGTCTATTCTTAGAGATGCAGGCATAAAATAATAGGTAATAGTAATATAGCATAATAATGAAAACAGTACGTGTATTTATTGAACGCGGCAAGGATGGCTCTTATGGAGCTTATATGCCCGATGATAACAATCTCTCTTATGGCGTGATTGGTGAAGGCGATTCGGTTGCTGCCGCTATCGCAGACTTTAAAAATGTATATGAAGCGATGAAGACTTCAGCCAAAGCTGAAGGTGAAACCTTTGAGGAAGTCAAATTTGTATTTTCTTATGACCTTCCTTCGTTCCTCGTGTACTATGCTGACCTTATCACTTATAGAGGACTCTCCAAACTTACCGGAATATCTTCTGCTCAAATTTCTCAATATATCTCCGGTTATCGCACGCCATCGCCTAAGACTACAGCTAAGATACAAGCGGCCCTCAATGCCTTTGGCGATGAATTGAGCAAATTGCAACTCGTTTGAGGGTGGCGAGGGTGCAAAACACAGCAGGCTTAGCTCTGAGAGCTAAGCCTGCAAATGTCGGGGTGAGAAGACTCGAACTTCCGACCTCCACGTCCCGAACGTGGCGCGCTGCCAACTGTGCTACACCCCGAGGTGTTATTGTTGGTGGTGCAAAGGTAAGCATTTATTTTTAAATGGCAAAAAAAAGTTGCATTTTGACAGAGATTATGCTTTTACTTTGCGTGAGAGCAGTCTGTGACCGATGCGGCAAAACAGGCATTTTCGTTGCAAACAGTATTGGTTGCGCAGTTGTATGTAGGCTTGCGAGGTGAACGCATCGCGGCAAGCCAATCCCGCTCCGGTAAAAATGTTTGTGATTGAGTTTTGCTCCGGTTTTAGTTCTTGCAGCAGCTGCACGGCAAGTTCGCGGCGCGTGGCATCGTCGGCACTTTCGCCGTATGCATATAGAATTGGAGCCACCACGTTTATCACAAGCAGGCGCACCGAGGCTTGGCTGAGTGTGTGAGGTGTGGCTGTTGACGGGTGGCCGAATGAGTAGTGAGTGAGCCAATAAGCTGACGGCTCGATGTCGAACATAGCCATAGCCTCGGCAGCGGTGGTGACGTTGAGCACATGGCCGCTGAGCTCAAATCCGCCTTGCATCAACCTTGCAAGCAGAGCCAGTCGGCGAGCCGGAGAGTTTTGCGGGCGCAGCCGTGAGCGCCATTGTGGCATTTGGTGAGGTGTGATGCCAAATTTTGTGCAGTAGAATGCGTATTCTTGTTTGAGCGTGGCCTCATACTGGTCGCGAGGTTGGTCAGCAATCAGTCCGGCACTGCCAAACAGCAGAGCTTCGATTGTGGTGATGTTGTCATTGTGGCGCAGCAGGGTTTTTAGAGGTAGCTGTCGAGCCATCTGCTCCATAGCGTCGGCATTAGTGCCAAAGCCTAAGCCGCGTGCCAGTGTGACGTATATTGCTTGGTTCCAATCGCCGTGATAGCTGTCCAGTCGGGCCAACACGTCGTCTGATTTGCGCTGCAAGCGTTCATAGGCAAGTCCGGTGAGCCAGTCGGTGAGCACAATAGAAGGTAGCGATGCAATTTCGCAGGCGCAAGGTAGCTCAGTGAGAGGATTGTTGACCATGGCATTGTAGCGGTCAGCGAAGTCGGCAGCGCATTTCATGGTCACTTGCGGAATTACAGCGCCATCCACACGACGAGTTATGGCGCAATCATCATATTGCACCACATGTAGCACCACGTTATCATAGGCCGGGTCGTTATCATGGTTGTGGCGATGCCAATCGCTTGCTCGCACATGTATTTCCACATTTCCTGCCCAGGTTTGCCCGTTCACGCGCACTTTAGCGTTGAAAAAGTCGGGGCCGGAGCCGGTGTTAAGAGTACCGGGGTCAATGATGTCTACGCGTCGACCGTCAGCAGTCATCATGCTAAGGTCAGGCCACAGGCGAAAACGCCACACATATTGCATCAAGTCTTCCATGTTGGGCGCAAATTTATATAAAATTAAACCTTAAGCAAAGTAAATTGTCAAATAAATGAACAAAAACTTGTAAAGATTGATTATTTATCATTATTTTTGCATCGACAACTAATTACGATACCATTATGGATAGCAATATACCTACCGAAAAAACCGAGCAAGTGCACCCGGCAGAAAAGGTTGCGGCATCGAAGCACCCTAAACTCATTGTTGCAGCGTTCGTGATCACCGTATTGGCATGGGTCACCCTACCCTTGCAATATGTTCTTTCGCTATGTTTGTGCGTGGTTGGTTTGGCTTTTGCCGTTGTTGGTATCAGACATTCACACGGGGGCATGCGCAATTTTGCGCTTGTCACGTTGGTTGCCTCGGGCGTGCTTTTGTTGGTCTACGCCGTTTTTTGGGGCGCCCTACTCTACGTCACCCTCAGCTACTAGCGATAAGAGATTAATTTAACATGTGTACATAAGTAAACGCCCTTGCATTTTGGCTAAAATGCAAGGGCGTTTATCATCAATGTATGATTAAGTTACTTTATTAGTGCTGTCAAATTTGGTATTTGAGCGTCGTCGGTTGCGGCATCCTCGTCGGCAGTCCATCCGCGGCCTTTTATCCAGGCTGTTTGGCACCCCAAAGAGCGTGCCGGAAGTATGTCCTTTTTGAGTGAGTCGCCCACAACGAGCACCTCTTCAGGTTTGAGGCCTAGGGCCACGCAACCGAGCATGAATATGCGAGCGTCGGGCTTGCGCACACCTACCACGGCGCTTTCAATCACACCGTTAAAATATTTGCGTATGTCAAAGTCGCGCAACACCTCGTCAACGTTGCCGTAAAAGTTGCTCACAAGTTGCAAGGGATAAGTCTCAGCAAGTTTCTCGAGCACGGGACGGGCCTCGTTCACACATGTGCGAGCGTAGTCGTAGCAGTATTTGGCTATCTGTGTAGCTTTATCCTCAATGAGGTCTGCGCTGATGCCTCCCAGCTCAGAGAGCTTTTGCAATTCGATGCGCATTTTCTTTTCGAGGAGCACATAGAAATTGTCGCCGGGCAGTATGTGGCGCACACGAGCCAATTCGCGCTCGGCATGCACATAGCAAGTGCGAAATGTTTCGATGTCAGTCTCCACCCCGGCTTTTTGCCAGCCGGCGCTGATGACGTGGCTCCAGTGGTCGCCGCGAGTGTCGATGGTGCCACCGTAGTCAAAAATTATGCCTTTTATGTTAGAAAATTTCATTTACTACAGCTCTGGTTAAGTCTTTGCAAATAAATTCGTGGCGGCGCACCATGTAAATAAGGAGTATGTTGAGCACCACAAGTTCGAAAGCGAAATACAACCACGGCATACGTGCCAATATGGCAACAAACAGTGCAATGCTGCGCCAGTTGAATGAGAGTATGTTGGTGTATTTCATCAACGGCAAGCTCATCATGCGAAAAGTTTTGCGGAATTGCTCGTTTGGCATAGCACCTTCGAAGCGCACTTTGAGTGCGGCACGCAATTTTTGCATGTTCGGAGTCCACGCTTCTTGGTTGATAGTGTAGTTCGTATAAAAGAATAACACAATTTTTTGCCAGAAGTTTTTGCTCCAGCTCAGTTCAGCGAGTTTTTCGCGCAAATTAGCCGAGCTTTCGAGCTCACTGCCTTCTTCGCCTTTGAGGAAGTAGAGGTGGAATTGGCGGTAGTAGTCGGCCATAGCAGCTTGTTTGGCATGGCAGATGCCGGTGATGATGGCAATTACCCAAATCAACCACGGACGCTCTGAGAAGAACGATGAAGTTGCATTTTCGCGGAAGCAGATGGCAAAGTAAATAGCTACAAACCAAAAGTCGCCGGCAAGGCCGTCGAGTATGCGGCCAAGTCGTGAGTACTGTTTAGTCATACGAGCCAATTGGCCGTCGGCGCTGTCAAACGAGTTAGCCCAAACAAGCAGCACAATGCCAAGCACGTTGATCCAAAGGTTATCAAAATAGAATGCAACACCGGCACCGATGCCGAGAAAGATAGATGCAATGGTGATTACATTAGGAGTGATGCCCAATGCGCGGGCAGCACACGCCCACATATAACCGATTGGGCGGTAGAAAGCAAGATCGATGTGTTCCTCAGTATCTGCGCTCTTCAGAGTTGCTTGATATGAGGATTTGTTTAATTTAGATTCTTCCATAGGGGAAATGAGGGGATGATGTATTTAGAGAGGCTATCGGCTTTTAATTGCCGACATGATGCATTTGGCTATGTAGGGAGCAGCCTCGTCGCGGCAAGGTGCAAAACTGGGCCAATCGTTAAAGTCAATGATGCGAATTTGGCCGTCGTCGGCAATGATGCAGTCACCGCCGTAAATTTTAACGTCGAGCACTTCTGAGGCTTCACGACATATTTTTTTGAGGTATTCTTCGTCGAATTTCAAGCCGCGAGCAGGGCCGTTGATAGCTTCGGCGCCGTATTTGCTGTGTCCGGCTTCAAACGGATAAAACCAGTAAAAGAACGGAGTGCCTTGTATGCCGTAAAACTTAATCAAGTCGCCCTCGAGGTGCACATTGATAACGGCACGTTTGATGCCGCGCAAGAAGTATTCTTGCAGCACTTCTTGAGCTTCTTGGGGGTGGCGCACAAAGCTCACATCCTCTTTGTGCATGGCATGAAAGTCGCCGCGTTTTATCCAGCAACGCTCCATTTTTGCTTGCTCAAGAGCGGCCACAATGCCTTCGTCAGTGTTGACCATCAAGCTGTCAGGGTAGGGAATGCCTGAGCCCAGCAGTATGCGTGTCATGCGCTCACGAGTGCAATTTTCAATGCCGAAGCCTGAGTTTATAACGAGTGCACCTTGTTTTTCGCGCTCTTGCAATAGGGCGATAGAGCGCTGTTCGCGGCACATATTTACAATGATATTTTCTTTAACTTCACCGGCAATAAATTGCTCTTCGGTGTAGATGTTCACTTCGCAGCCGCGTTTGCGCAGTTGGTCAGCAGTATTGTTGAAGATAGCGGCATCGTTGCCGATATGATTGGGAGAATAAGCTCCGGCACGCATTATGCCGGCAATCTTTATTGTAGCCATATTTAATATTAACGAGTTTAAGCACGCAAATGTACGAAAAAGACAGCAATGACACAAATTATTAATAATTTATGTGATTTGGCACCGCATAAATGCGACAGAGAATATTTAAAGCATGTAGTTTCGCAGCTGTGCGGGCAACCTACTAGTGTATTTCGATAAAAATTAACTATTTTTATCACTCAATATCCCACAATTTAGCAAAATATTACGACATTTGCGTTACGATAATAACGTTACGATAAATGTGTAATGATACCAAACAATCCGTTTTTAATTTCCGGCTACGATAGCCCAAAATACTTTTGCGACCGCGAGCAAGAAACAAATATCATCATTGATGCCTTGCACAATGGTCGTAACATCACACTTGTTGCGCCTCGCCGCATGGGTAAAACAGGCCTTATCAAGCATGCTTTCCACCTACTCAGCGAGCGCGAACCGGATATTTCCACATTCTACATTGACATTTATTCCACGCAATCACTCAGCGACTTCGTCAAGCTGTTCGCAAACACAGTTCTTGGCAAACTTGACACCGCACCTCAAAAAGCCCTCAACCGCATTAAGCAATTCATACACAGCTGCCGACCGGTATTCACACTCGACGAAATAACCGGTGCGCCCAAAGTCACTATTGACCTTTCACCAAGCGAGGAAGAAAATACGCTAAAAGAGATATTCGACTATCTGCAATCAGCTGATAAACACTGCGTCATAGCTATTGACGAATTCCAACAGATTGCTGAATATCCCGAAAAAGGCATAGAGGCACTTTTGCGCTCATATATCCAATTCTTGCCAAATGTAAACTTTATTTTTGCCGGCAGTAAGCAACACGTTATGCAACAGATGTTTACATCTGCTAAACGTCCATTCTATCAGAGCACGCAATTGCTCACTATCGGGAAAATCGACAAGAACAAATACGCGGAGTTTGCAATTGCACACTTCAGCGCCAACGGCACAACTCTGCCAAGAGATGTTTTTGATGCCATATATGATAAATTTGAAGGACATACATGGTACATTCAGTGTCTGCTCAATCGGCTATACGGCTATCATCGCAACGTAGACCGCGAATTGACAACGTACGCGATTGAGCAGATTGTGGCTGAAATGAGTTATTCATACGATAACCTGCTGCACGCATACTCGGCCGGGCAAATACGCCTACTGAAAGCAATCAGCAAAGAAGGCTGTGTAAAAGAAATTCTCTCCGGAGAATTTACACGCAAGCACAACCTGCGTGCTGCAAGCAGCGTGAGCGCAGCGCTAAAGAAACTAATAAACAACGAATTAGTTTACGAAACAGAAAAAGGCTACATAATATACGATCGACTGCTCAACGAATATCTCCGCACACAACCATTCTAACCATCTCACGCATGATAAATGCGACAGATTGGGGTGGGGATGAGATGAAAAGAGGGTAAAAGCACAAAAAATGGCCGAAAAATGACATTATTAAGATAATTTAGCTGATTTATTTGCAGAGGTTTATTAACTTTGCCGATTATTATTATGGCCTACAATCTAACAATCGACCAAGGCAACACAGCAGCTAAGTTAGCGCTGTGGACCGTAGACGGTGTGGCTCAGTGCATTAAAGAGTACACATACCGTCACCTCACTGTTGCCGACATTAATAACCTTTGTGCCGCTCGTCACATCGACACTGCTATTTATTGCTGCGTGTCGGACCGTAACGAGGCGGTTCTCGCCGCTTTGCGCATGGGTTGCGGTCAAGTCATTGAGTTGACCGTAAACACACCTATGCCCATAAGCATTGACTATCAAACCCCGCACACTCTGGGTGTTGACCGCTTGGCTGCCGCTGTTGGCGCTCATGCTATTGTTGGCAACACCGGACGCGATATACTTGTTGCCGATATCGGCACTGCTATCACCTACGACGTGGTCACTGCCGACAATTGCTATCGTGGCGGAAATATTGCCCCCGGCATTTTCATGCGACTGAAGGCTCTGAACTGTTTCACTGCGCGCTTGCCGCAGATTGAGCCCGAAGAAGGCGATTGCCCGATGTGGGGCTACGACACCGAGACAGCACTACGCTCGGGCGCCATTAACGGTGTTGTTGCCGAACTTGAGTATTACCACTCACAACTTGGCGAAAATGCCGTTGCCGTGCTCACCGGCGGAGGTGCCGACCTTGTGCGCGACCGCTTGAGTTTCAATCCCATAGTGGTGCCAAACCTTGTGAACCTCGGACTAAATAGCATAATACACTGTAACCTACAATTTCATACAGCATAATAAAACTCTCGAATGAAAATAAATAAACTCTTCATCACCTTAGCCATCGCAATTGGCTCTGTTGCCTCGCTCATGGCTCAAAATACAGCAATGTCGCCATACTCACGCTACGGTTATGGCACTCTCGGCGATAACGCCACTTCTGCCCAACGTGCTATGGGTAGCACCGGCTATGCCATGAATTCCGGTCGTCAAATCAACGTTATGAACCCCGCATCGTATGCCGCTATCGACTCAACAACCTTCCTTTTTGACATGGGTGTTGACTTCACCTCGTTGTGGTCTACTGAAGGCTCAACTCACGAGCAAAACTTCGGCGGCGGCCTTGACTACATAACATTGCAAGTGCCCATCGGCAAACGCATGGGTGCATCAGTCGGCATGGTGCCTTTTGGCTCGGTTGGCTATTCATTTGGCAACACCATTACCAACGGTACAGCATCGCGCTCAGGCTCAGGTAGCTTAAACCAACTCTATCTCGGTTTGGCCGGCCGTATTTTCAAAGGATTTTCTGTTGGTGCCAACGTCTCATATCTCTTTGGCACAATCACTAACGACCTGTATGCCACAACTTCTACAGGTTATACATCGCTTTTCGAACGCTCAATGACCGTTAAAGATTGGCGCTTGGAATTTGGTGTGCAATATCAAACACGCATTGACGCGCAAAACACCCTCGGCCTCGGTCTTGTGTATGCTCCCAAAAAGAACTTGCACGGTGATGCTTACGGCTTGTACTACGACTCAACATCATCGTCGTCAACAGCCGATATAGACACCGTCAACGCTAACGACACCAAAATGAAAGGCCGCTACTCTTTGCCCGAGACTTGGGGCGCCGGTATTAACTGGCAGTGGAACAACAAACTCATGGCTGAGTTAGACTTCACTTACCAACCTTGGTCGAAAGCTAAATACGGTCACATCGAAAGCTTTGAAGATACCAAATTTGCCGACCGCTATCGCATAGGCCTCGGTTTGCAATATCAACCCGCACAACGTGGTTCGTACTCTCAACGCATGTACTACCGCTTTGGTACATACTTCAACCGCGACTATATCACCGTGCTCGGCAACAACGTGCGCGACTATGGCGTGACTCTCGGTGTGGGCTTGCCCGTGCCCTCAATGAAGACAGTTGTCAACATTGGCCTCGAATTCCGTCACCGTCAAGCAAACCCCGATCCTCTCATCAAAGAAAACTATCTCAATCTCACGCTTGGCTTGAATTTCAACGAAATGTGGTTTGTGAAAAACAAACTTTACTAATTTCAAGTCTGCAAACACTTATCAATCACGCATAAATGTCGCACTTGCGTTCCATACTCATTATGCCTGCCGTGCTTGTCCTCGCAGCCTCATTTGGCAGCTGCGAGGAAGAAAAGCACTCGTATGTGCCTAATATGGACTCTGTGGCCACTCCCACAATGGTCACTACGCACGTCACCACACTCATCAGCGACTCAGGCTATACTCGCTACAACATCACCACTCCCGTGTGGAATATGTTTGACGAAACTGCCGACCCGTATTGGACTTTCCCCGAGGGGCTGAAACTTGTGCAATACGACTTGAAAATGAAACCTGATGCCAATATGCGTTGCGACTCGGCGATTTACTTCAGCAATCGCCGATTGTGGCGCTTGGATGGAAATGTGGTGATGGTCAACGTGTTGCGCGACTCGTTCCTCACCCAGCAACTTTACTGGGACCAAGTGAAGGCCGAGGTCTATTCCGACTCGTTCATTCACATTGTGCGCGCAAACCATATCATCGAAGGATATGGTTTCACTTCTAACGAAAACATGACAGCCTACACCGTGCACAAACCTACGGCAATCATCCCCGTAGACCGCAACAAAAACAACGGCGGTAGCGGCACAGGCGAGTCACCCAACGTGGAGCGCAGCGGCGACCGTCCTGCAGCTCCGATACCTGCTTCACAACGTGCCGGAATGCAAATGAACCCCAACGTTATGCAAGCTACTACTGTAGTTCAAAACCCTTAAACTTTTCCCTTCTATATCTTAAGCTATGACCCCGTGGTTAGCTATCACAATCGCTGCACTCATATTTAGTGCACTCTTTTCAGGCACCGAAATCGCTTATATCACCAGCGACCGTGTGCGCATGGAAATTGATGTGAAACGTGGCGGATTTATCAGCCGCATTATCAACCGTTTCTATGCCAATTCCGAATTTTTCATCTCGTCGATACTTGTAGGCAACAACGTGATGCTGGTTGTTTACGGTATGGGCGCATCATACTTTTTGAGCCCGTGGTTGCAAACACATTTCCACTCCGAAGTGGTTGTGCTGTTGCTGCAAACCCTCATCTCAACGTTGATAATATTGCTAACCGGCGAGTTTCTTCCCAAAACGATATTTCGCATCAACCCCAACAATTCGTTGCGCATATTTGCCACTCCGATTTATCTGTTTTACTTGCTGTTTTATCCCATTTCATGGTTCACCACAAAGCTGTCAAAGCTGTTGATGCACCTCATGGGTGTGAAAGAGAAAGAGGCTAGTTTGCGCTTGCTCTCTGTTGGCGACCTCAATGACTATCTCGAGGAAACTATTGACAACCTTACCGACAAAAAAGAAGAGGTTGAAAATGAGGTGAAAATATTTCAAAATGCCCTTGATTTTTCAACCACTCACTTACGTGACTGCATGTTGCCGCGCAACGAAATCGTTGCCGTAAATATCGACACAGCAACTCGCGACGAATTGGTTGAACTGTTCACCAAAACCGGACGCTCAAAACTTATTGTGTATAGCGAAGATATCGACTCGATAAAGGGATACATACACGTTAGCGAGCTTTTCCACCCCGAGGCCGATTGGCGTGAGCACATCAAGCCCGTTTTATATGCCCCGGAGGCTCTTCTTGCAAACAAGATGATGCGCAGATTGCTTAGCGAAAAACGCTCTATAGCTATCGTCGTAGACGAATTTGGCGGCACTGCGGGCATGGTTACACTCGAAGACCTTGTGGAGGAAATATGCGGCGATATTCGCGACGAACACGACAACACAAATCTCACGTCACGACAAGTCTCTCCCGGCGTATTTGAGCTATCGGGACGCTGCGAGATTGAGCAAATAAATGAAACTTACAATCTGGATATACCTGAGGATGATGCTTATCAAACTATAGCCGGATTTGTGCTCCACAAAACAGGCACTATCCCCGAACAAGGCGAAACAATCACTATTGACGGCCTTTGCATTGACGTGCTTAAAAAGTCGGCCACACGCCTTGAATTGTTGCGCTTGACAGTGTTAAATAACTAGACGCGGCGCCACTGAGCAAACGGCTTGCGGTGACGCAGGTAGGTTAGGTCATGGTCGTGGCCGTAGGCTTCGCGTTCAAACGAAATTGATAGGTAAGCTTTCAGGCGGTTGCCGCGTTGTTGCACAAGGCGAGCCATCCACTCTAAAACATATAGGCAGTAAAAAAACACCCACAACAGCTCGCGCATTTGTTGTGAGTGTATTTTTTCGTGGTTGAGCAGATGTTGCGACACTCTTATGTTGCCTTTCACAAAGAGCACTCCAAAGAGGTTTATGGCAGCGTGCTGTCCAAACGGCAATATGTTATTGCGTATTATTTTCATTTCTATATCAGCAATGCCGAGGCTTGCGCTGCAATGCCTTCGCCGCGTCCGGTGAAGCCTAAGCGCTCTGTGGTGGTTGCTTTGATGCTCACGCAGTCAATGTCAACGCCAAGGTCGGCAGCTACGTTTTCGCGCATGGCTTGTATGTGTGGCAGCATTTTCGGCGCTTGAGCAATGATAGTGACGTCAACATTGCCAACTTTGTAGCCGCGCTCGCCGATTATGCGCACCACTTCGCGCAGCAACACGCGCGAGTCGGCTCCGGCATAGCGCGGGTCGGTGTCGGGGAAGTGTTTGCCTATATCGCCCAGCGCTGCGGCGCCGAGCAGAGCGTCGGCTAGGGCGTGGAGAGCTACATCGGCATCACTGTGGCCGAGCAGACCGCGGTCGTAGGGTATGTCAACACCGCACACAATGCACTTGCGACCTTCAACAAGGCGGTGCACATCAAATCCGTTTCCTATACGCATGGTGAGAGCTGTTTATTAGCGTTTCTTTTTGCCGAGGAGGTCGCGCAGACCGTCCATGTCAAATGATAGGGTGAAACGCAAAGTTTGGTCGAGTGGGGAGGTTTGTGCTGTTGCCAACATGTACGATGCGTCAAGGCGCAGTATGTTGAGCGAGAAGCCGGCACCAAGGCCGAAATATTGGCGGTTACCTTTATTCTTATTCTCGTAGAAATAGCCGGCACGCAAGAAGAATTGGTTGTTGTAGCTATACTCGGCACCAAGGCTCCAAGTGATTTCGCGCAACTCCTCTTTAAATCCGCCGGGTGCATCGGTGAATGATTTGAAGATACCTGTGATTGACGACATGTCCTCCCAATCTTCGAGGGCATCGAGATATTCTTGTTGGCCTTCGGTGGTGCTGGTGTCGTAGTCGCTTTCACGCGGACGTGCGGGCACCAAAAGCTTGTTGGCATCGAGGTTTATGGCCAAGTTGTGATAGTCGGCCAAGGGAAAGGTGAATGATGTGCCAAGACGCAAGTTTGTGGGCAAGAATGCGGGGTAGTTGCCATTGTCGTACGACACTTTCGTACCGATGTTTGAGATATTCCAACCCCAAGCCCATTGACATTCGCTGCGGCCAATTACGGGGTAGGTTTGATAGTATCCGGAGATGTCGGCTGAAAAGGCGGATGCTCCGGTGGTTTGGTCGCCGGAATATGAGTCGCTAAATCCAAGGTCTGAATAGATGTAGCGGAACACTACGCCCATTGAATATTTCTCGGATAGCTTGCGTGAGTAGCCTAAGTCAAACGACATTTCATACGGGTTGAGTGTTTGTGCGGTTGTGCCCGACAAGTCAGAACTTGACACCTCGCCGAGTGAGAAGTAGCGCAACGATGCGCTGACGGCTTGGTTGTCGCCACTGCCGATTTTGAAATATCCGGCTACGTTTGCCAAAAAGATGTCGTTAACGAGTTTGCGCAACCACGGTGTGTAGCTGAGCGAAACTCCGCCTTGTGAGTAGGCAAATGCATATTTCGAGGGGTTCCAATATTGTGAGTTTACGTCGGGGTCGGTAGCGGCACCGAGGTCACCCATTGAGGCACCGCGAGCATCGGGGGCTATTGACTGTGAGGTCACACCCGTGGTGATGGGGTTAAATTCATCATTCTTGATGTCGCTTTGTGCCCGTGTGCTAAATCCACAAGCTGCAATTGCCACAGCAGCAATTAAATATTTGGCTGATAAATTCATTTGCGTTTTCTTACGATTGTATATTTCATTCTCTTATATAACGTATTGCACCCCCTTTTATTGTGTTACCTACAAAAATACGGAGGCTGCGTCAGATTTTTGACACAGCCTCCGTTGTGAGGTTTAGAATGAGGGGGGACCACCGGGGCCACCGCCACCACCGGGACGTCCGCCGCCGGGAGGAGGTCCGCCGGGACCACCGGGGCCGTCGAAGTTGGGACGGTTGCGGTCTGTGGGTTCGTTACCCTTGCCGAATGTGTTGAAGCGATATGCTACGGTCACCATGAAGTAGCGGGTGAGAGCGTTGTAGCGTGTATCGTCTATGTAGTTTGCGCTAACAGTGCGCTGCACATTGGTTTTCTGTTGCAAAAGGTCGTACACCTTGAGTGTGAGTGTGAGCGACTTGTCGCGGAGCATTTGGTATGACAACGATGCGTTCCACAAGCAAGTGTTTGTGTTGTATCCGGCTGAATAGCCTGAAGTTTTGGCCCAATCAACATCTGTGGCAAGCACAAGACCGAAGGGAGTGTAGTATGTGCCGTTAAGCATACCGCCGTATGTGTGGATGTTGTTGTTGGCGGTTGTTCTCAGCGAGGTGTGAGTGTTTTGCAATGAGTAGCGTGGGCGTACCTCAATTTCGAGGTTGCTGGGACGCCATGCAATTGACGGGGTGATGTTGAAGTTGAGGTTGCTTGTGAGGTTGCGCACACCATTGTTGAAACCAACCGAGTGTGAATAGCGGCCAAAGAAGCCGGTGTTAAACACGAAGTCTTTGTTGCGGAAGGGCACAGAGTACATCACACCTGACATCACATTCCACACACCGTTTACGTTGAGATATTCGGTGCGTTGACCACCGGTGCTCTCGTCGTATGTGGTGCTCGATACGATTGAGTTTTGAGTGACTTGAGCGTTGACCATCGCCATGATTGATTGTTGCTTATCTTGGTTGAAGTCTTGGAAGCGCACATTCAATGAGTGGGTGAATGATGGGTCGAGGTTGGGATTACCTATTACCACGCGCAAGGGGTTTGAATAGTCGGCCACGGGCTGCAATTGTGTCATTGACGGTTGCGATGAACGTCCGCGGTAGAACATGTTCAATGAACGTGAATTGCTCAATTTCAAACGGTAGCGCAAGTAGGGGGCGTAGTTAAATACGTTGCGAGTGATGTTTTTGCGTGAGTCGATGAGGTCGACTGATTTTGACATTTGCGGCACAAATGACATACCAACGTCGAGCAAGCCTTTCTTTGATGTATGTTTGTAACCAACACGTATGTCTTGGTTCATGTAGTAGTTGCGGAATTGGTTGCTCAGTGAGTCGGTGAGCACCATGTCTTCGCTGATAACGGGCTCGCCGCTATAGCCGTCGGGCCACACAACGGGATGATCGTAGGTGAGCTTGTCGGCATTGTTCCAACGATAGCTGAAGTTATAGGCGAATGTCAAGAAGTTACCTTTTTTGACGTCGCCGATAGGCTCTGTCCAACTTAGACGTGCTGATGTTGTCGTGCTCCAAGTGTGGTTGTTGGCGAATTGGTCGTATAAGTCAATTGAGTCGTTGAGCTGGAAGAATTTGTTCCACGAATATGTGTTGTCTTTTTCGCGCACGTTAGAGGTGTTCACGCGAGCTTGCACAGAGAAGCTGCGGCCGGGTTTGTTGCGGAACTTGTGGTTGTATATGAGTTCTGCGCCAAATTCCCACGATGTGCCGTGTGATGTGCTGCTGTTTATGCTTCGTGTGACGTCTTCCATACGTCCTGAACGTGTGAGTGATGAGTCGTTTGACCATGAGTCGTTCACGTTGTATGAGAAGTTGGGACGGAATTCGAATGTGTTGAGTGAGTCCGGATTCCATTGCACGCGGAAGTCGGCGCGCAAGTTTTTGCCCTTGTCGTGGGCACGTTTGTTGGTGTTGTAGTATGATGTTGAGTCGGTGAACAAGTATTGGCGGTCTTGCTCGGTGGTGGTGTTGATGCTTGTGCCTGAGTACATGATGTTACCACCAACGCGGAAATCTTCGCCTTTACCCACGTTGAAGTTCAAACCCAACATTTGAGATAGGGTGATACCGTTGTCGCCGCCGAAACGGTTGAAACGTCCGGCAGCACCGTCGGTGAATGCGGGCTCATTGATGTTGTTGAGTCCGCCCAACAAAGTGAGTTGGTTGCCGTTCCAGAAACGGTTTACGGTGAATGTGCCCATGTAGCGGCTGTCGGTACCAACACCCCATTCGGTGTTGCCAAACCAACCGTTGTTCATGCCTTTTTTGACTGTGAGGTTGATAACGGTTTCTTCTTCGCCGTCTTCAACGCCGGTGATGCGGGCAAGGTCGCTCTTGCGGTCAACGACTTGCAATTTATCAACGATATTCACGGGGAGGTTTTTAGACGCAACTTTGGGGTCGTCGCTAAAAAACTCTTTACCGTCAACAAGGATTTTTGTTACTTCTTTGCCGTTAGCTGTGATTTTACCATCGCTGCTAACTTCCACGCCGGGCAGGCGCTTGAGCAGGTCTTCAACCACGGCGTTGGGCTGAGTTTTATATGAGTCGGCATTAAATTCGATGGTGTCTTCCATCACTTTAATCGGGGTGCGAATGCCGCTCACCACTGCTTCTTTGAGCACGGTGGCACTTTCGCTGAGCACAATCTTTTTTAATGCAACATTTTGGTCTTTGACTGTGATGCGCTGCCAATTGGTGGCGCTGCCGATGTATGAGGCTTCGAGCAGATACGTACCCGCCTTGACACCGGTAAGGCTGAAATGTCCGGAATTATTGGCCACTGCAGCTTTCACTTGCGTGCTGTCTCCGACAGTGAGCAATCGCACCGAAGCGCCAATAAGTGGGTCGCCTTGTGTGTCTACAACCGAGCCGGTGACGTTGTATGCCAATGCTGTTATCAGCACACACATCATAGCTAGAGCTGCCGCAATGCGACGTTTTACATTGTGAAACATAAAATTTGACTAACGTATTGAGAGGTTATACTAAAATTACAATTTTAATTATATTGATGCAAAATAATAAAAAAGTTTAGTCACAATAAAGCAATTACTGTGACATTTCACTTTTTTTATTATTAATATATGTGATTTATTAATTTTATTCAACTTTCACAAGTTGAACGTACTGCGCTAAAATTCAGAAAATGCAAGTGGAAGCAGTGATTTTACTGACGGTGCAACGTACACTTGTGTGCGCGACACCAACATCACTTCAACATCGTGTCCGGCCAGCGTTTCATATTCCAACAGTGACTGACGGCAAGCTCCGCACGGTGATATCGGTGAGGCAAGAAATTGTCCGTCTTCGCCACGTGCTGCTATCACTATCTTCACAAATTTTGCTTGCGGATATTGAGCTCCGGCATAAAAACAAGCCGAACGCTCGGCGCAGATGCCCGACGGGAAAGCTGCATTTTCTTGGTTTGCGCCGGTGACAACCTCGCCGTTGTCGAGGGCTATAGCCGCGCCAACGCAAAAGTGACTGTATGGGGCATACGAGCGGTAAGTAGCTGCACAAGCCTTCTCTACGAGGTCTTTATCGGCTTGGCTCAGTTCGTCACGATCAAAAACGGTAATTGGTGTAGATATAGTTAATTGTTTCATGCTACAATCTGTTTTTATGCTGCAAATTTAGCTTATTTCGCAGAAAAAATAAAAAAAACGGCGATTTATATTTTTATATGTGAGGAATAAACGTTAAATTTGCGGCTTGAACGAGTGTTCTCTCGCTCTCGCTCGATTGAACCAAGAAAAATTAGAAAAACTTACATAATGGAAAGTAAAACTCACAACAATCCCGTGAACTTGTCTTCAGAACAGGATCTCCGCGACATTGAGTTCGCACAAAAAAGCAAAAAAGTAGTCACTTGGTCGTTGATTGGCATTGCCATCATCCTTGTGGTTGGCGGCCTCATCTACTGGTTGCATAGCAATGGTGAAAAAAGCGCTGCCGAGGCTATCGGTAAAGCTGACATCGAAATGAACGATTCTATCAAGTTCCAGATGTACAAAAAAATTGCTGACGACGGAAGCTACAAAGCTAACGAACGTGCAAAACTCATGGTAGCTATCAAATACTACCAAGATGGCAAATATAAAGAAGCTCTTGAATATCTCGACAAAGCTTCAGTAGGTAGCGACCTCGTTCAAGCAGGTGCTTACTCACTCAAAGGCGACTGCTACGCTAACCTCAACAAACTTGACGACGCTATCAACAGCTTCGAAAAAGCTCTCAGCGAAGTTGGTGACAACTCACAAGTTGTGCCTTTCATCCTCTTCAAAGAAGCTAACATCTATCGTGCTCAAAAGAAATATGACAAGGAATTTGAAGTGCTCGGTAAAATCCGCCAAGAATATCCTTCATATATCAACGATATTGAAAAATACTACCAACGTGCTAAGGCTTCTGCCGGCAAATAATTGGTTAGTTTAATATTTAAAAAAGACAGAGGCGAAGGTGCAATCTTCGCCTTTGTTGTTTAGCTGACAGTGTCTTAGTTCACTGCATAGAGATATACAAAAATCAAAAATAATGGGTGCTCAAGGAAATCTCAAAGAACTTGCCGAACGTCCTGTAGGACGACTGCTTTACAGCTACAGCTTGCCCGCGGTGATTGGCATGATTACAACCTCGGTCTATAACGTCATTGACCGCATTTTCATAGGCCAGCAAGTGGGCGCCGATGCTATTTCGGGCCTCGCCATTACCTTCCCGGTGATGAACCTTGCCACGGCGCTTGGTGTGCTGGTTGGCGCCGGCTCGGCTGCGCGTGTGTCGATACTTTTGGGCCAAAACCGTCGTGACCTTGCTCAGCGCGTGTTGGGCAATGCCTTGGTGATGACTCTTATCATCGGCGTGCTCTACATTTCGGCCTTTGCTATTTACCTTGACGATATTTTGCGCGCATTCGGAGCAAGTGACAATACTTTGCCCTACGCTCACGATTTCATGTACACCCTTTTGCCCGGCTTGTTGCTGATGAACCTTACCTTCGGGTTTAACAACATACAGCGCGCTTCGGGCTATCCACGCCGCGCCATGATGGCTATGCTGCTCAGCACAGGCATTAACTTAGTGTTTGCCTATTTGTTTATCTTCATTTTCAAGTTGGGCATACGAGGCGCCGCCTTGGCTACGGACATTGCCATGTTTAGTGCCATGTTGTTTGTCTTCACGCACTTCTTCCGCAAAGACAGCACTGTGCACTTCACAAAAGGTATCTACAAACTTGAGAGCCGCACCGTTTTGAGCATTGTGAGCATAGGCGCAGCACCGTCGTTGGTGAATGTTGCCGGATGTCTTATTAATGTGATAATCAATAAGTCACTGGTGTATTATGGTGGTGACACCGCCGTTGGCGCAGCCGGTATTTTTTCAACTTTCACCCAACTCATAGCCATGGTGGTGCTGGGCATTTGCCAGGGCATGCAACCGATTATAGGCTACAACTATGGCGCCGGACTATTGTCGCGGTTGAAAAAGACATATTGGTTGGCTGTGAGTGTGAGCACTTGTTTGTGCGTAGTCGGCTCGCTTTGCGGTATGGCCATACCTCGATATATTGCCAAAGCATTCACCTACGACCAACACCTTATCGACGTGACCGCAAACTGTCTGTCAATAACATTGATGGCTTTTTCGGTTGTAGGCTTTCAAATTGTGTCGACCAACTTCTTCCAAAGCATTGGTAAGGCCGGCAAATCAATTGTGCTCAGCTTGGCCCGCCAGGTGATATTTCTCATCCCCTTGCTGTTATGGTTGCCCAGCATGATTGGCCTTGACGGTGTGTGGTTGGCTTTCCCTTGCAGCGATTTGCTCGCCACGCTTGTGACTGCATTTATGATTGTTTACCAATTCAAGAAACTAATTCCTAAAAAATAATGTGAAATAGCAGATTTGTTTTAAATTTGTAATCTAAAATTTTAAAAATCTACCGATGAAAAATAATTTTTATGGGCGCAAGCCTGAATGGCTTAGAATTAAGCTGCCCGATGCCATAAAAGCTGCTCGTGTTGCTTCGAACGTGAATGGTCGCTGTCTGCACACCATTTGCACCTCCGGACTTTGTCCCAATCGTGGCGAATGTTGGAACAACGGCACAGCCACATTTATGATTGGCGGCGACACCTGCACTCGAAACTGCCGTTTTTGCAACGTGAAAACCGGCAAGCCCGCTCCTCTTAACCCCGCCGAGATTGAGCAAATTGTGCAATCTGTGCGCGACTTGCACCTCAAACATGCCGTAATAACATCTGTTGACCGTGATGACCTGCCCGATGGTGGTGCCTCGCACTGGGCTGCTCTTGTGCGCGCCCTGCGTGCTGCCTGCCCCGACGTGACCATGGAGGTGCTCATACCTGACTTTCGCGGCAACACCGCTGCTCTCGACATGGTGATTGCCGAGCGTCCCGATGTGATTTCACATAACCTTGAAACTGTGCGCCGCCTCACTCCCGATGTGCGCTGTACTGCAACCTACGATGGCTCGCTTGCCGTGATTAAGCGTATTGCCGATGCCGGCATCCGTTCTAAATCGGGCATCATGCTCGGCCTTGGTGAAACACCCGCAGAGATTGAGCAAACCATGGACGACTTGCGCTCCGTGGGCTGCGAAGTGATGACAATAGGTCAATATCTGCAACCTACCGAGCATCACTATGAGGTGCGCGAATACATTCACCCCGATGTGTTTGAAAAATATCGTTTACTGGCTCTTTCTAAAGGCTTTCGTCATGTTGAGAGTGCTCCTTTGGTGCGCTCAAGCTACCATGCCGAGCGCCATGTGCTCTAAGTTTTGCTATGACTGAATTTGTAGAACTGCGCGACGCCGACTATAAGGAGGTGCTCGCCACACAGCGCTCACTGTTTGCCAACATGGTTGAGCAGCGAGGCAACGGGAACAATGTTGACAAAGAATATCTGTTTATTGTTGAGCATAAACCTGTGTACACACTCGGTCGTCATGGCGACAAACACAACCTCACCCATGCAGAATTTTTGCGCGCACAAGGACTAGACCTTGTTGAGATTGAACGCGGGGGCGATATCACCTATCATGGCCCCGGCCAGGTTGTTGCCTATCCGCTCATTGACATGGCCCGCCGCTCGCTCGGTGTGAAGGGTTATGTGAATTTGCTCGAAGAGGCAGTGATACGCACCATTGCCGAGTATGGCATACGCGGAGAGCGTGTTGACGGCGCCACCGGTGTTTGGATTGACGTTGGCACCCCTCGTGAGCGCAAAATCTGCGCAATAGGCATAAAATGCAGCCGCTTTGTCACCATGCACGGCTTGGCCCTGAACGTGTGCACTGACCTTAGCTATTTTTCGGCTATCAATCCCTGCGGATTTGTTGATAAAGGTGTCACTTCAATTTCTGCCGAGGTTGGCCGCACTGTCACTTTTGACGATGCAGCCGCTCGCCTTCGCCGTCATCTCACCGCCCTTCTTGCCCTCTAGTTACCGCAAGAATACCGATTGAAATGCCACAAAAATACCGATTGAAATGCCACAAAAATACCGATTAATTTGCGTAATTGATTTATAATTACTAATTTAGCGCAAAAATAATTATAACTCTAAAAACGCTGAATTATGAACTATTTAGCAAGAGTGGCAGATGCTGCGCTACGCGAACGACTTGAGGCTTTTGGCGCTGTTCTTATCGAAGGTCCAAAATGGACCGGAAAGACAACGACCGCCGAGCAGCAAGCCAAGAGTGTTATAAAACTTCAAGACCCCGATAAAGCTGAAGAATACCTCTCAACGGCTGCAACCATGCCTTCTCTATTACTTAAAGGAGAAACTCCAAGGCTAATTGATGAATGGCAGGATGCTCCCATGTTGTGGGATGCGGTGCGTGTGGCTGTTGATAACAGCGGAGGGCGCCCCGGACAGTATATTTTGACCGGTAGCAATACTGTTGATAAGGCAAAAATAAGGCATACCGGCACCGGACGCATTACGCGCATGAAAATGCTTCCTATGAGCCTGTGGGAGTCGTTAGATTCTACCGGGACTATCTCACTGCGTGAATTGTTTGACAATCCGGACTATAACATTGACGGGCTTACCAGCAAATTAACTATACCCGACTTGATTAGGGTGGCTTGCCGCGGTGGGTGGCCGGCTACTTTGCAGATGCCCGACAAAGTTGCCTCGCTTGTGGCGAAAGATTACGTAAACAGCGTCTGTGATAATGATATATCTGCAGTTGATAACAAACGACGCAATCCGAAAATTGCCAGACAAATACTGCGCTCTTATGCACGAAATATAAGCACTTTAGCGAAGAAAAGTAATATACTTGCCGATATAACGTCATCCGGAGATATAAGTTTGTCAATTGATTCGTTTGATGATTATGTATCTGCCTTTGAAAAACTTTTCGTAATTAAAGATATTGATGCATGGTGCCCGGCCATTCGCAGCAAGACAGCAATGCGCAGTGCTCCCAAACGCTGCTTTGTTGACCCCTCTATCGCTGTTGCTGCAATGGGATTAAATGCTGATGCGCTTGAAACACAACTTAAAACTTTTGGATTTATTTTTGAGCAAATGTGTGTGCGCGACTTGCAGGCATATACAATGGATTTTAGCAGCCACATCTCGTATTATAGAGACAGATACGGCCTTGAGGCTGATTTGGTATTGCATCTTGATGATGGACGTTACGCTTTGATTGAATGTAAATTGGGCGCACGCGAAATTGATGATGGCGCAAAGCATCTGCTTGAAATTAAACGGCTTGTTAATGAGTACAACAAAACGGAGAAACAAGTGCCGTTGCGCGAGCCTGATTTGCTGATTGTGCTAACAGGAGGACAATTAGCTTATACAAGGCCTGATGGCGTGAAGGTTGTGCCTTTGGGTTGTCTGAGAGATTAAACTTATGCTCTCTTCGATAATTCTCATGAATTAACATTTAATAATGGCGAAAAACCGATATAATGTGTAATTTTGCAGCGCTAATCAAATGTAATGTCTGATAGCCTTGACCAATTAGAAAGTTCACATAATAACAGCATGACATACGAATATGATTTTCTTGTCATAGGCTCCGGCATTGCCGGAATGAGTTTTGCCCTCAAAGTGGCCCAAAAAGGCCGCGTTGCCCTTGTGTGCAAAACCACTCTCGACGAAGCCAACACAGCCTTGGCACAAGGCGGGGTAGCGTCAGTGACCAACCTCGCAGTTGACGATTTTGATAAACATATACACGACACTATGGTTGCCGGCGACTGGCTCAGCGACCCCGTTGCCGTTGAAAAGGTTGTGAAAGGCGCTCCCCAAGGTATTGCCGATTTGGTGAAATGGGGCGTGAACTTCGACAAAAATGAAGATGGAAACTTTGACCTTCACCGCGAAGGTGGACACTCTGAATTTCGCATCCTTCACCATGCCGACAACACCGGATTTGAGATACAACGTGGCCTCATAGAGGCTGTGCGTGCCAACAAAAATATAGACATTTTTGAGCACCACTTCGCCATCGAAATTATCACTCAGCACCACCTTGGCAAAATGGTGACACGTCGCACTCCCGACATCACTTGCTATGGTGCATACGTGCTCAATGAGCAACAAAACGTTGATAAATTCCTGGCTAAAACAACAGTTATGGCTACCGGCGGTTGCGGTGCCGTTTATCTCACAACAACCAACCCGCTCGTTGCTACCGGCGACGGTATTGCTATGGTTTATCGCGCTAAAGGCACTGTAAAAGATATGGAATTCATACAGTTCCACCCCACAGCGCTTTTCCACCCCGGCGACCGTCCCTCGTTCCTCATCACTGAGGCCATGCGTGGCTATGGCGCAGTGTTGCGTAACAAGAAAGGCGAAGAGTTCATGCAAAAATACGATC
>CAYSLD010000005.1:0-36808 GCA_964431795.1 uncultured Bacteroides sp.
ACGCGTCTGGGGGGCGTGAGGTCGCTAGTTCGAGTCTAGTCACCCCGACAATCAAAGCAAATGCACAAAAAAGCTGCGTCAATGATTTGGCGCAGCTTTTTTTTGCTATGTAGGTGTTTAGAGATTGTCGTAAGCGGGTGAGAATGTGTCGCCGTTAGAGATATCGCCGGTTGTGGCGCCGCGTTTCAGCCACTTCACACGTTGGTCGCTGCGACCGTGGTTGAAACTTTCGGGCACGGTGTAGCCTTGAGCTTTCTTCTGCAAATAGTCATCACCGATTTTCGATGCAGCATTAAGGCCCTCCTCAATATCGCCGTCTTCGAGCGAATTAAACAGTTCATTGTCGTGATAAGCCCACACACCGGCATAGAAATCAGCTTGCAGTTCCAAGCGCACACTGATGCGGTTAGCTTCCTTTTCACTGAGTTGTGCCATTTGATTGTGTGCCTTCTGCAAGTCGCCGAGCAAATATTGCACATGGTGCCCCACCTCATGCGCTATGACGTAGGCATAGGCGAAATCGCCGCCGGCTTGCATGCTATTTTCCATTTCTTCAAAGAATGACAGGTCGATATACACTGTTTGGTCAGCCGAGCAATAAAACGGGCCGGTTGACGAAGTAGCGCCGCCGCAACCCGACTGCACACTTCCGGTGAACAGCACCAATTTTGGGGGCACGTAAGTTTTGCCCATCTTTTTAAACTCTTGCGTCCACACATCTTCGGTGCCGGCAAGAATTTGCGAGGCAAACGTGGCCAATTCCTCCTCATGCTCGGTAGGTTGATAGTTTGAGTTGTCAGACTGTATGACGCCGCTAAAGCCGCCGGAATTAGTCACGCTCGACAGCACGTCGGAGAGGTCGCCACCCGACAACAGAGTGATCAGACCAACAATAATTACACCGGCAATACCTCCAATACCTGCAACTTTTCCGCCGCTTGATTTGCCACGACGATCGTCAACATTTTGGCTCATACGCCTACCATTCATTTTCATAAGACCTTATGTTTTATGTTTATAAATATCGTTTATGCGGCAAATATACAAAAAAAAGCTCGCCGAAGCGAGCTTTTCGATACTTAAAGTGATTGTTTTATTGTGGATGATTTGTGGAAATCCAAAACATTAGCGAACAACCGAGTGACGTTGGCCGGTGAATTTTGTGCGTTTCAACGAGTTCTTAACCAAGTTTGACTTAGCGGCCTTAACTTTGATAGAGGTGCTGAGTTTGGTAAACTTGGGAGCAGCAATCATCTTAGCAGATACTTTGCGACGTGCAGCAGCTGAAGCGCCGGGCAAGATAACATAGCTTGATTGAGTAACAAACTCACCTGATGAATTTTTCCAATGAAGGGTATTAACCTCAGCGGATGTGCAGAAGGGGCTTAGGGGCATTTCAATCAATGTGCCATCTTCATCAGAAGAGCAAGTTGAGAGGTCAATACCGTCAGCAGTCAATTGTGCTTGGATATCGGCAGCGGTGTATGAAGCACCGTTGGCATCGTTAACATAAGCATAATAACCCTCATAGTTCATAATCATAAGCTCGTTGGTCGACATATTTGTGTTTAGGTAACCTGAAAGTTGAGGACGCATTTCAACATAGTCGCCATCAACGGTGAGCACAATGTTACGTTTTGCAGTCGACGAGTTGGTGTTGTATTGCACCAAGATATTTTCAGAGGTGGTATAGGGCTCTACAATTTGATATTTTGTGGGGTCGGTTGCGCTTTGGCGAATAGTGACATCAAACAAATAGTCTGTTGCATCGAAGCCGTAAGCGGTAAGGAACCAACCGTCAGCGAATTGACCGGTGCCAAGAGTTTTCCACTCAGTGTCGTCGGCATCTTTGCTGTTAAGGTCAATCACTGCAGTTGCGCAAGCATAGTTTTGCGGCACACCGGCAGAGTTGTATGAAACAGCAGTGAGGAGGTATGAACCTGATTTAGAAACGGGGAATTGAGCGTAAACGTCAGTGCCGGGAGTAACATCAATCACATCCGAGCCACCTTGTATCACATACTTAGCAGCTGCTTCTTGGTCAGAGGTGAGCACGAGGGCAGCTTTGACAGAGGCTACGTCAGCACCGGTTGAGATAGTACCGATAGCAGAGAAGTTGTCGTCAGTGTCTTTGAAGAGACCTTTATATGCAGCAGAGATAGTGTAGTCGGGATAGCCGTCAAGTTGGAGATAGTCATAACCGCTGGCCACAATACCAGAAGCAGAGCTATACCAAGCGAGAGCGAGATACAACGTACCGGTTGCGGGGTCGAAATAGCTATAGTTAGCATATTTGCTATTACCTGTTGCTGCATAGAAGTCGCCAACATAAGTAGCAGCACCGTCACCAATAATATCAGTACCAAGACTAACCGCGGGAACGCGAACAGTCACTGTGCCATATTCATCAAGTTGAGTGTCGTCTTCAATTTCGATAGAGAGAGGCACACCGCTGTATGAGTCGTCCAAGAAGTTGCACCAGTTAGTGATTTGGAGAGTGTAGGTGTGAGGTTTATCGGGGTTGTAAACTTTGTAGATTTTATAGTTCTCTTCAGCGCCGAGTTGAGAGAAAGTCCACGTACCGGTGCCGGGGCACTGGCCTTTGATATCGCCGACAGTGCCGTCCCAAAGCTCGGTAACAAGCGGAGCGCTCACTTGGAAAGAGAACGAGTAAGCGGCATCGCCATAGCTTGAAGCATCAGAGAGATTGATAACGATGGCATAAACGTCATCTTGGTTGAGAGCTTCAGCATCGTAAGTGATGGGCAAAGTAGAGTTAACTGCGTCGCCGGAGAACGACACTGTAGAGGGGATAGAGATAGCATCTGTTTTGGGATAGATGTTATACGACACCTCGTAGGTTGATTTGTCGTCGGCAGATGTGCGGCAAACAGGCACCTCATAGACAGAGGCCTCGGTTGAAGATGTCACTTTCGAGTCTAGTCCTTGCGGGAAGTAGACGCCCGGAGAAGCTTGGCCGGAGCTGTAATTATCGTCATCAGAGCAACCTGTGAGAGTCACTGCCAATGCGAGAGCAGCAAATATTGATGATTTGAGTAATTTCATTGTTTAATGATGTTATCAGTTAATATCTGATTATTCTACGTCAGCCACGTATTTGGGGCTAGTGTAAGTGGGGTTGTTTTGGTCGCTTGAGATAAGTTTATTTGTTGAAATCTCACTGTTGGGGATGGGAACAATATTATAATCATCTTCATAGCTGAACACATATACGAATGCAGTGGGGAAAGCATAACCGCGACGGTCAATGCCTTTGTGCAAACGCATAACGTCGAACCAAGCGAGACCTTCGCCCCAGAACTCTACGCGACGTTGCCACCAAATTTCTTCTTGCAAGTCAGCAGCAGTAGTAGCAGTGCAGCTGTAAGAGGGGTCGCGATATTGTTTCACAAAGTTCACAAGAGTGTTGCGGCCGGTCTCAACGTTGCCTGACATAGCTTGACCTTCGGCAAGAATGTAGTACATTTCTTCAACGCGCATCAAAGGTATGTCTGAAGCGTTCAAACCTTGTTGTATCACACCTTGATAAGAGTTGAACTTAACGTTGGTGTAAGGCATGATGTTTACAGATTGGTCAACACCGTAAGAGGGAGTACCAGTGATGAACGAGTTGATCCAAGCAGTTTGCTCGGCAGTGAGGTGCGAATTTTGACGGTTTTCGTCAAGGAACCAATATTTGCGCACGTCAGTAGCGGGGATGTATTCATAGAGTTTTTTACCGCACCAGCGCCATGCACCACCTTGGTCACAATATCCGTGGGCGAAAGTGCACATCATTGAGGGGAAGTTCACAATTGAACCGCCACGCACGGCATCGTCAGTTTCGCTAACGGCAAGGCCCCACATCCATGAAGCGTCGCTCATGTCGGTGAAACCGGGGGTAGAAACCTCGTCGATAGTGTAAGGACGACCAGAGAAATTAGCGATAGCAGTTTGAGCATCGGCAGCAGCCTCGGCATATTTGTGCATGGTGAGGTAAACACGAGCACGCAAGCCGTAAGCAACGGGGAGGCTAATCAAACGTTTTGTTTGAGTAGACACCACAGCTGAGGGGTTTGTAGTGTTGCCGGTGAGCATCTCGATAGCGAGATTCAAGTCAGAGAGGATTTGGTCATAAACCTCTTGCACAGTGGCACGAGCAGCACCGTTAAGAGCAGCTTCGTCTTGGTTGAGGTCAGTGAGGATGGGCACACAGGGGAGCGATTCACTGCCGGCATAGTTCTTTTGATAAATTTGAGCAAGGTTCCAATAGTCCCAAGCGCGGACAGCAGCGGCCTGAGCGAGGAAGAAACGGTTGAGCTGCTCGGTGGGCTCGTAACCTACAGAGGCAATCACACTATTGCAAGTGCTGATTTGGTTGTACATGTAGTACCACATTTGAGCTGAGGGAATACCGGTATCGGTGCCGATATAAGCCTCATAGGTGCGGAACCAGTTGTAACCGGAGTATTTAGCGACCAAGTCGGTGGTTTTGTGGTCCATGCCCATCATCACCGAAGGATAGCCAAAGTCATAGTGGCTAGAGGCGATGCTGAAGATTGAAGTAGCTTGGCTGAAGATACCGGTAACGGCAGCTGTACCCATGTCAGGGTTTTGCTCTAATACTTCGCCTTTTTGCTCGGTAGAGACGTACGAGCCAAGGTATTTGGTATCGAGGTCGGCGCAAGCGCTCAAAGCCACAGCAGCCGTACCAAGAAGTATATATTTATTAAATTTCTTCATAATTGAGATAAAATTGTCGATTTAACAAACGCAGACTGCGATTAGAACGATACTTTCACACCGCCTGAGATAGAGCGGATGGGTGAGTAAGTTGCATTGCTTGAAGAGATGAAGCCTTGACGGGGGTCGAGACCTTTGCGAGCGCTCCAAAGTGCAACATTTTCAGCTGAAGCGTAAAGGCGAACAGAGCCGAGACGGAGGCTGCGAACAATGCTTGCCGGGAGTGTGTAGCCGAAAGTTACGTTGTTGAGTGAGAGATAGTTGCTTGAAGTAACGAAACGTGTGCTGGTTGCATTGGCATAGTCAGCAGCGTCGCCATCGTTAGCCATGCGGGGCACGTCGGTGTTTGTGTTGTCGGGAGTCCAAGCGTTGAGCATATCCTTGTGCCAAGTTTTACCGAGATAAGATGTTGTACCGGGATCCATGAACGAAGCATAACCGCTGTCGTAGATGTGACCGCCAAGTTGATATGCCAAGCTTGCAGAGAGGTCAAAGCCGTAGAAGTCGAGGTTGAAACCGAAGCCACCATAAACTTTGGGAAGGATGTTGTGCACTTTGCGGTTGGTGTCGCGTGCAGTTTTCCAATCAGTTGTATTGTATTCTTCAGTGTCGTAAACTTTCACACCGTAAGTGTCGAGTTTGTCGGCTTCTTCGTCGGTGAGAGCTTGACCGTCAGAGTTAACGTATTGACCTTTGTAGTTTGTTTTGTAAGCACCGGTCCAACGGATGTAGTATTGGTTGCCGCTGGCATCGGTTTGAGCAACAAAGTTGTCAGCGTTAGCGCCGTCGGGAATTTCTGAGTATTGTTTGTTGCGGAGAGCGGTGTAGAGAGCCAAACCTTCGTCGTTCACGCCGGCATAGTCAACAATCCAGAGGTTGTACATTGATTTGCCGGGAGTCATCAAACGAGTTGAAGAGTATTCCCATGAGCCATCGTTGTTGAGCAAAGTTTCAGAGAGAGATATAACTTTGTTGCGGCCGAATGTGGCGTTAGCAAACACATCGAGGTTCACGTTTTTGCTTTGGAAGGCGTGCCAGTTGAGGTCAAGTTCAACACCGTAGTTGCGCATAGCGCCAACGTTAGAGGGGATTGAAGTGTAACCCAAAGAGGGAGCAACGGGGAGGTTCATGAGCATGTCGGAAGTTTGACGGCTGTAGTATTCGAGGCTACCGTCAAGTTTGCCGTGCCAGAAGCTGAAGTCGAAACCGATGTTAAAGCTGTTTGACTTTTCCCAAGTGATATCTGAGTTACCTTTGTATGCAAGTTCTGAGTCAGAGAATACGCCGTCTGAACCGCCAACAGTGTAGAAGTCTTGATAAGCAATCAAGAGTGAGCTGTCGTAGATGCGGTCGTTACCGTTTTGACCGAATGAAGCTTTAAATTTCAACAAGTCAACAGCAGAAACTTCGCGGAGGAACGATTCTTTCTTGATGTCCCAAGCTACAGAAGCAGACCAGAAAGAGCCCCAACGATGTTTGGGAGCGAATGCCGATGAACCGTCACGGCGGAACGAGCCCATGAAGAAGTATTTGTTGTCGTAGTTATATTTCAAGCGAGCGAGGCCTGAACGGTGAGCGAGTGAAGCTTGAGAGCCTGAGCCGTAGCGTTGGTCAATGGTGTTGCTAACGGTCCAGTTGCTGGGGTTGTAGAGGTTTTTACCTGAAGCGCTGATGCCTTCAATTTGTTCATCTTGGCTTTCAACGCCGACCATAATTTCAGCGTTGTGCACATCGGCAAAAGTGCGTTGGTAAGTTACCAATCCTTGTAGGTTAAGAGTGCGGTCGCGAGAGAGAGATTGAGTGTTCATACCACCGGTTGAGGCTGATTGGCCGTACAAGGGGTTGTCCAAATTGTGATAGCGAGTGTTGTCAACAAAATATCCAACAGTACCGTTGATGGTCAAACCTGCGAGGGGGTTGATGATGGCGTACCATTTAGTGTCGAGTACGTCCATAAGATACTCGGTTTTATCATAAACAAGTGAACCTTTAGGGTTGGCAGTGCTCCAAGCGCCTGATGAGCGTTGAGCAATGTAGCCATAGCCATAGTCGGCAGTCAAACCATAGTCGTAAATGGGATGACCGGTGGCGCTGTCGTGCATGATGTTACCTTGAGCATCGCGCACATACATTGGGAATACGGGGGCAATTTGATAAGCAACAGCAAAAGCATTGCTAGTGCTGCTAGAATATGACGATGTTTGTGCTGAGGGATAACCGCTGTTAGCATAAACATAGCTGGTGTTAGTACCGATTTTCAACCAAGGTTTAGCTTGATATTCAACGTTAGAACGTGAAGAGAAACGGTTGTAGTGCGAACCGTCAATGATACCTTCGTCGTTGAGGTAGCCACCACCTACGTAGTAAGTGAAGCCGTTGCCACCGCCTGAGATTGAGATGTTATATTCTTGACGGAGGCCGTTGCGGAATGTGCCGGCAATCCATTCATCGGGAGTGTAGTAGTAGTTACCGTCGGTGTAGCCGAGAGTAGCATTGGGGTTAATCTTGCCGTTAGTGCCAATGAGAGTTTGGCCGTTGGGCACAGTGTAGGTTTGTTGGCCGAGCACAGTCCAAATGTTGTTGTTGGCATATTTGTGAGCAGCAAGAGCAGCAGCACTATTGTCAGCACCGGCCTGATAGTTGGGCATGAAGTTTGACATATATAGTGACTGATACAAAGTCTCAATATATTGAGCGGAGTTTGTGATAACGTCGTAGTTGGGAAGCATGCGGCTGTTAGAACCCCAACGCATGTCGAGATTTACTTTAGCATTGCCTTGTTGACCACGTTTTGTGGTGATGAGGATAACACCGTTAGCACCGCGAGCACCGTAGAGGGCAGTTGAAGCGGCGTCTTTGAGCACTGTCATCGACTCGATGTCGCCGGGGGCAATTTCAGAGATACCACCGTCGTAGGGCATACCGTCAACAACATACAACGGAGTTGTAGAACTGTTGATAGAGCCTACACCGCGCACGAGCACTGTTGCGCTTGTGCCGGGCTGACCGTTTGAGCTGAGAGTTTGCACACCGGCAACTTTACCGCTGAGGGCATTTGTTACGTTCGACACCAAAGCGTCTTCAAGCTGATCAGCTTTTACAACGCCGGCCGAACCGGTGTACTCAGATTTTTTTGCTGTACCATAAGCAACGACAATCACGTCGTTGAGCATCTCAGCAGAGTTCTTGAGAGCAATGTTGAGGTGAGAGCCGGTGATAGCAACAGTTTGTGAGTTGAAGCCCACATAAGAAACTGTGATTGCATTAACACCTGCGGGGACCTGAATTGAGAAGTTACCATCAATGTCAGTAACCACGCCTTTCGAGCTACCTGCCGGAGTAACAGACGCGCCGATGATGGGCTCGTCGTTAGCTTCTTCTACAACAGTACCGGTCACTGTGCGCATCTGTGCAGACACACCAAAGGCAACCGTCATTACTGTTACAAGTAAGAGAAACAGCTTTTTCATACTTAATAAAATAAATAGACAATATTAGTTAAACTTTTGATATTCAAATATTTGTAGTATTTTTACGCCTTGATAAAGGAGTTTTGTAGCTTTTAGAGCACAATAAGATTTTACAAAGATAAACACTTTTGCTGAAATAATCACACTTTATTGTCATAAAAATGCAATGTTAAAGTCTTAATTGTAACATTTTTGCAATGTTAACTGCTATTTTTTCGCTAAAAGTTGGCCAAATTGAGCTGCAAAACTAAAAATTTGCCACAAAAGCACTCGGTCGACCAGACTTTAACAAAGATTTACACGTCAAATTGCCACAATCACCCCTTTGCAATTTTTAACACACCCCACCCTGCCCCCACAGTTTCAAATTAAGAAGAGCCATACATTTGCTGATAAACAGCGCATATATGACTCTCATATAACTTTTAACGACAATCTATTCGATTGTTCTAAATCATAAGTTATAGTATTGTTTATACCAATCAATATACTTTTTCATACCTACATTTAAATCAGTTGACGGTTTGAAAGACGTAGCTGCTTGCAACAATGACGTGTCGGCATACGTACCCAGCACATCACCTGATTGCATTGGTAACATTTCTTTTTCGGCATCTTTACCAATAGCAAGTTCTATTGAGTGAATAAAATCCATCAATTTAACAGGTGCCGAATTACCTATATTATATATACGGTATGGAGCAGAAGAGGTTGCAGGGTCGGGAACTTGTGCTGACCACAATTCATTTACCGTAGCCGGGATATCAATAATGCGTATAACACCCTCAACAATATCATCAATATAAGTAAAATCGCGAAACATATCGCCATTATTAAAGACTTTAATCGGACGATTATGGAATATAGCATCAGAGAATAATGCCGGAGACATATCAGGTCTACCCCAGGGACCATATACCGTGAAAAAGCGCAAACCGGTAGTAGGAATTCCATAAAGATGACTATAGGCATGGGCCATTAACTCATCGGCCTTCTTAGTCGCAGCATATAAACTGACCGGATGAGCTATGCTATGATGCTCTTGATAAGGTGTATTTGAATTGAGCCCATATACACTACTTGAGCTCGCATATACCAAATGTTTGACCTGAGAATGGCGACAACCTTCTAAAACATTAGCAAAACCAACGATATTGCAATCTATGTATGCCATCGGATTTTCGATAGAATAGCGCACACCTGCCTGAGCAGCAAGATTAACAACCACATCAAACTGATATTTAGAAAAAAGGGCAGCCATATCACTACGATTTTCTATGGCTATTTTAATAAAAGTAAAATTTGGATATACTACGCTTTTAACGGCGGCTGTATTGTCCAATTGCGTATCAATGCCCAATAGTGTGCGAAGACGATCTAACTTTAGTTGTGGTGAGTAATAATTATTAAGATTATCTATTCCAACAACATCATCTCCGCGCTCTACCAAACGCTTAGCGACATAAGCTCCAATAAAACCGGCAGCACCGGTAACTAATACTTTCATTCGAAAAATACACTAGGGTTATAGATTATAATAAGAGTGGTTTATTGCTTTTTTGCACTGCAATAAAAGATTGAGTGCAAAGATAGATAATTTTTTAATAACTGAACAATAAAAACACATTTACGCACACTAAATTCATAAAAAACGCGTTTGTATAATAGCAATGGAAAAAAACAGATCAATAATATTCTATGCCCCTTTTGGGCACAACATACCTACTGAATGTATCGGTGGCGCAGAAGTTGGATGTTTGAAAACTCTAGAAATCTATCACAAAGCCGGATTTGAAGTTCAAGAAATAGATAAGCCGGCCAGAGTTGAAGGTAGAGTAAAATATCTACTTAAGATGGCTATTGTCCCCTTTAAATTGAGCGTCAAGTTGTGCAAGCATCGTCATGCGCCATTACATATAGTCGGCTTTTACAATAAAATAGCTAAATACGAATATTTGTTAGTATTGATTGGCAAATTGTTCAATCACAAAGTGATATACGAGCTCAGAAATGGCTCGATGATAATATCATATAACGAATGTAACAATTGCTATAAAAAGACGCTTGAAAAGCTGCTAACTAAGCCTGATGTTGTGCTGTGCCAAGGGTATGAATATGTCAGTTTCATCAAAGAGAAGTTTGGAATAGAACGTAGTTACTATCCCAACTACATTATGGATGAATACATAAAACCGAATGAGCCAAGAAATTCTGACAAGATAAAACTTATATATTTTGGGCGAGTCACAAAAAGCAAAAATGTAGATATCACAATTAATGTTTTATCGCACCTCAGAAAAAATGGCATTAATGCTGAGCTTGATATAGTAGGTAAATGCGATGCAGAATATCAACAATACCTAAATAGCATCATACAATCTCAAAATCTTGATAACAGCGTGCACATGCACGGTCGTAAAGATTTTTCAGAGATAGCAAAACTACTTTGCAGTGCGCACTACTTTTTGTTTCCTTCAGAGGAAAAGCAAGAAGGACATTCCAACTCACTGACAGAAGCGATGGGCTGCGGAGTAGTGCCAATTGTGAGCAGAGCCGGATTTAATGCGTCGATATGCGGAGACGAATCTCTAATTGTTGACCAAATTGATGCAAAAGCGTATGCAGATAAGATTATAGAAATTGAAAAAAATAATCTCCGCCAATATTATTCCGACAAAGTATACAATAGGATATTAGCTAATTTCACACAATCAAAAGTAGCTAAATCGCTAATAAATACGATTGAAAAAATTTTATAAGATATGGATAAGATCAACATACTCAACATCTCAATTAATAACGTGACGCAACAAGAGCTATTATCTAAATTAGATAAGGGTATGCTGATTACACCCAATCTTGACCATTTGGTAAAACTGCAATCAGATCGCAGTTTCTATGACATTTATAACGAAGCCGAATGGGTGGTTTGCGATAGCAAGATTTTACAACTCATTTCAAAGCTTCAAAAGAAATCCATAAAAGAAGCAATACCCGGCAGCAGTTTTTTCACTGCATTTTATATGTACCACAAAGACGACACTAACTGTAAAATATTTTTGCTGGGAGCGGCCGAAGGCGTAGCACAAAAAGCTATGACTAACATAAACGCTAAAGTAGGGCGCAATATAATAATTGGAGCGCATTCTCCAAGCTTTGGATTTGAGAAGAACGATGATGAATGCGCTAAAATTATTGATATTATAAATAATAGCGGAGCTAATGTAGTGCTAGTTGGTGTGGGCGCCCCCAAGCAAGAGAAATGGATTGCAAAGTATCGTAACGAAATGCCGAATGTTGACATTTGGATGGCTCTAGGCGCAACTATCGACTTTGAAGCCGGCAATCTAAAACGTGCTCCAAAAATTTACCAGAAATTATGCATGGAGTGGTTTTACAGATTTTTGATGGAACCGAAGCGATTATTCAAGCGTTATTTCATTGATGACATGAAATTTTTTAAAGCTTACGCACGGCAATTGATGGGCAGATATCAAAATCCGTTTGCATAATTGAGTTACCAAAGACTTTTCACAGCACGCTCCACATCTTCGAATTTTAGATAATCAGATTCCATCGACTTTCGATTTTTCTTTTGCAACCAAACTCCAACTACGTTTTGGTCTGATAACTGATCGCATAAGCGTTCACGAAAATCATTTTCATTTTTATATAATATTCGGCCAATTAACGGAATAGTTCTTTCGTCAGTGATGTAATGATTGCGGAAATTAAGTCGTTCACTAACAAACGTAGCATACAAATAATTTTCCGAAAAACGATACGTGTTGCAAAGCGCACGTTTCCAACCACCAAACCAAACGTTTTTTGCCAATTCATTCAACAAAAGCTTCGTATTCTCTCGTTCAAAACAAGTTGGCATATTCATGTAATTCCATTTACATGCTGATTTCATTTCATCAGCAGTTAACGAAAGGAGTTTTTTGTTAGCGGCCTCATATTCGGCTTTACTGGGCTCATTATCAAGGATATTTCTAAACAACATAAAATCTCCTTTTTCATTCACCCACTTTGAGACATCAAACGGTCGCATAAACACTATTTCAGAGTCAATATTAAACACCGCGTCATATTCATCTCCAATAACTTCAAATACTCCCAACTTGCAGATTTGCTGAATTATCCATTCCCTCACAGGGATTGTTATCGGACTTACATAGAACTGATGTCCTGCAATTTTAAATGGGATATTTACCAAATATTTGGGCAAAATAGTCCCTTTTTTATATACATGATGATTGTTGTAATTCAGAGATTGAAATGCATTTATATCTTCATCATTTACAAAAATAAAATGAGGTATAGTCGGAGCGAACAAATCAATGCTTTCGCATAATAGACGACACTCATCAAAATCTTTTATGTATGATTGGGTTAAAAAAGCTACCTTCTTATCCATTACTTTCTTTTTTTAATTAGCTTTGCCGGATTACCACCAACAATGCTATATGGTTCAACATCCTTTGTAACTACAGCGCCGGCGGCAATAATAGAGCCACTACCAATAGTATGCCCGGGCGTTAATATAGCCCGCACACCAATCCAGCAATCATCACCAATTACGGTTTGTGGCACCTTATCCACTGATCCTTGAAGGGCCATTGGGATGTTTACATCTCCAAACTTATGATTGTTTTGCACGATATGAACTTCGGGTGCCATCATCACATATTTGCCGATTTTTGTGTTTTTGGGGACTACGCAATGCGAGCCAATTCCACTAAAATCGTCTATCTCAATTCCTTCACCTGTGCCGAAATAAGCGCAACGATCTATAGTAGATATATTGCCACATTTTTTGAAAATGCCTTTGCAACATACAATCCTCGCCCAATTGCACACGCGCCCGATTATAGGGCTATATGAACTGGGCAAATATCTTGCAAAGCCATAGTATAAGCACAAACAAACAAAACTTTTAGCATTCATATCACAAATTTTAATTATGCAAAAGTAATTACATCATCTAACGCATATCGGGTATGTTTATTTTGAGAAGAACTGCAATTGCTTTTATTTTATATTTCAAAGAGATTGATGAAGAAAAGAATATTTTAAATGCATTTTTGCGTATAACATCTAAGCATCTGCTCATCTCGTCAGCATAGTAGTCTAACGCATTACTTCTGCGGATAAGCACCGCAATGTGAATGTATCGGATAATTTTTAGCGTATGCGCTGCTTCACAAATTTCAGGTGACAACGATTTAGCTTTTTCTTCAATAATATCAACATTATTCAAGCAATCGCGAAATAACGGCGACAGCTTGGTTTTTGTGATGCTTGTGGGGTTGACTCGATAGTTATAAAGGGCGACAGGCAGATAAACAACCTTAGAGCAATTTTGGTAAATATAAAACATAAATTCAATATCCTCATTCAAAACGCCCTCTCTGAATCGGATATCAGAAATTACACTTTTTCTGAATAACTTTGCCCAAACGCTCATGCGAAGTTTTTCTTGAAACAATGCAATCATAGCCTCTGTACCGGTAAACTGAACTTCATGCTTGTAATACATATACATGATTTCAGTTTGACCTAATATTTTCGATAAGGTTATGACCACATCTGCATCGGTTGAAGCGGTTTCATTATACATAGTCATGAGCATATCGGCATCCACTTTATCGTCGCTATCAACAAAGGTGATCCATTCGCCGGTGGCGACTGCGAGGCCTGCATTGCGAGCCGAACTAAGTCCGCCGTTAGCTTTGTGCACCACGCGCACGTTGGCATGTGCAGCGGCATAGTCATCGCACATTTGCGGGCAACGGTCGGGCGAGCCGTCGTCAACAAGTATTACCTCAATATTTTCATAGGTTTGGGCGAGGACTGAGTCGACGCACTCGTTGAGATACGGCTCAACTTTGTACACCGGCACAATCACTGATATTAATGGTTTATTATCTGTCATAGCAAATATGATTTATTCAACAACCCAGCGGTCAATGTTACGTGTTTTAGACGAAAAGTTAACACCTATTTTTATGACTTTACGGTTGTCAACTTCAAATGGCAAACAGTAATTTTTATCATTGATTTGTTGTAAAGCCTCTTCTGCCGAACCGTTAAGTTTAAATTCCATAACGTAGGTATATTTATTGGTTTGCAGCACAAGGTCAATACGACCGTCTGAAGTATGGTATTCAGCCTTAACAAAAAAGCCCATTAGCTTAGCCACTATGAACAACACATTTTGATAGTGGTTTTCAAGGTCTTTCACTAATTCGTAAGGAGTATCTGCAAAGAGAGAAGACAAGAGCTTTAAAAAGTCGTCAACTTTCCCGTTTTCAACTTTTTCAACGAATTTTTCGATGAAAGAGCCGGATTGAGCGCTATCCACGGAAGAGTAACAGGGCAACAAGTATTTAAAAAATCCTATTTCCACTTCTTTATTGGGGAAGCCTAGGGTATAGGTATCAAAGCGAGAGTTGTAGCTTTTAATTGTGAGATAGCCACTTTGATATATAACAGAGATAGCATTTTTTGACTGAGGGTCAACACTATTTAAAGCTTCTGCATCGACATTTGCCGATACCAACTTTTCCAAATTGTAATGACGTTTTTTTAGCAGATACACAAGGAATGATGGAGTTCCGGTCTCAAACCAATAGCTTTTGATTTTACGACTTTGCAAGGCGCACATCAAACTGAATGGATTGTAAACACCAACAGAATTTTCGCAGAAATGATAGCCATCATACATTTGGCGCAACTTTTCACGTGCTTCAGCGAAAGTGAGGTCTGTTTTTTGGGCTAAATTTTCCACATACGGCAGTAATACCGTGTCTATTTCATTGTCAGTTATACCACAAATAGCAGCATAATCGTCTTCCATTGAAATATCAAACAAATTATTAATGCCGCTAAAAATGCTCACTTTGCTAAACTTGGTTACACCTGTCAGAAATGCAAAACGGATATATTCATCCATTGATTTAAGTGCACCATAAAACTCTTTGAGCGTAGATCTACGATTTTCTTGAAGGTCTTCGTTATCAAGCTCTTCAAGTATCGGCTTGTCATACTCATCAACAAGGATCACAACTTGCTTTCCGGTTTTCTCATAAGCGCGGCGTATGATGCCTCTAAATCGTGTGCCAAATGTATTTTCCGATTGGTCGGAGCCATATATATTTTCCCATTCGCACAACGACACGTTGAGTATAGAGTCAAGACTCGTCTCATCGCCTTTCTTTAGAATATTCAAGTCAAGGTGCAGCACCGGGAATTTAGACCAGTCCTTTTCAAGTTTTTCAATTGCCAATCCTTCAAAAAGTTCTTTTGCGCCATCAAAATAAGCGTGCAATGTTGATAGAAGCAAGCTTTTGCCAAAACGGCGCGGACGACTAAGGAAATAGTATTTTGATGCTTTAACCAATTTATAGACATACTCCGTTTTGTCCACATAAAGACAGCCGTCATTACGCAAACTTCTAAAGTTTTGCAAGCCTATCGGTAGATTTCTTAATGCTTCCATAATCAATCATTATTTGCCAACAACCCAGCGGTCAATGTTACGCCGGGCGGTGTCGAAGTTAATGCCGAGTTTTACAATGGGGCGACCATCTGCCGTGTATGGGTCGGCATAATGTTTCTCGTCAATTTGTTTTAGGGCGGCTTCAGCTGTTGAATTGACCTTAAACTCAAATATATAGATGTGCCGGGCTGTAGTTACAACCATATCCAATCGTCCGAAAGATGTGAGCTGCTCAACTTTCACGTACAAGCCCATCAGTCGGAAGAGCACATATATCAAGTTTTGGAAATTTGCCTCAGTGTCAAGTTTGTTGTCGTAGGGCACATCGGCAATAAAAGCTTTAAGACGCTGCATAAACTGCTCTACATCGCCCGAATTGATATCTTGCACAAAACATTTCACGTCAAACGAGCCTTCTATATCTGCGCTTGAGCTATACGATTTCATCAACAATTTAAAGAAACCGACTTCAACCTCTTTATTTGGGAATCCCAATACATATGAATCAAACACTTCGTCATAACCCTTAATAGTAAGATAACCTGTTTGATAAAGCACCGGGATAGGTTCAGTCAAAATTGTCTCAATATCAGTAAGTTCTTTTTCAGAAGAAATCTCATTTTCAATATTACTGATGTTAAATTGGTTTTTCTTCAACATGTTCATCAAAAATGATGGTGTACCTGAAGAAAGCCAATACGAGCCAATTTTCTTATAATATAGGGCATTGAGCAGACTGTATGGGTTATATAAGAGCGGTGATTTTTCGCTAAATTTATAGCCGTCATAATTTTCGCGACATTTTTCGCGTGCTTCTTCATAAGAAATGCCTTCGCTATCAGCCAAAGCTTGCAAATCTTCCGCAAAATAACTATCAATTTCAGCATCGGTGATGCCACAAATAGAGGAATAGTCATTGTGCATTGAAATATCAAGAAGGTTGTTTAATCCGCTGAATATGCTGAGTCTGCCAAAGCGAGTTACTCCGGTGAAAATTGCGAACCGTATGCTGCTATCTTCCGATTTAATGACGCTGTAAAAGGCTCGCAACTTATTGCGCATATCCTCTTGCAAAGCATCATTGGTAATGTTCTGCAAAATCGGTTGGTCGTATTCGTCAATAAGCAGCACCACACTTTTACCGGTAACTCGTTTAATATCGCGTATCAAATTACCAAAACAGATAGAGGGAGAGTCTCCTTTCAATGCAACACCATATTGTGCGCCCCACTCAACCATACTACTATTGAGCATTCTATTCAAATCGTCAATGCTATCATAGTGCTGCGAATTGAGGTCAAGATGGAACACAGGATACTCTATCCAATCGTGCTCAAGCTGAGAAATAGCAAGACCTTCAAACAGCTCTTTCTGCCCTTTGAAATACGCTTCAATAGTTGACAGCAGCAAGCTTTTACCAAAACGGCGCGGACGGCTCAGAAAATAATAGTAGTCATAACTTACTAATTTGTAGACTAAGTCGGTTTTGTCCACATATAGATAGCCGTTCGAGCGAAGTTTCTCGAAACTTTGTATGCCTATGGGGAGCTTGTGTAATGCCATTTCTGTTTGTTTTTAAGGAGAAGGTGTTAACATTAGCAAAGTTAGCACAAAAATTGGAGAATGTCAAGCTACGGCTAAAGTATTTGGTAGATTTGCTGCATCACAGCCTCAACGTCAAAACGGCGTAGTGCTTCGGCGCGTGATGCCTCGGCATAGTGAGCTCGCAAGTCAGCATCGGCTGCAAGCTGTTGCACACGGTCAGCAATGTCTGAGACCTCAAACGAAGTGAGCACCCCCACCCCGTTGGCAAGCAGCTCATCGGGGCCACTTGTTAGTGTTGAAACTATGGCTTTTCCTAAACACATAGCCTCAGCAACAACCAATGAAAATCCCTCCGAATCAGAGGTGAGAAGAAATACATCCGAGGCCTTTAGATATGGATAGGGATTGGTTTGAAAGCCCAAGAACTTCACCATGCCAGCCACGCCACATTTTGCGGCCTGCTGTTTGAGTTGCTGCTCCAACTCACCGGTGCCGAGTATCCAGCCTTCACAGTCCACACCGCGGCGCTTCAATTCTGCCATCACCTGGATAAAACGATCTTGACGTTTTGGCATAGTCAATCTGCCTATATTGCACACTGAGAAGCGCTGCTTTTCAACAACATAAGCATTGCTTTTCTCAACAATAGTATCAGTAGGTATCAAATTATTAATCAATCTACATTTGCCGTGATAATCAAACATTTCGTTAAATGCAGTGAGTGCGCCCATCGACACAAAAGCCACAGAGTTCATACAATTATAAACGTGCTGCTCGTCCTTAAAATTATGATACAGATATTTTGTCCAATGGTTGGTTCTGATATTTGTGTGAACCCATGTTATATTATTAGCAGCACGACGTGTAATAAATTGATGCAAATATATAGCGGGGCCCTCCATAAACGACACAATCGTATCAAACGATCTGTCGCCTAGGAGTTTAGTGAGTTTGTTGCGAAGGTATGCATCGCGAATTGGTTTAAAGTGATACACCAAGCGATAAAACAATCCAAACTTAGTGAACACATGTATTTGCTCAACCTGTTGAGGTATCTCTTGCAAGTGCACACCAAAAGCTTTTTCAATGAGTAATGTCGCGCGATAGCGCGAGTAGTCGAAATGCTGCAAAAGGTCAATCAACACCTTCTCGGCACCACCACCCACAAAACTTTCTTGAATGATGAGAATGTTTTTCATGACTTTAATGTTTATGTAATTTCTTACGAATAAACTCAATGACGTATGCGCGCTCAGCCGAATTTATGCCAATGTAGTAGGCCGCAAGCACTGTCATCACTACCGACACCACAGATGTTGCGAAAAAGCGCACAATTCCGGTGGTGTAGAGCGTGATTATATAGGGCAACACGGCGCTGACAGCGACAACGGCAATCAACGGCAGCACAATAGCTTTGTAGTATTGTGTCAACGTGATGCCGGTGTACTTTTTGCTGAGCAAAATGCGCACATGTATCAAAACGATATCAATAACAATTTGAATAATCAAAAGGTAATACGGCTCAAAACCGCAATAAAAAGCGAAATAAGTGCACGGCAAGTTGAGCAGCAGCATAAAGCTGGTGACAAGCTGATAAGTGCGTATCTTTCCGCAAGCTTGCATCGACACCCACAGCGGGCCTGTCAGCGAGTCAATCATGCAAAATGTCACTATCAATTGCAAGAACTGCACGGCGTGAGGGGGTATCTTTGTCAGCCAAAGATGTAAAATCCAATCAGTATTAAAGATGATGGGAAGTCCCAATAGCAGCATCAAAAAGAATGATATTTTTGATATGCGAAGCACTAGCAAGCGGAACTCGTCAAAGCGCTCTGCAGCATAAAGTTTTATTATTTGCGGATTTGCCGCAAGCTGTATGTTGCGCGAGAAAGAGAACACTGCTGATTTCACTTGGTTGGTGATGCCCATAGTGGCATTGTAGACCACGCCGTAAAACAAATTGAGCACTATATTTGTGCCTTGCATGTAGCCAACGTCTGCAATTCCGGTTGCCGTGTTCCAAAGGGTGAATTTCGACATTGACCACAGTTGGCTGCGCGTGGTGAAAATAGAGAAGCGCACATTGGGGATGTGACGGCGGCAGTACAATACGTACGACAGATTTATCAACACTGCTACAACAATGAGCAGTGACGAATAAGTGAGCAGTTTGTTGCCGGGGATAATGCTGAGCATGAACACCAATGCCAGTTTAAGCAAGGCCTCAACAATAGAGTTGTAGGCGAAAAACGACATCTTTTCACACGATATTATCAGCGCATTATAGGGCAAGCGCAACAGTTCAACAGCTATGCAAATTGAAGAAAATTGAAACACGATGAAAGCATCGTCAATGCGATGTGGCGGAATGCTCAAATGTGTGCGCAAAAACCAAACGCCAACCGTCTCGGCAAGCACAAACAAGACCACAATCAGGGCCAACACGCAAAGGCAACAAGCACCAAACAAAGGCTGCAAATTTTTGCCTCCGTTCGAGCCCAGTTCATACGAGATAAACCGCTGCATTGACGCAGAGATAGCATTGTTGAGAAAGGCAAAAAGCATCACCAATCCACCCACAACGCTGTATATGCCAAAGTCCTCCACACCAAGTTGGTCAAGGATTTGGCGACTGGCATAAAAGCCAATCACCATAATCAAAAACATGCGCATATAAAGGAATAGCGTGTTTTTGTATATCCGTTTCGAGTCAGCGTTTTGCATAGGTTAAATACTTATCAATTCAGACGGTTTAGCATCTTCCGCTACTTTAGTTGTAGATGCAGCACAAATGTAATAGAACACTACTGCGAATGGCAAGAATGTTAGCAAAGGCAGATAGAACATTGCCGCCACGAAAAACATTATTATATATAATTTGTTTTTACGTTCAAGGGGAGAATTGCAATGCCCTCGCAAAATTGCTATGAACGACATGATGCCCCAAATCAAGCCTAGTATGCCTAACTGTATCACATAAATGTAAAGCATGAATATTGAGCCGTTAAGCACCCACTTATTTTCAGTAAAGAACTTGGTGTGGTCCACTAATGAGCCGCCTTTAAATTGTCCAAGGCCTGCGCCAAAAACCAGGCCACCTTTGCTTGTTGACAAGGTTTCTGGGATAAGTGACACCTTCAAGAAACGAGGCATATCGATAAACCAAATATAGTCATCTTCATACTCATCGTTAGCTGCCAATTGCGAATATGTGATAATTTCATCAGGGTCTTCACCAAACAGATATGCTGTCATGAATTCAGATGACAACACGTTAGTATCATCTTGATTTGTGGCAACAACATATAGATAGTATGCCCCGGCCATCATCACTGCGAATAATGGCACAAGGAAAACGAGTTTGCCGATAGTCTTAATTTCGTAGCGGTATAGCAAGATGAAGTAAACGGCTATGTATATCAGTGAGATTTTGGTTTCGTTCAGAAACACCGGGAACAACAAGAGCACATATTGTTTATTGTCTTTCAGGCTTTTGAAGTAGTTATTCTCGTCCCAATTTTGTGATATGAGATAGAACGAGATCATGCAAATCAACGATGACACAGGGCCTGAGGCGCCATTACCCATAGAGCCGCCACCATGGTCATTAGCTCCGTAGCGCACAAATTGCTCTACCAAGCAAAATGCTTGTATCCACAAAAAGATGTATAATTGTCGGTCTATTTTTTGTTTGAATTCGGCGCCGCGTTCACACGTGAGCAAGTATCGGAAAATCGGCACAAAGAACAGCATGCCAATAAATTGGCGCGCGCCGTTGACCAACGACATAATACTCTCATGGTTGACAATCAGTGTTGACAACACCGCCAATGCCACGAACGACCACAAAATTATCCAGTCGCGCTTAAGAGTGATTGTTTTTATTCCGACAAAGACCAAAGCCACGTCGGCAACGAAAAACAACGGCGAACGCAAATTTTCAAGATGCGCAAAAGGCAATAACTCTTCTGAAACGAAGCCAAAGCAGGCTTCGATCCAGAAGATTATTATAACTATCCTGTAATAGAACAAATTGCGCTCTATCATGCTTTACTCACTTTTTGTATTTTTTTGGCCATAACCATAACCATAACCATAACCATAACCATAACCATAACCATAACGTTTGGTGATTTGAGTACCATTAACGACAAGTGACAGTTTTGGCAAGCGCTTTTCTTCGTAGATTTTGTTGATGTAATCAATGCTCTTGATTGGCGTGTAGTTGGCACGGCAAACATAGATTGTTGCATCAGAAATGCGCACAAGGTTAAGGGTATCGCTGACCATGCCAACAGGAGCTGAGTCAACAATGATATAATCGTAGCGACTGCGAAGTTCGCTAAACAGTTCGTCAATTTTTGTTGAGGCGAGGAGTTCGCCGGGGTTAGGCGGCACGGGGCCGGCAACAATAACATCAAGGTTGTCAACCGACGGATAGTGCACAATGAAGTCGTCAATTTTTTGGTCGTGTTGCGACAGATAAATTGTGACACCTCTGTGGTTAGAGAGGCCGAGATAGTCGGCCAAACGCGGGTTGCGTATATCCAAGCCCACCAACACTGTTTTTTTGCCGAGCAAGGCGAGTGAAGCAGCGAGGTTGAGCGAGATGAACGATTTGCCTTCGCCGGAGCTGGTTGATGTCAACAGCACCACTTTGTCGTCAACATCGTTGAGCATAAATTGCATGCTTGAGCGCACCAAGCGGAACAACTCGGTTGTTGACGAAGTGTCGGTTTTGCTAACCACCAAGTGTTTGCCGGATGAGTCGGTGCAAATTTCGCCGAGGACGGGCACATCGGTGAGTGTTTCAAGCTCTTGACGGCTTTCAAATTTGATGCGCAAGAAGCGTTTGATGTATAGCAAGAAAATGGGCAAAATCAAGCCAATAAGCAAGGCTATTGCGTAAATCACTTTGCCGCGTGTGCTGATAGGCTCACTGAGGCTGAAAGCGTTGTCAACGATACGTCCTTTGGGTATGGCATTTGCTATTTGCATTGCAGTCTCTTCGCGGCGTTGCAACAAGAACATGTAAAGTTGTTGCTTCACTTCTTGTTGACGTTTCAAGCCAAGAAATTCGCGCTCTTGATTGGGCACGTTGCCAAGTTTACCCTCTGCCTGAGCCAATTCTTTTTGTGCGTCGTGGATTGAAACGAGCGAATTTTCGTATGCGCGGTCGAGCGTAGAGTTGATTGAGGTTCGCATGGCGTTGATTTGCTCGTCGAGTTGACGCAGTGCTGTGTTGTCGGTCTTGGCATTTTGCTTGAGCTCCATGCGGCGCAAGATGAGTGTGTTGTATGTCACAATAGCATCGGTAGCGGCGGGGATTTCAGAGGCTGCGGGTATGATTTCAAAAGCGTTTTGCGGCTGTTTGAGGAAGTCGCGCGTCATCTTAATGATTTCGCTGCGCGTGGTAGAGTTTACAAGTTTTTGATTTGCCGCGCTGCGAAGTTGCATGTTGTAGCTGGCTTCAGACGACACATCAACAATGCCTTGCGATTGTTTGTAGCTTTGTATGTTCGACTCGGCAACATCGAGGTCACCGGAAATGAGAGCAAGACGTTGGTCAATGAACTCAGCGGTTTTTGTAGCTTGCACGCTAGTCTCGGCAATGCCTCGGTCATTGTATTTTTTCACCATTTCATTGAGGAAGTCTTTACCGTACTCAACATTTGATGTTTTGAGGTAAATCTCAATGACGTTAGATTTTTTAGAGGCTTTTTCTACGGAAATATCTTCGGCCATGCCTTCAGCAGCAACATCAATACCGTTGAAATAAATATCGCTCTTCACGGTTTTGCCTTTGGGGCACGATTTTGTTGTGTTGACAACGAAACGTCCGTAGGGTGTGTTGAGTGTGATGGGGAGCTTTTGGCCTTCGACTTCGGCTATCTTTTGTCGGCCTACTTTTGCTTTGACATCAGCGGTGCCGTCGGCATATACCTCAGTTCTGAACAATATAGAGGTCATCAAGGTGTCGGCCACACCGGGAGCGGCATAAACGTCAACCGGAAAATCGGGGTATGACAACGAAGAGTGCAAGAAAGCATCTCTCACGTAGTGCATCTTGTATGTGCCCAAGTCGCGGGCAGCATCGCGCAACACGGTGTGCGAGCCAACAACAAACACCTCATCTTCGACGTAGGCATTTGAGCCAAACAAGTCGCTGATACCGCTCATAGAGGTGAGCGAGCTGGTATCGTCGGTTGAGACAACTACGTTTGCTTTGACGGCATACATTGTGTTTTGCATGCGTTTGTATGTGAAGGCCAAGGCCAAGCATACGAAGATAGAAATAGCGAACCACCACCAATGGTTGAGGTAGTCGTAGAATATTCCTTTAATGTCAATGAAATCAGTCTTTTTAGCCATAGTAATTAATCAATAGCAAGAGCGATAATGAGTGAAGCAATCACAGAACATCCACTCACAATAGTAGAAGTAACGCTCAGTTTATACGCGTTATTTTGATTGTATTTAGAGTTATCTTGACGTATTTTGTTGGGGGTTACGTAGACGTAATCGTTTTGTTGCAAGTAGAAATAAGGAGAAGTGAGCACGTCAGAGCTGGTGAGGTCTAAGCGGTGAGCGGTGCGCTTGCCGTTCTCTTCGCGAATGATGAGCACGTTTGTGCGCTCGCCATATTCGGTGAGGTCACCGGCAGCGGTGAGGGCGTCGAGCACTGAGTAGCGCTGAGTGCCAACAACTTGTGTGCCGGGGTTGTGCACTTCGCCGGCCACATTAACGTGAAAGTTAATCATCTTGACGATAACTGTGGGGTTTTCCACATCTTTCTCCACTATTTTCACGATTTTGTCTTTTAGCTCTTCGACGGTCATTCCGGCAACAGTGATGGTGCCAATCACGGGCATATCTATAGTACCTTTTGACGACACTATGTAAGTTTGCATGCGCGGAGTGGTTGTCAAATATAAGTTATCTGAGCGTGTGGCCTCGTTTGAGAGGGTGAGGTTATATTGTGAACTTGCCAACGGAGACAGCGAAGTCACCATGATTGACAACTCGTCGTCAACGTTGATTTTCGGAGAATAATTTGTTGTATTGACCGAGACGTCATAGGAAGAATCGATATCTTCAAAATACGGTAAATTAGAGCGACCTGTAGAGCATGATGCCGCAACAAATGCGAGACAAGAGGCTATAATGACGGATTTTATTTTCATCGTGATAATTATAAAGCTTTATATTTTTGCTAATAATAACGGCCTCTGCCACTAGTTTATTATATCTCCGCAAAAAATATCCACAAAAAAAAACGCATCCCCGCGTTTTAACCTCACTTTATCTGCTCTATAACTAAAAATAATTCCTATCTTTGCACTATCAAAAATTCTAAGTCTATGATATTCAGTTTTGACCTCAACGTCACAGTTATTATATTGTCAGCTGCATCACTGCTGAGTCTAATTTGCGTTATCTTTATATATGTCATGCGCATACGCCGCGTGACTCGCTACGCACGTCTGCAAAACGACGAATTGCCTGATTTTGACAATCCGGAGCGAGAAATTGACACCGCGCTCGAGCCGGCCTCGATTGTGGTTTACGCACAAGACCAAGCCGAAAGTTTAGAGCATTTGTTGCCGCAGCTGCTTGAGCAAGACTATGCTCCCGGATTTGAAATTATAGTGGTGAACGAAGGCGAGTCGGAGGCAACACGCGACATTGTTGACACGCTGCGCATCACACACAACAATTTATATCTCACCTACACTCCCGACGGAGCGCGCAACCTGAGCCGCAAAAAGTTAGCACTCATGCTGGGCATTAAGGCTGCACGCAACCGCGTGGTTGTCAACACCACAGCCGGAGTTGTTATCGAGTCGACACATTGGCTGGAGATGATTATGCGCAACTTCACCGACAAAGACGTTGAGGTTGTGCTCGGATATGCCGTGCCCACCGACGATGATAGCGGTATGGGCAAGCGCTGCCGAGCTTTCGACACCATTGCCGATGGTGTGACATGGCTCACATCGGCCATAAAAGGCAAGCCTTATCGCGGCACTGAATTTAACATCGCTTACACTCGCGATATATTTTTCAAGAACAAAGGCTTTTCACGTTCGCTAAATTTGCGCCACGGCGATGATGATATCTTTATTAGCGAAATCGCAAACTCGGCAAATACAGCCGTAGAGCTGTCCGAGCCATCAATTGTGCGCTGCAACTTCTACAACCATCGGCGAGCCATCGGTGAGTTGCAACGCCGCCATGAGTTCACCGGACGCTTCATCAGCAAATCTTCGCGCCGACTCATGGCGCTGGGGGCATGGTTGATGTGGCTCACTTTGGGCACAAGCATTGCTGCAGCAGTGCTCGCACTTCCCAACGTTTTTGCGGCAATAATTGCTGCAGTGATAATAGTCACGCTGCTAGTCACCGCGTCGGTGGTGTGGCGCAAAGCCATGCGCACACTTCTCTCGCGCACCATGCTCTTCACCTTACCGTGGTTGGCGCTCACCTTGCCGATACGCAAAGCTCTGCGCGCCATTCGCTACCGCTTGCACAAAGGCCGCAACTACACTTGGAACAAATAACCACCCGGTGGCGTCACTAATGCGTACCTTTGGCACGCACACCATGTAGGCGCGTACGCCCACGGAGACGCTTCGCTTTCTCCGCGGTTAACGACTAAATCGTACCCTTCGGGCACGGAGATTGGCCACACCTACTTGGGCATCACTTCTGATTATTGGTTGTATCGCTCGCTACGCTATTACAGTGTTAATGGCTGTATGGCTTGTTACGCTATTTACAGTGCCGGGAGGCACTGATTTGTAGGAAACCGGGCAGAGAGCGAGGCACGAGCGGTCTGCCCGGACAGCACCCACTAGGTCATGTCTGCCGAAGGTAGACATTAGTAGAAAGCATTGTTTATGTTATTTTTTGTTAATACGTTTTTTTTAAAACATATATTTTATCTTTGCGAAAGTAATATTTAGACATCTAACTATACATTATATCAATAACTTAACATTAAATTTATAGCCATTATGAAAACGTACATAAAAATATTTGTATTCTCTTTGATAGCATTTCTACTTACATTTTGGGTAGATATATTTCAAAATAGTCTAATAACAATTGTTATTGAGTCAGCTGTATTCATGCTTTTAACATTCTACATACTGAAAAAGTACGCACCCCAAACAGGTTCATCCGGTTTGATATTATTGAGCATCGTGCTCGGAAGGGTAATACTTGAGCTGCCTGCTCGCCTTGCAGACATTCATGGCACTAGTGGTTCAATTCCAATACTTTTGGTATGTTTGCTTAGTATCTTTTGCGGTTACTGGTGCTACAAGAAAAACAAAAGCATTAATTGGATAATAAGTGCACTGGTTATTATCTTATTAGCACTGATTTCACATCATTTCATAGATTAAGTTTTATTGGTTAATATATTCGCTGGAACTTCTAAAAAATAGCATCCGAAAAGCTCAGGCCGGTATTAGCGTGAGCTTTTCGGATGCAAAGTTTTAGTTTATTGTATTTTAGGGCTATTTTAGGGTGAAGGGAGTGGTTGACTTTATGTCGGTTGACGAGGCAGCGATGTAGGCATTGAAACGGCCGGGCTCGGCAGTCCACTCAGATGTTTTGTCGTTGTAAAACTTGAGGTCGTCGACAGTGATGGTGAAAGTCACAGTCTTGGTCTCGCCGGGGTTGAGGTCAACTTTCTTGAAAGCTTTTAGTTCTTTTGTGGGGCGCAAAACCGAGGCTTTTTCATCGCCGATGTAAAGTTGCACGGTTTCTTTGCCGGAACGTGAGCCGGAGTTTGTGACCGAGACAGACAGAGTGATTGGGCTGTCGGCAGAGATAACGTTAGCTGAAACTACGGGTTTGCCATAGGTAAAAGTTGTGTAGCTCAAGCCGTAGCCAAAGGGGAATAGTGCCGGGATTTTTTTGGTGTCGTGCCAACGATATCCAACAAGTATATCTTCCTTATATTCCACTTTCACGCTATCACCGGGATAGGTAAGCGCATCGAACGAATGAGCCGCGCTATCAGCCAAACGTTTCGGGAATGAGAACGGCAATTTACCGGATGGGTTAACTGCGCCTGAGAGCACGTCGGCAATGACATTTCCGCCAACCGAGCCAAGATACCAGCCTTGCAGCACAGCCGGCACATTTGCCAGCCATGGCATTTCCACGGCATTACCGCTGAGCAATACCACTACGGTTGCCGGGCAAGCAGCCGACAACTCTTTTATGAGCTGCGGTTGGCCGAAAGGCAAGCCATATTCGCGGCGGTCAGTAGCCTCGCAATCTTGATATGAATTTTTATTGAGTCCGCCAACAAAAATCACTAAGTCAGCATCGCGGGCAGCGGCAACGGCGTCGGCACGGAGAGAGTCCTGCACAGATTGAGGTATCACATCCTCGGCATCGTACATTGGACGTCCGGCTTGATAACCTTGTTTAAACACCACTTTGTCGCCGTAAGCGGCAGTGAGAGCTTCGAGCGGCGACACAAATTGCTGAGCTTTAAGTTCTGACGAGCCACCGCCTTCGTTTAGGCGTCGCACGGCATTGTCGCCAACAACGAGTATGCGTTTATACTGAGCAGCGTCGATAGGCAAAATTGCCGAGCCTTTTTTGGCGGTCGGCTGATTTTTGAGCAGCACAACAGCCTCATTGGCAACGGCCCGACAAACGTCGTAGTGCTCCTCGCTGCAGAGTGCGCCAAAAGGTCGGCTACTGTTCATAGATGTGCGAAATATCAGGCGCAAAATGCGGCGAGCTTTGTCGTCGAGTGTTGACATCGGCACTTTACCGCTACGCAGCATTTCTTTGTAGGGGTTGGCGAGGAAATAGTCGTCATAGCCGAAATCACTTTCAGAGGTAAGGCCGTTTGTGTACGAGCCCATTTCAATGTCAAGGCCGTTGATGGCGGCTTGATAAGTGTCGTGTGCCCCACCCCAGTCAGTGATTACGCAGCCGTCAAAGCCCCAATCTTGTTTGAGTATTTTTTGGAGTAGGCGCTCATTGTGGCATGCATGTTGTCCGGCATATTGGTTGTAAGCGCCCATGATTGACCACACGCCGCCTTGTTGCACGGCTTTTTTGAACGCGGGGAGGTAAATTTCATAAAGCGCGCGGTCGCTGACTTGCACGTCGATGTGTCCACGCCAAGTCTCTTGGTTGTTGAGAGCATAGTGTTTCACACAGGCAGCCACGCCGTTTTTTTGTATGTTTTGTATGTATGGCACACACATTTCGCCGGCAAGATACGGATCTTCGCCGAGATACTCAAAGTTGCGGCCATTGAGCGGAGTGCGGTAGATGTTCACACCCGGGCCAAGCAACACGTCTTTTTGGCGGTAGCGAGCTTCTTGACCTATGGCATATCCGTAGGCGGCAGAGAGGTCCGGATTCCAAGTTGCGGCAAGTGCTGTGAGGGCGGGGAAAACAGTGACCGAGTCGCTGGTCCAGCCGGAATAACCCCAGTCGTTCCAGTTTATTTCGGCACGCACACCGTGAGGGCCGTCGCTCATCATGAGCTGCGGTATGCCCAAGCGCGGCACACCGGGGCTTGAGAATTTAGACTGAGCATGACAGAGGGCTACTTTTTCGTCGAAAGTCATGCGCGAAAGAGCGTCGTCAATACGCTTTTCGATGGGTTGAGTGGGATCTTGATAAATCGGTGTGGCAGCGAACGATGCGCAGGCTACAGCCGAAATGATACCCGAAATTATAGCTTTGTTCATGTTACTTTTATTTTGCGGTTATAATGGTTGAAGCTGTGGCCAAGCCGTCAGACGAGGCGGTGACGGTGATGTCGCCGACGTTGCCGTCAGACTGCACAATGAGCATAGCTTTGCCGTAAAAGGCATTGCGGTTGTCGGCTTTGAAGCGCTCCATAGATGTTTGGCTGCCATTGTCAACACCGGCATTTAGGCCTGCGCCCGACACTGTGAACTTCACATTGTTGTCGGCCCACGGGCAAAGATTGCCGTCGCGGTCAACAACCTCAACGGTGACATAAGCGAGGTCGTAGCCGTCAGCAGAGATGGCAGTGCGGTCGGCAGTGAGGCGAATAGCTGCGGGCTCGCCGGCGGTATTGATTTGCTGTTCGGCAACAACGACACCGTTTTTGCGGCTTACGGCACAAATAGAGCCGGGCTGATATTTCACGCGCCAAACCACGTGCAAATTGTCATCATCTTTAGCACGTACGCCTTGCGACACACCGTTAACAAACAGTTCAACCTCGTCGGCATTATTGTAGTAGGCCCAAAGGTCTACGTCCTGTCCGGGTTGCCAATTCCAGTGCGGGAAGAGATGCAACACGGTTTTGTCGGGGCGCCATTCGCTTTGATACAAATAATATACGTCTTTGGGAATTCCGGCAAGGTCAACGATGCCGAAATAAGAGCTTCGGGCGGGCCAACCGTAAGGGGTAGGCTCACCGATATAGTCAAATCCGGTCCACACAAATTGGCCGGAGATGAATTTGTTTTGTTTCACTTCTTTGAGCGTTGTTTCGTGCTCACTACCCCAGGGGGTGCGACAGTTGTCGTAGGCAGAGCATGAGAACGACGGGTTGTAGTAAGGCACATCCCAACGGTCGGGGCAAACAACAATCGAATCGGAGGGCATCACGTAGTATCCGCGTGTCATCAGTGCCGAGATGCTTTCGGTGATGATGAACGGTTTGCCGGGGAAGTTTGTGGGCACGTCTTTAAACCAACTGTCGTGGTAGTTGTAGCCGATAATGTCGAGGGCACCGCTTTTGAAGAGGTGGTTTGCGGGGTCGGGCTCGTTGCATCCGGCAGTGATGGGTCGCGTGGCATCGAGGTTGCGCACCATGTCGGCTAACTTGATTGTGAGCAAAGAGTTCACGCTCAGCTCGTTGTCGTTTGCCAATTGGTCGGAGCTGTGGCCAAAGTTGAGAATGAGGTTAGCTTCTTCGAGCGACAGGGTGTCGGCAGCAGCGTCTGACCATTGTTCGAGCACCTCATTGCCGATGCTCCACATCACAATTGAGGGGTGATTGCGGTCACGCACAACCAAGTCTGTGAGGTCGCGCTCATGCCACTCGTCGAAGTAGCGTGAATAGTCGTGATTTGTTTTGCGTTTGCGCCACATATCAAAACTTTCGTCCATGACAAGGAAGCCCATCTCGTCGCAAAGGTCGAGCAACTCGGGAGCAGGAGGGTTGTGGCTGCAGCGTATGGCATTACAGCCCATTTCGCGCATGATGGTGAGTTGGCGGCGAATGGCGGCAGTGTTGACAACAGCGCCGAGAGCCCCGGCATCGTGGTGCAGACACACACCGTTAATTTTCAGCGGTTGGCCGTTTATAGAAAATCCGTTGTGAGCGTCGAACGCAAATTGACGTATGCCAAAAGTTGTGGTGTAGCTGTCAACAACCTTGCCTTTCACCACCAGGTCAGTGACCACCTTGTAGAGATACGGCGACTGCGGGCTCCAAAGGTTGGGCCTGGAGATGGTGAATGTTTGTTCGCCGACCTTTGTTTTTGCTTTTGCCACTTGCTTGCCGTCGGCATCGTAAATGCGGCTGACGTATGCGTCGGGGGCTTGTGAAGCTTTGATTTTCAGGTTTACGGTGTTGTTGTTAGGTGTGGTGACGTATGTGCCCCACTGCTCAACATGCACAGCATTGAGTTGGCGCAGCCACACGTTGCGGTAAATGCCGCAACCAGAGTACCAACGCGAGTTTGGCTGCTCAACGTTATCAACTTTTACTTCGATAACATTTTCGCCCTTGACCAAATATTTTGTGATGTCGTAGCTGAACGATGCATAGCCATACGGGCGCTTGCCCAAGAGGTAGCCATTCACTGAGACTGAAGCGTTCATATACACGCCGTCAAAGTCGATAAACGTTTGCTTTGTCAAATCGTCGACAGTGAATGTTTTGCGATAAAATCCGAGGCCGCCGGGCAGCGCACCGCCACCGGTGCCCGAGGGATTTTCTTGCGAGAAATCGCCTTCAATAGCCCAGTCGTGAGGCAGTTTGAGAGCTCGCCATTGTGTATCTTTATCAAGTCGAAACTCCCAGCCATCATTAAAGCTGATGGCTCGGGAGTCACGAGAATATAAAGGATTGATTATTGATACGGCGAGTAACGAACTACAAAGTAATTTTTTGAGAGTTACCGTCATATTTCACTACTTTTCCTTGGGTGTTTTTGTTGTAGGGCACGGCTTTGTTTTTGCTCACTTTGACGATATTGAATGTGCGGTTTTTGAGCATGCCGTTGAATTGGCCGCTGCGTTTGCCGATGGTGAGAGTAGAAGTTGCATCGTCGTAGGTGAACTCAATGTTAGCGAATTGTCCTTTTTCGTAGTTGTAGTTGGTGCCTTCGTCCTCGTAGAGAGTGAATTTGCCGTTAGCACCGGCGTAAACATAGAGAGTGATGTTGTCGGCGGCTTTTTGGTCAGACCATTGGATGTCGGGGCCGAAGGGGATGATTGAGCCGGCGCGAACAAACAAGGGGATGCGCTCGTAGGGAGCGGCTACGGTTTGTGTGCCGTTAGCCACGGCAGCACCGCTGTAGAAGTCGTACCATTGCGTGCTTTCGGGGAGGTAAACTTTGCGAGAGCGAGCACCGTACTCGTAAACGGGAGCTACGAGGAATGCGGGGCCGAACATGTATTGATCGCCGAGGTTGCGCACTTTTTTGTCGGCGGTGAAGTCCATAATCATGGGGCGCATGATTGTGTAGTCGTCGAAGTGCACTTTGCCGGCAAGAGAGTATAGGTAAGGCATCAAGTCGTAACGAAGTTTGGTGTAGTAAACGATAGACTTGTATGCGGGATGATCTTCGGGAGCGATATTGTATATTTCGCGATAGGGCCATTGGCCGTGTGCACGATACATCGGAGCAAATGCGCCGAATTGGAACCAACGAGCGTTCAACTCGCGCCATTCTTTGTTGGCAGCATTTTCTGTGCCTGTGCGGTCAAAGATTTGTTGGCCTTCAACAAATTTGTTTTGCACGCAAAAACCGCCAATGTCCATTGACCAGAAAGGAATGCCGCTGATTGAGTAGTTGAGGCCGGCAGAGATTTGGGCTTTCATATCTTCCCACGAGGTGCCGATGTCGCCGCTCCAAGTTGCTGTTGAGTAGCGTTGCAAGCCGGCGAAGCCTGAGCGAGTGAGCAAGAACACACGTTTGTTGGGTTCTACGCCGCGTTGACCGTCGTAGATGGCTTCAGCATTTTCATAAGCGTAAGCGTTGAAATATTTGGTAGAGGGGCCGAGAGCGGTGGGACCGCAAAGTTCCTTGCGATATTGCATATCAGTGCAGTCGCGAATGTTTGGCTCGCTGGCATCCATCCACCAAGCGTCAATGCCGAGGGGATAGTAGTGGTCTTGCACTTGTTTCCAGAAGAGTTTGCGGGCATCGGGGCTGTAAGCGTCGTAGAATGAGCCGACGTATCCTTGGCCCACCCAGTCTTTGATGCTGTCTTCGACGGCTTTTTTGTACATCCAGCCTTTTTGGTCAAATTCTTTGTAGTGCTCAGTGGTCACGTAAAATTTAGGCCAAACCGAAATCATCATGCGGCCATGCATGGCGTGGATTGAGTCGACCATAGCTTTTGGGTCGGGGAAACGGTTTTTGTCAAATTCGTGGCTGCCCCAAGCGTCTTGCGGCCAGTGCAACCAGTCGAGCACGATGTTGTCGATAGGAATTTGACGGTCGCGATACTCTTTGAGCACGCTGAGCATCTCGTCTTGAGTGTTATATTTCTCGCGGCTTTGCCAATATCCCATCACCCATTTTGGCATGATAGGAGCTTTGCCGGTGAGAGTGCGGTAACCTTTGATTACGTCGTCGGTGTTGTCGCCATAAACGAAGTAGTAGTCAATTTGGTCTTGCATTTCACCCCACCACGACATTTTGAGTTGTTCTTTTTCGTCGCGGGGAGCATAAGCGCGAAGTCCGCAGTACGAAACGGCGCCGTCGGGTTGCCAATCAACTTTGATGGGCACACGTTTGCCGGCCTCAAGATTTACAGAGAATTTGTAGCTATTGGGGTTCCAAGCGGTGCGCCAACGTTCGGGCACCACCTCTTTGCCGTCGATGGTTACGGTTTGATATCCGGCATAGTAAAGTATGAATTTATATTCGCCGGTTTCTTTAGCTTCAATTTCGCCTTCATAAGCGACGTGCGAGCCGTAGAAGTTGAAGTCGTCGGGAAGGTTGATAACTTTTGAGAGTTTTTTGTCGCGGTCGAGATACTCGAAATAAAGGTTATCCTCGCGGCGCACAATCGTTTCATCGTCAGCGCTAGCCGGGGTGTATGTGCCGGTCAAGGCACCTTCTTTGCCGTCTTTGTCGTAGAGTTTAAACACCTCGCTGAGCTGCTGATAGTCGTCGGGATTGCCCCAGCGGCACATTGAGTAGCTGTCCCAAAGTATGCCATAGTTGTTTGTCGACACGATGAAAGGCACAGACACTTTTGTGTTGTATTGGAACAACTCTTCGTTTTTGCCTTTGTAGTTAAATTCGTCGGCTTGATGTTGACCAAGGCCGTAAAAGCCCTCTTCATCGTCGAGTGATTGGAACACTTGTTGCACGGTGTAGCTCTTGGTGCCTTCAACCTCGATTGGTTTGAAGTGTTTGCCGGCAGGGTCTTCAGCAAGAATTTTGTTGCCGTCTTTGTCGTAGAAGCTGACGTTGCCGTTTGCCAACGTTACGGTTGCAGTGACACAAGCGGTCGACACAGACACAGTTGAGTCGGTCTCAGTGACAGAGAAGTCGGTTTTCTCAGTGGGCTGCACAATGATAAGGCTTTCGTCTTTCGAGAAATCCTTTTCGGGAGTAGCCGAAACGCGAATAAGCTTTTCGCCCATCACTTGCAAGCGCACTTTTTGCACGGAGTTTTCGCCGGCCTGCGCAATGCTGACCACAACACCGTTGTCGCTTTTCTCATACTTTGCGGAGCCGCACGAAGCAACAGCGCCAGCCAAACAAAGCAATGGAATAGATTGGAGTTTCATGTCTTTTCTATGTTTTCGTGTTATTAAATTGTTAATTTACGTGGATTAGTATATGCAAAAATAAAAAATAATAAGGAGATGAGCGCGCTGGCATGTTGCACAGTGGTATGTATTTCATTTTAAGCAGCATTTGAAATGTTGCCTCGATGGGTATGAAATGTTATATTTGCCCCAACTCATTCGATTTTTGTCGAGAGAGTTGGGGCACATTGTTTTATTTGATTTTGAGAACGGGGGCAATGGTGTTGGTGGGGGTTGAGGGGAGTGTGACGATGAGGGCATCGTCGGTACGGGTGAATTTCACCTTGCCATAGCCAACAAGTTGCACGCTGCTAATTTTAGTAGTGTAGTATTTACTATTTTTGCCGAGTGATTTAATTGTGACGGTATTACCTTCAGTGGGCCAAGCCAGGGCTGTAGCATAAAGGCAATTTTTGGCAGTGGTGAAACGTATTTCATCAGCGCCGGCCTTGATGTACGACTCTTCGTTAAAACCTTGGTCCTTGATTTGTATGTCGGCATCGGCAATCGGGCCTTCGCCGAAGATTTTCCACGGACGCGTAGCATAGATGCACTCACCGTTCACCTTCATCCAAGCGGCCAACTCATGCAAGATAGCGCCCTCTTTGTCGTCGAAAGTGCCGTCGGCACGCAGTGGCACACTGAGCAAAAGGTTGCCGTTTTTACTAACTACGTCAACCAGAATTTTCACCACAGTTGAAGCTGACTTGTAGAGGTCATATTTGTAGTAATCGTCGTTGTAGTGCCAATTGCCAAGGCAGGTGCAAGTCTCCCACGGTGCAGGAATCATTTCATTGGGAGCACCGCGTTCCACGTCCCAGACTATGCCTTTTTTCTGTTGTTCGGTGAGGATTTTACCGGTCATCACAGCATTGTTTTTGCCATTGTGAGTGGCCATGTAGTGGTTGTAAAAGTGAGCGCCGATTTTGAGTCCGGCATCGCTAACGGGCCACAAAGGCAGACCGGTAGCATCGAAATAGATAAAGTCGGGGTTATAACGGTTTATGAGGTCAACCGAGCGATTGTAAATGTTTGTGGCAAACTCTTGGTCGGGCACAGATGCGCCGTTTTGCCACTCCCATTGGCCAACTATTTGCCACATAGCCCAGCTGCCGCGGCTGAGCGGGTGGTTTTGTCGGTAAAGATGCTGGGGGTCGTATCCTTCCCACCATTTGCCTTTGCCATCGGCCTTTGTGAGTGTGCCGTCGTAGGGCACAGCCATTTTTTCGCCTTGTTGGTCGTAGCGCTGAGCAGTCTCATACCACGACCAAGCGTGGTCGGCATGTATGCTCACACCGAAAGGCAGTCCGGCTTTATCGGCAGCGGCTTTCCATTCGCCGATAACGTCGCGTTTCGGGCCTATGTTTTTTGAGTTCCACTCTTGATATTTGCTATCCCACATGTCGAAATTATCGTGGTGGTTAGCCATAGCCACGAAATATCGGGCGCCAACTTCTTTGTAGAAAGCTACGAGCGAATCGGGGTTCCAGTGCTCGGCTTTGAGCAGCGGCAACACGTCTTTAAAGCCAAACTCAGAGGGGTGGCCATAATGCTCTTTGTGATATTTGTAGGCGGTGTCGCTTTCGATGTACATGCGACGGCCCATCCAGTCGCCGGTGCCCTCAACGCATTGCGGGCCCCAGTGAGCCCAAATGCCAAATTTAGCATCGCGAAACCATTGCGGCACTTGATAGTGCTCGGCGAAAGATTGCCACGAGGGTTGATAAAGGCCGGTCATCATTGGTTCATCGGCCTCAGAAACGCGCACGGCCAAAGTGTCGCACTGCGCATAGCAATTTCCGGCAGCCACCGCCGCCGCAAATATAGTAGCTAGTTTTTTCTTCATATATTAGCAAAATGTAATTTTAGTAGGATTACAAAAGACGGCGCACCTTCAAGGGGAGTGCGCCGTCACTAAAAAATCTATCTTACCTTATATTGTAGTTTAGAAGGGATATTTGCCGGCAGCAGCACCTTTCATGATGGCTGGGATGATGACATCACTAGTGGTTTTGCCGGTTGAGCGGCTCATACCTTCGCCGGTATCCCACATAAAGGGCACCATGCCGTGGTTTTTAGCCTCGCGAGTGACTTTCATGTTGAAGTCGTAGCGAGATTGTTTGTGAGCAGCAAGTTCGGTTGCGTCAGAGATATCGTTAGAGTGGTCAACGATAGCGCCATATTCGCCAAGGATAACAGGAATGCCTTTGTTAACGAATTGTTTTTGCATTTTCTCGAACTCGGCAATCATGTAGTCTTCTTCGCCCCAAGATGCATTGCGGTCAGAGCCGGAGATGTGGTTGCCATCGCCCCAGAAGTAGAAGCATTTGCCCCACGATTCGTCGCTTGACATGCCGCAGAATTGCCAGGGAGCGTAGTAGTGCACTTCAGCCATGAGTCGGCCGTCAACAACGTCGGTAGGCATTTGGCTCATATATTTTTCTGTTTTGTCGATATCGGTAGCGGGGCCTTGCACGATGAGAGTGCGGTAGTAGTTGCGGCCACCGGTAGCGCGAACGGCAT
>CAYSLD010000006.1:0-32571 GCA_964431795.1 uncultured Bacteroides sp.
GGTGTGGTATTTTATATCGGAAATTATGTTTTTCATAATTTCCGATTTTTTTACGTATTGCCTACTATCCCATTTCAAGATTTTTTGTACATTTGTAAAAAATTAATCGTTTCACTTTAATAATAGGACTAAAACCAAATGGAAGTCACTGGAAAAATTATAGCAGTATTGCCTGTTCAAGAAGGTACATCTAAAGCAGGTAATCCCTGGAAAAAACGTTATTATGTGTTAGAAACACAAGAAACATATCCTAAAAAAATTGCTTTCTATGTGTTTGGCTCTGACCGTGTAGCTCAATATGAAAATATCGCTGCCGGTGCGATGGTGCGCTTGAGCTTCGACATCGAAAGTCGTGAATGGCAAGGACGTTGGTTCACCGACATCCAAGGCTGGAAAATTGAACCCGCTGATGCTGCTGCTCCTGTTGCTGGCGCACCCGCGGCTGCTCCTGCTGCTGCTGCCGGCGCAGTTCCGCCTCCTCCTGCTGTTTCTTTCGCAGGCTCTGAACCATCTGACGATCTTCCCTTCTAATTTACGTTCCACAAAAAAACAGAAGGCTGCACAAATTCAAATGTGCAGCCTTCTGCTTCTATATAGGCTTAGCCTTATTTGATAATATCATATTTGTTAAGACGTGCCAAATCTGATCGCAGACAGTGCTCTGTCGACAAAAGGTCTACACGTGCCTCAATAAAGTAATTGAGCTCTAGCAAGTAATTTAAAGCGTTCAATTCGCCTCCTTTATATGCCATAAGCAACAAATCAGGATATGTCTCATCAAGAGTTACCGTGCCTAATTCATCGAGCAATTTCCTATGTCTTGACGCATTGTTATACATAGCTATTATCTCAGATTGTGCACTCGAGGTTTCAGTAATGGCATCAAATGATGCACTTTGGGCTTCAAGTAAAGCTGCACTAGCCGCTTTGCGTCTTGAAAATAGTGGCAGATTAACCCCAACTGAAAAACCATTAAAATGTATGCCGTCCTCGTATGCATGGCGATACCCTAATGAAAATCCTGGTAGACGTGATGCTGAGGCCGCTTTTGCCTTTAGCGCTGAAGCTTCGGCGCTTTGTTTTGCTGCCAACACTTGTGGATCTGATTCACTAACTTCTGAAAGATATGTCTCCAAAGATTTAAATTGCTCAGCTGAGTAGTTTTGCAAATCAACATTCATGTCTTGCGATGCATTGAGCGCAAATAACACTGAAATAGCCTCAGTAAGTTCTTGTTCAACATCACTTATTTTTGTCGTGATGCTGAATAACTCAAGGTTAATTTTCTTTACGTCAAGCACAGTTAACTGACCTTTCTCGTAGCCATCTTTAACTAACGATGAAAGCTCTTTGATGTTGTTTTGAACGGCGCGTAGCATTTCAAGCCGTTTATTGGCATATACAGCGTTTATCATCGCTTCTTTAGCCTGCAATGATATTTCTATGCATTTTGCATCGTAAAGATAGGCCATTGCCGCATTTTGCGCCTTGGCGGCTGCTTTACGTTTCGCATATACTCCCGGCCAATCGAAACTTTGTGTAACTCCAACATTCCAACGTTTATCGTCAGAAGTTTTGCCCCACAAACGCTCAAAATCAATCTCAGGGTCAGCAAGTGATGATGCTTCATCTATCAATGATAATGATTGAGCAGAGTTGCTAGCTGAAAGTGATTTCAACTCTGTATTATTCATTAATATTTGTTCTATAGCTTGCTGTTGTGTGAGCTGCGTAGATGTCTGCGCTGATATCGACAATGCCGATGCGGCACATATCGTGAGAATTATACGCTTCATTGTTTCTGTTTATTCATTAAGTAATATATTGCTGGTACTACAAGTAGATTTAGCAGTGTAGCAGATAATAAACCGCCAAGTATTACAACTGCCATTGGCGACTGTATCTCATTGCCAGGAGCATCTCCATTCACTGCTAGAGGTATTAGTGCCAAAGCTGATGTCAATGCGGTCATAATAATAGGCAATAGACGGTCTGACGAGCCTGCCATAATGCGTTCTCTCAAGCCAAAACCTTCGCTTTGAAGGGCATTATATCTATTTACCAATAGCATTCCGTTTCTAGTGGTTATACCCAGGAGTGAGATAAAACCAATGATAGCCGGGATATTAAGTTCTGCTCCGGTCAATACCAAAATAAGCACTCCGCCTATCATGGCAAGTGGTATATTGATAAGTATCAAAATGCATTGCGGCAAGTTTTTGAATTCTTGATAGAGCAGCATAAACACAAGGAATAAAGCGCCCAATGAGGTCCATGCTAAAGTGCGTGATGCCGATGCTTCACTCTCAAATTGTCCGCCATATTCAACATAATAGCCTTCAGGAAGTTTGATGTTGTTATCAATAATTTCGCTTATTGAGTTTACTGCACCGCGAAGATCTCCTCCATCAACATTAGCTGAAATAACAATGCGGCGTTTCACATTTTCTCGGTTGATTGTGTTCGGACCTGTTGTTGAACTGATTGTTGCTACGTTTGATAGAGGTATCTTGCCTTCGTTTGAATCAATCAATATATTTGATACTGCATCGATTGAAGATTTTGATGCCGGATTGAGCATTACTACCAATGAGAACGGTATGCCATCCTCATATACTTGCGATACCTCGGTTCCTGACAAAGCAGTCTGTATCGCTTGTTGAAGAGATTTTGGTGTAACACCATATTGAGCCATTAATTCACGACGCGGTTTAATAGCTAGCTCCGGACGTTCAATTTGTTGCTCAATATTCACATCTACCAAGCCGGGTACTGACTTAATAGAGTTCTTGATTTGATTTCCAATCATAAACAATTGGTTTAAATCATTACCAAACAGTTTTATCGCAATTTGCGACTTAGTGCCTGAAAGCATTGCATCTAATCGGTGACTGATTGGCTGACCAATCTCAACATTCACACCAGGCAGTTCTCCGAGTTTTGTGCGCAGTTCGCGTGCAACCTCTCCGCGGGTGCGCCCGTCAAGTTTATATGGCGCTTCTATTTCTGATACGTTTACGCCGAGCGAGTGCTCATCAAGTTCGGCTCGTCCGGTCTTACGCGCAACTGTGGTAATTTCCGGAACAGACATGATAATCTTCTCTGCTTCCCGCCCTATTGCATCACTTTCTTCAAGTGATATGCCGGGCAATGTCGAAACGTTAATGGTGAATGAACCTTCATTAAAACCGGGCAAGAAACTGCGTCCAAGTGTCAAAAACAGACCACCGCTGATAACGAATAATATGGCTGTCCCAATTAATATCGGTTTGGGGTGCGCTATGGTTTTAGTAAGTATTTTGTTGTATGCACTGCGCATGGCACGAGTGATAAACGGCTCTTTTTGCTCTTTCTTATTATCGTCATTATCACTACCGCCAAGCAAGAAACTACATAACACCGGAGTTAGCGTTAAAGCTACGATTGTTGAAGCAATCAAAGCAACAATAAACGATACACCAAGTGGTATGAGCATACGGCCTTCCATGCCACTCAAAAAGAACAGGGGCAAGAAACTGGCTATAATAATTAATGATGAATTAAATATAGGCATACGTACTTCTGCCGAAGCGTGATACACAACATCAAGTTTTGATTTCCGTTGGCCTTTAGGCAGCCTATTATTTTCACGTATGCGTTTATACACATTTTCTACATCAACAATTGCATCGTCTACAAGCGAGCCAATTGCAATCGCTATACCACCAAGACTCATCGTATTGAGTGTATATCCCATGAAGTGGAGCACTATTACCGATACAATTACCGAAAGCGGTAGCGCTACAAGTGATATAGCTGTTGTTCGCGCATTCATCATAAAGAAGAACAAGACAACAACTACAAATAACGCTCCTTCAAGCAATGAATGTTGAAGATTTGATATCGAATTATCAATGAATTCGCTTTGACGGAATATGTCAGTCGAAATCTTGATATCTTTGGGCAATGTTTTAGAAATGTCAGCCAAGTCATTGTCAATCTTTTCTGTAAGTCCAATTGTGCCAACTGACGGCTGTTTAGTTACAGTTATTATTACTGATGGCTTTGCCTTAACTGAAGCAACACCCAAACGTGGGTGCTCACCTCCTATGGTTACATCAGCAATATCGGCAAGCGTGATTATGCCCGACTCATCACTGCGCACAACTGTGCTCGACAAATCATCTATCGATTCAGTATTGATCTCTCCTTTCACGATATACTCATTGCCATAGTCATACATCACACTACCTGCTGCGTTGTCGTTCATGCCCTCAGCTGCTTCAAGCACTTCGTCAAGCGTAACGTTGAATTGCTGCATACGCTCAGGTGAAAGCTGAATTTGATATTGCTTTGCATCGCCACCTATCACTGACACTTGACTTACACCGCCAAGCGCAAGAAGTCGCGGAGATATTACCTTATTTGCTATTGTGCGCAGATCTAAAAGAGATGTTGAGTCGGAGGTCAATCCGATAATCATTATTTCACCAAGTATTGATGATTGCGGACCAAGTGTAGGTGTTTTTATACGTGGAGGTAACTTCTCTGATAAACCACTGAGACGCTCCGACACAATTTGACGTGCACGGAATATATCTGTGCCCCAATCAAATTCGACAGAAACAATTGAAAATCCGGTATTTGATGTCGAGCGCACACGACGCACTCCGGTTGATCCGTTCACAGATGTCTCAATCGGATAAGTTACAAGTTTTTCAACCTCTTCTGCTGCCATGCCGGGTGCTTCTGTCATCACAACCACAGTTGGCGCATTTAGGTCAGGAAAAATATCAACTTCTGTCTTCAACAGCGTGATTGTGCCAAATATAATCGCAAGACCGGTCAAAATTAAAATAGTCAAGCGATTATGTAATGAAAAATTAATGATTTTGTTTAGCATAGCACACTAGTGATTATGTGAGTGACCTTCCGGAGCTACACCCGATGATTCGGCCAAACGTACCGTTACTGCTCCTTTTACCACAACATTATCTCCGGCTTTTACACCTGAAATGATTTCAACGTTTTCACCATCGTTTTCGCCAAGCTCAACCGGATATTTCAAATACCCTTCTTCATCAAGCTTCACGAATACAAAATATTTACCTTGTTGCTCGCAAATAGCTTTCAAAGGTACGACCAGTGCGTTCTCTTTTGGCGCTCCCTCAAGGAACACTTCAACAGATGTGCCGGCTACAAAGCTACCGTCGTTTGTAAATGAAAAGTATATAGGCAGATATCCACCCTGTCTTGCTATATTGTCAGTCGCACTAATGCGTTTAGCTGATAAATCGCCCAAATCTATGACATTCTCCGAATATGGAGTGCGAATCTTTGCGCATGTAATGCTGCCGAGACTTGAAATGTAGCGCTGAGGTAGGTCTGCACGTAAAACCAATGATTTTGATGCAGATATTGACGCAATGGGAGCCCCGGCCTCAACATATTGTCCTTGTTGTACATACAATTCAGTGATGACCCCGGATGTGGCCGCAGCTATCCTGCCTGACGATGCTGCCGGGCTATACGCCGCTTTTGCTGAATTATATGCGGCAACGGCTGCATTATATTCTTGGGTAGAGACAATCCCTTTTTCGTGGAGTGGCTTCAAGCGTTCAACCTCTTTTTTCGCTGATTCTACAGCGGCACGAGCTACAGCATTAGGATCTCCGCCCGATATGCCTGACGATTTTACTGTGGCTATTAGAGCCCCTGCAGATACTTGCTTGCCTTGCGATATTCCTGAAGCAATTGTGACAATGCCGGAAGTCGGAGCAGCTGCAATTGATGCGCCATCAGTGCTTTGCATGATCTTGCCTGATACTTTGATAATCGAATTAAATGTTGTAGGCTGTAACTTAATTGCTTCAACTCCAAAACGTTTAGCTACATCCGGTTCAACAACAATCTCTGTAAGACCGTCTTTAGTTTCGGCATGTTCGTGCTCAGCATGTTCATGGTCATGATGACTTAATTCATCTTTCGCATTCGAGTTGCATGAGGTTGTACCAAGCATAAATGCAAGGTATGCACAGCAAGTAATTATATAGAAATGTTTATGTTGCATAAATTAAAATTGTTAATAGAAGATTTCTTTTATGAAAAAAACGTTGTCTTACTTGAGTAAAACAACATACAACTTAATATGTTTATGCAACGGGGGGAGCTCTAAGCGCGTTAGAGTCGTGTGTCGGACAAAGGTTATATGTGTATGTGTGATTACATTCTAATTTAGTTTCATTCTCGGCGAATTTGCAAACATCTTGTACTGTGATAGTTGCCCAGCTTAGCCAATGTAAAACTTGACTTTGTTGTTCATACTGTTTAGCTACTACATACTTGGTGGCAACAAAGTTCAAATGTTCTACACATGAGGTGTGGTCATCGCTGTGATGGGTGTGTTCATCGTTAACACCTTTGTCTACCACACATAGCTCTACTGCATTACACCAAAAACCTTGATGATGGTGATGTGGTATAATGGCAAGCACCAACAAAACTGCTGTTGCAAAAGCTAAAAACAATATGTTGACGCGCTTTTTCATACCATCTGCAAAGATAACTATTAATTTTAACAAAACAAAGCCCAACATGTTAAATGCCGGGCCTTGTTATCAATATATAAGCGTTGTGTGAAGTTTGCCTATTTCAACGATGAATGTTCGGGGATAAGTCCATGACGATAAGCATATAGTAATTCCATTAGCTCGTCAATTTGACTTTGCAATATAAGACCTTTGTCTGTATCGCGAACGCGCATGCGTTGGGCACTAAGTTCTACAATTTGATTTGTAGAGACTATATCTGTGCCGTGCAATATTGCGTTTTGTGCTGACGTAAATGGTTCGTGCTGCACCAAGTCAAATCCGCGGCTGTGGAACACAAGTGTATATCCGGCTATACCCGTTGTGTCGTGATAAGCTTTCGCAAATCCTCCGTCAATAACCATTAGTTTGCCATTCGCTTTGATAGGCTTTTCTCCCTTTGTCGTTTTGACAGGAACATGCCCGTTAATGATGTGACGGTGTTTGCCGTTGACGTTAAACTCATCAAGTATCATGTCGCAAATCTCCTCATTGTCGCGCAACTTATAATAATTGCCTTTCTCTTCATGATGAGTCGATTTATCTTCAATGAAATAGCGCTCAAATGTCGTCATTGCTGATTTATCAAATAATGGCGAATTTGGTCCGCACCACAGATACCAAAAATAGTCAATAGCAAAACGGCGATCTGTAGGCTCTGTATCTTCGTCAAAAGCTGCTCGCACCATTTTGTTAACTTGATTTAGTAGTGTACGACCTTTATACTGCTCTCCATCAATTGTAACTTCTTTTAGCGTGCCGTCGTTGTTTAATGGTATAGATGCGTGGAAAAGCAAATTACCATTATATACACCGTAAATCGCACCGTGTGAGACCATTGTGTACATGTGCTTACGCAACTTGTCACTGATCTTAAATGAGTGTCGCAACTTTTCAACCAATTCTGTCTCTTCTGCGGTCAGTGTATATGGCGACTTCGGGTCAATAGTCGGAAAATTAGTATCGCGCAAGGCATATTCTCCACTTGGTAGAGTTATAGTCTTTTTATCGAAATTTATGCGATGCAGTAAATTTCGATCTTCCATATCCCATTCCGGATATTTTGATATCAGTTCTCCTTCTATCTTAAATTGAATAATGCTTATTGCCTTGTGCATTCGTGCCATCATCAATTTAGCTTTCTCAGAGTGAATATCATCTTCAGCATCAAGTTTTGGCCTGAAATAATCGCACGGATCATCTCCGTAGGTCTCCATAGCAAATGTTACCAATGGCACCAAATTGATGCCATAACCTTCTTCAAGCGTTGCCATATTTGCATAGCGCAACGACATGCGCAAAACATTAGCTATGCAGGCCATGTTGCCCGCTGCTGCGCCCATCCAAACAATGTCATGATTGCCCCACTGAATATCAAAATTGCGATAATCAGAAAGCATATCCATAATGAGGTGAGCCCCGGGACCTCTGTCATATATATCGCCTAGCACATGCAATTGATCTATGCTCAATTGTTGTATAACATAGCTCATCGCCTCAATGAAATCATCTGCTTGACCTGTCAAAATAATGCTTTCAACGATACGATTGAAGTATGCTTGTTTCTTGTGATCTTCCGGAGTCTCATGCAATAACTCTTCAATTATATATGCATAGCTTTTGGGAAGTGCTTTGCGCACTTTTGAACGCGTATATTTTGACGAAACAGAGCGCACCACTTTCACTAATTGGTTGAGCGTGATTTGATAAAAGTTTGTGAGATTGGGCTCTGTCGCTTTTATGAGCTCAAGCTTAGGCTTAGGATAGTATATGAGCGCGCACAATTCTTTAATTTCTCCGGCGCGAAGTGTCGCACCGAAAAGCTCTGTAACCTTGCGCTTTATATTGCCCGATGCATTTTTCAAAATGTGTCGGAACGCCTCATATTCGCCATGAACATCAGCAACAAAATGCTCGGTACCTTTTGGCAAATTGAGTATCGCTTCGAGATTTATTATCTCTGTGCTCGCTGCACTTACCGTTGGAAAGGTCTGAGACAATAGCTCAAGAATGCGGCGGTCGCGCTCTACTTCGGGCGCTTTATACTTTTGAATTATTGGTGTCATGTGATTGGTTCTAATGCTTTATAAGTGAAGTTTTATAAATGCCGAATTTTATTTAACATCACAAATGTACAATTTTTTTCAGTAAAAGCACTATCTTTGTACTAATAATTTACAAATTTGCTCAAAATGGAAAATAATCAACTGCCAACCGACCCGGCAATGTTATTAAGTTATATAAACACAAAACTCCGCGATGAATACAAACAAGGTTTAGATGAACTTTGTAATGATATGCATATTTCTCGTCAGGAGCTAGAAGAAAAATTAGCTAATGCCGGGTTTGAATATTCTGCTCAATACAATAAATTTTGGTAATTGAATTGTTGCTATGAGTCACTATCTTGATCAGCTCAACGAACAGCAACGGAGTGCTGTTGAGTATATTGATGGCCCGGAGCTTGTTATTGCAGGTGCCGGATCAGGTAAGACACGTGTACTTACATACAAAATTGTACATTTGTTAGTCAAAGGATTTGAACCGTGGCGTATCATGGCTCTGACTTTTACTAACAAAGCGGCTAAGGAAATGCGTGAACGTATCACAGCCCTTTCCGGTACTGACACCGCGTCAAAATTATGGATGGGCACGTTTCACTCTATATTTGCAAAAATATTACGTCGCCATGCTGATAGAATTGGGTTTAATAGTAACTACACAATTCTTGACTCAACTGATTCGCGCAATCTCATAAAGACAGTGATACGTTACCTCAATTTGGATGAAAAAGAATATAAACCGGCAACCGTAGCATCCTGCATATCGAACGCTAAAAATGCACTGTTGTCTCCTGAATCGTATGCGGCTGATAGAGATTTAATGGATGCAGATCGCCGGTCAAAACATCCTGCAATTCACTCAATCTTTAAAGAATATCGCAACATTTGTCGCATCTCTGATGTAATGGATTTTGACGATTTGCTATACTATACCTATATTTTACTCCGTGATAATGACGACTTGCGCCGTCACTATCAAGAGTTTTTTAGGTACATCCTCGTTGACGAGTATCAAGATACAAACTTTGCTCAGCATAAAATTGTAGAACTCCTAACCGGAGACAATCAAAAGTTATGCGTAGTTGGCGATGATGCTCAGAGCATTTATTCCTTCCGTGGCGCAAACATACGGAACATTCTCAATCTGAAGAGAGCATATCCGACTTTGCAAATGTTTAAACTTGAACAAAATTATCGCTCAAGCGAAAATATTATCAATGCTGCAGGCACACTGATTGCGAAGAATACTAAGCAAATACCCAAAAATGTTTTCTCAGAAAATGGTCCGGGTAGTAGAATTGAAGTAGTGCAGAGTTATAGCGATTACGAAGAGAGTTATCTCGTGGCAAATCGCATTTCTCAAATAAAACGAACAACAGGCGACAATTATGACGAATTTGCAGTGTTATATCGCACTAACGCTCAAAGTCGTTTGCTCGAAGAATCATTGCGTAAACGAAATATACCATATAGAATATATGGCGGGCAATCGTTCTATCAACGCAAAGAGATTAAAGATGCCGTTGCATACTTCAAACTATCAATTAACCCTGATGATGACGAAGCTATACGCCGAATTATAAATATCCCAACACGAGGCATTGGCGAAACTACAGTAAAAAAACTCACAGCAGCTTCGCTTGAACACCATGTTAGCGTTTGGGCAATACTTAACGACCCAACGGCATTTAACTTGAACGTTAATAAAGGTACGCTCACAAAACTTGATTCGTTCGTTAATAGCATTCAATCACTAAATGCGCTTGTAGCTCAAGGAAAACCGGTTGACCAAGTAATACAAGAGATATACAACAACATTGGCTTGCTTTCAATGTATGCCTCCGACTCCACCCCTGAAAGCATCTCAAAACGTGAGAATTTGCAAGAGTTGGTTAATAGTGCAGCTGATTTTGTGCAACAACGTTCTGAACAAGGATTGGAAGATCAAAGCACAATGCAAGATTATTTAGCCGAGGTCTCTTTAGCTACTGATGCAGACACTGACGATCAAGATGGTGATGATGCAGCGAAAGTTACACTCATGACAATTCATGCGGCCAAAGGTCTTGAATTTGGTAACGTTTTTGTCGTTGGTGTAGAAGAAGATTTATTGCCATCATCGCGTAGCAAAGACTCTGCAGAAGAAGTTGAAGAAGAACGGAGACTGTTATACGTAGCAATTACCCGTGCTAAACGCTTCTGTATGCTAAGCTATGTCTCAAATAGATACCGCAATGGAACTACGGTTACAGCTGCTCCTTCTCGGTTCTTAAAAGACATCGATAAAAAGTATCTGCAGTTTATTACAGGTTCGTCGTTAGAGCCAAGAACAACTACTACTTATGTGAGTCCGGCTAAATCATTCCAGCCGATAGAACGAACTCATTCAACAGCGTATATTTCTTCAACGTCTGTCAAACGAGAACAATCTAAACCGACTGAAATAGCAAATGCCGGTACAATTCATGACGCTTATGAACTTACAGTCGGAATGAAAATAGCACACCCTCGCTTTGGCACAGGTGTTATTACAGAAATAGATGCAGCCAATCCAACCGGGGCTCGTATTATTGTCAATTTTAGTAACATAGACATAAAAACTTTGTTGCTAAAATTTGCAAAATTTACTATTATTGAATAACTTTACACACTCACTCCTTTAAATTCGTCATCGCAATGAAAATAGAAGAACTCCCTACCCCGTTTTATATCGTTTACGAAGATAGACTACGTCATAATCTTGATTTGATTAGTCATGTCAGCAAAGAAGCCGGTGTGAAAATTATAATGGCATTTAAAGCAAATGCTTTGTGGAAGACTTTCCATATTTTTAAAGAGTACAATGTGGCTTGCACTGCTAGCTCTCTCAATGAATTGCAGTTAGGCTTAGAATATCTAACTGATGAAGTCCATTCATATTGCCCGGCTTATACTGATGCTACAATAGATAAGTATCTGGCGGGAAGCTCACATATAACATTCAATTCGGTTTCGCAATGGACCCGCTTTGCTGACCGATTAAAACAATATAATGATAAGACCGGACGTCATGTCTCGCCCGGATTACGCGTAAATCCTCACTGCTCCGTAATAGCTACAGATTTATATAATCCGGCTTTGCCAGGTAGTCGCTTTGGCGCAAGTACCACAGAATTGGCTGAAGGCCTACCCGATGGTATTGAAGGCTTGCATTTTCACGCCCTTTGTGAGTCGTCAAGCTATGATTTAGCTAAAGTGCTTAAGGCATTTGAAGAACAATTTGGCCATCTTCTCCCATCTATCAAATGGGTCAATATGGGTGGCGGACATATTATGACACGTCAAGGTTATGATACAGGCCACCTTATAAATCTGCTTAAAGACTTCAAAGCTCGTTATCCTTGGCTAGAAGTAATTCTCGAACCGGGTAGCGCTTTCACTTGGCGCACCGGAGACCTGATTACTTCTGTCGTCGATATAGTTACGAATGATGGTGTGTCAACTGCAATTATCGATGCTTCATTCGCATGTCACATGCCCGACACATTAGAGATGCCTTATAAGCCTGCAATCACTGAGAGCTTGGGCGATGATGCGGTGCAAGGCATGCCTACATACCGTCTTGGCGGAAACTCGTGCTTGAGCGGAGACTATATGGGCGATTGGAGCTTTGAGAAACCTTTGGTTGAGGGTCAACGTCTCACCCTCGAAGATATGAACCACTATACAACGGTTAAAACTAATATGTTTAACGGCATCCAACATCCCGCATTAGTTTTTTGTGATAAAAATGGTGATTGCACCTATTTGCGCAAATTTACTTTTGATGATTACAAAAATCGGATGTCTTAATTATATCCACCCAGAATGCTATTCTCTATAATTGTTCCCGTATATAATCGCATAGATGAAGTTCGCGATCTCCTAGATAGTTTGATCGAACAAACGGTCAAGAATTTTGAAGTTATCCTTGTTGAGGATGGCTCTACTCTGCCATGTGATAAAGTAGCAAGCGAGGCCCGAAATTTGGGCCTTGATGTTAAATATTATTTCAAAGAAAATGAAGGACGTTCAATAGCTCGAAATTATGGCATGGAGCGCGCTACCGGCAATTTCTTTGTGTTCTTCGACAGTGATTGCGTTATTCCTCCAACTTATTTTGAAGTCTTATCTATGCAACTTCAAAACAAACCTTATGATTGTTTTGGCGGCCCTGATGCAGCTCACGATTCTTTCTCAGATACTCAAAAGGCCATAAATTACACCATGACATCGTTTCTGACAACCGGAGGTATTCGTGGCGGAAAAGTTAGCCTTGAGAAATTTACTCCCCGCACATTCAATATGGGCTTTTCTCGGAAAGTTTTTGAAAAAGTAGGAGGATTTCGCGAAATGTTTTCTGAGGACATAGATATGAGCACTCGCATACGATTGGCCGGATTTAGCATCGGACTTTATGCCGAGCTACCTGTTTGGCATAAGCGTCGTATAGATTGGCATAAGTTTTGGCGACAAGTGCACATCTTTGGTATGTCGCGCATCACGCTAAAACTGTTATATCCTGATTCATTAAAACTTGTACATACACTACCTGCAGTTGCCGTTGTCGGATTTATTTCCCTCGTACTGTTGGGCATTTTTGTGTCTCCATGGTTCTTCGCTCCGTTGATCGCTTACTTTGTAGCTATATTTATATGTGCTCTACTTTCAACAAAATCATTGAAGATTGCAGTATATGCCATCCCGGCAGCCGTTATACAGCTCGGTGGATATGGCACAGGTTTTATACAAGCATACTTTACTAAAATACTATTAGGCCGAGGTCGTGATGTGTCACAAGAAGTGGCTTTGCGCAAAGGCAAATAAAAACAAACTAAAAATCTCTCTCTTATGTATGATTCACCAAATACCATGATTCGTTTTCTCGCTGATGACGAAAAACCCCGTGAAAAAGCATTGGCAAACGGTGTTAAATCGCTGACTAATGTTGAACTTATGGCAATTGTCTTTTCAACGGGGCTCAAAGGTAAATCTGTGCTTGAACTTTCGCGCGAGATACTAAATGATAACGACAATCATTTATCTATGGTAGCTCGTTTGAGCCCGCGCGATTTCATGAATAGATATAAAGGAATTGGCCCGGCAAAAGCGATCACATTATTAGCTGCGCTTGAACTAGGCATGCGCTCTGCAAAAGATGCAACTGAAATGCGTTATAAGCAAATCTGTTCTTCAGATGCTGCGGCAGCTTTAATGCGTCAACATTTTCAAAACCTTGACCATGAGGAATTTTGGGTTTTATTACTAAACAACTCAGCAAAAGTATTACGCGAGTTGTGTGTGGCTAAAGGTGGCCAAACTGCTACCGTAGTCGATGTGAAATTAATTATGCGTGCCGCACTTGAAATGCAAGCAACTCGTATTATCGCTTTTCACAACCATCCTTCAGGTAACTTGATACCAAGTATGCAAGATGATTCATTAACTCGTAAAATTAAGACTGCAGCCGAAACCCTTGACATACGTTTGGACGATCACATCATTATTGCAGATAATGGGTACTACTCGTATAATGATGAAGGCAGATTGTAATAAAAATAAACAACAGTGACACTAAATTGTGCCACTGTTGCCGTATTTTGAATGTGTGGTTGCTATTTACCGTTTGTCAGGATTTCCTTCATAGAAGTTTATGAATGCTCGGTTTACAAGCTTTGTGCCACCTGGTGTTGGATAGTCGCCTGAGAAATACCAATCTCCGGGATGATTTGGAACTGCTTTGTGCAATCCTTCAAGCGTTTGATAGAGTATTTCAACATCTGCATTTATCGTTGCATCAGTGAGCATCTCTGCAATTTTTGCCGATACCTCTTCATCACTGAACGGAGCATATATAGCTTTTACTGCATTAACTTGCTCTTTTGCCGGCTTCTTAAGTTCAGCTTTACATGCTTCATATACTTCATCAATTATATTCTGACGCCCTGACTCCTTGAGAAGCTCAATTGCTGCTTTAAATGCAATAAATTCGCTCATACGGCTCATGTCTATGCCGTAGCAGTCAGGAAATCGCACTTGTGGCGATGACGATAACACAATTATGCGTTTCGGATGCAATCTGTCTAGCATCGTAAGAATTGATTGTCTCAATGTTGTGCCTCGCACAATCGAGTCATCAATAACTACAACAGTATCTACACCATTCTTTACTCGGCCGTATGTGACGTCATAAACGTGTGTGGCCAAGTCATTGCGAGTCTCACTTTCAGCGATGAATGTGCGCAATTTGATGTCTTTGATCACTATCTTTTCGACGCGAACTTTTCGACGCATAATCTCTTTGAGCTTTTCGTCGTTAAGTTTGTTTTGATCGCGTAACTTGAGTATCTCATTCATACGCGCTTGATCCAAACGTCGCTCCAATTCCGCATTCATACCCATAAATGCAACTTCAGCCGTATTGGGTATGAATGAGAATATTGTATTATCTAAATCACCATTGATTTTCTTCAACAACTCGGGCACAAGATAAGCGCCAAGCGCTTTACGTTCGCTATAGATATCGGCATCACTACCTCTCGAAAAATAGATACGTTCAAACGAACAACGTTTGTTTTGTCCTTCTGGTAATACCCTTTTTACTGAAAGTTGCCCGTGCTTACCAACAATCAATGCCTCGCCTGGATTTAGCTCGTGAACATCATCCAATCGAATGTTGAAAGTGGTTTGAATAACAGGACGTTCTGATGCAAGAACAACAACCTCATCATCAAAATAGTAAAATGCCGGACGTATACCATTAGCGTCGCGCAGTGAAAAGAAATCACCTGATCCGGTAGCACCGCAAATCACGTATCCACCATCCCATAACGGAGCCGCAGCCTTGAGAACTCGTGATATATCCATATTGTCCTCAATTGCAATACCTAAGGCCGGATCAGTGAATCGATTGCGAAATTCGCGGTACAATCGGTGATTTTCTTTATCGAGTGCATATCCAAGTTGCTCTAAGAGCACTATTGTGTCACTGTAAATTCGTGGGTGTTGACCACGTGCCACGATCGACTCAAACACTTCATCCACATTCGTCATGTTAAAATTGCCGCAAAGCAATAAGTTGCGTGAACGCCAATTGTTACGACGCAAGAATGGGTGTACGTATGATATACCACTACGCCCCGTTGTTGAGTAGCGCAAGTGTCCCATATAGATTTCTCCTATAAAAGGTACTTCTGCCTCTACATCGGCGACCGGCATATTGTGCAAGTCGGTCGGTAGTTGCTTGTTTACACCTTCAAATATGGCTTGTATAGCGCCCGAGCCTAGGGCACGCTCACGAAATACATATTCATGCCCAGGTTGAGTGTGCAATTTTACTACGCCTAAGCCGGCGCCCTCTTGGCCACGATTGTGCTGTTTCTCCATCAAGAGATATAGCTTATTCAAGCCCCAAGTGTAACTGCCGTATTTCTCTTTATAATATTCAAGAGGTTTGCGTAGACGTATCATTGCTACGCCGCATTCGTGTTTGAGTTGTTCCATTTGTTAACGAATAAATAGAAGTTCGCGATATTTGGGTAGAGGCCACATTTCGTTATCTACCATGAGTTCTAGCTTGTCTATGTGGTAACGAATTGTCTCCATTGCCGGAGCAACTGTGTCATGATAAGCTATAGCTTTTTCGCGCTCGCAAGTGATTTGATTTGCTGCTTTGCGTGCATCAATCATCTTATCAACTTCAAGCTTGATAACTGCCATGTGGTATGATATTTTTTCAATTGTGTCAAGATCGTGCGAGGCTAATCGTGCTCCTTTCTCTTCTGAGAATAAGCTCTTTAGCTTAACCAAATTGTCTACCAATACTGATTGGTAGCGAGTCGCAACGGGAATAATGTGATTGATTGCCAAATCGCCGAGCACTCGTGCTTCAATTTGGATTTTTTTGGTATACATCTCCCATTTAACCTCATTTCGTGCTTCAAGTTCAACACGAGAGAATACGCCGGTGCGCGCAAACATTTCTTCGCTATCTTTGCTAAGATATGCATCAAAAATTTTCGGTGCTGATGTCTCACAATCCAAACCGCGACGTGCTGCTTCTTCTTTCCATTCATCGCTATATCCATTTCCATCGAAGTGAATTGCTGCAGATTGTTTGATAAGACGACGCACTTCTGTCAAGATTGCTGATTTGAGGTCTGCACCTTTTGCAACACTGGCATCAACAGCTTTTTTAAATTCGCTGAGCTGGTCTGCTACGGCTGCATTGAGCGCAATCATTGCCGATGCGCAGTTTGCACTTGAACCAACAGCACGGAATTCGAAACGGTTACCTGTAAATGCAAACGGTGATGTGCGGTTACGGTCGGTGTTGTCAATCATGATTTCCGGTATCTGTGACAAACCAATTGAAATGCCTTCACGTTTAGCCAAATCGTTAAGGTCTTCCTCTGAATTTGCAAGTTTGTCAAGAACGTCTGCAAGTTGACTTCCGGTGAAGATTGAGATGATTGCTGGTGGTGCCTCGTTCGCACCCAAACGGTGCGCATTGGTCGCAGACATGATTGATGCCTTGAGCAAACCGTTGTGTTTGTGAACTGCTGCCATCACATTTACTACAAATGTGATGAATTGCAAGTTTTGTTCCTCGGTCTTACCGGGAGCAAAAAGCAATACACCTGTATCTGTGCCCAAACTCCAGTTATTATGTTTGCCTGAACCATTTACACCGGCAAAGGGCTTTTCGTGAAGCAATACACGGAAATTATGACGACGTGCAACTTCAGCCATTACAGACATTAATAACAAGTTGTGGTCATTTGCAAGGTTGGTTTCCTCAAATATAGGCGCTAATTCAAATTGGTTTGGAGCAACTTCGTTATGTCTGGTCTTTGCCGGAATGCCAAGCTTATGGCACTCGATTTCAAGATCAAGCATAAATGCTTCAACACGTGATGGAATTGCTCCGAAATAGTGATCTTCAAGCTGTTGGTTTTTGGCACTTTCATGTCCCATTAAGGTGCGACCTGTCATCACAAGGTCTGGACGGGCATTATAAAGTGATTCATCAACCAAGAAATATTCTTGCTCCCATCCGAGATATGAAGATACATGCTTAACTGACGGATCAAAATATTGAGCAACACCGGTTGCGGCTACGTCAACGGCATTGAGCGCGCGCAAAAGAGGTGTCTTATAGTCTAACGACTCACCTGTATATGAAATGAAAATTGTGGGAATACATAGTGTCTCATCAAGTATAAATGCAGGTGATGAAATGTCCCAAGCCGAATATCCACGCGCTTCAAACGTATTACGTATGCCACCATTGGGGAAACTTGATGCATCTGGCTCTTGTTGCACCAATAACTTTCCTGAGAATTTCTCTACTACTCCACCTTTTCCATCATGTTCGATAAATGCATCATGCTTTTCGGCTGTGCCATCTGTGAGTGGATGAAACCAGTGTGTGTAGTGGCGAGCACCATTATCGATGGCCCAACGTTTCATGCCTTCTGCTACGCTATCGGCAATTTTGCGTGTGATTGATTTTTTGTTTTCAATCGCATAAACAAGAGCATCAAAAGTTTTCTTAGGTAAGTACTCAAACATTTTTTGTCTGTTGAAGACTGCTTTTCCATAATAGTCTTCCGGACGTTCTTTGGGAATCTCAACTTTGACTGCTTTGCGGTCAAAGGCTTCTTCAATTACTTTAAATCGCAACTGTGACATAGTAAAACTTATTTTTAATTATAAATGTGCAAACCTTATGTTTTGTTCGTGTCACCATTGCTTTTTTATGTTATATTTAGATATGGACATAAAAAATGCGCGCACCGGCAAGACTGCACGAACAACTTCTCTTTTCCTTGAGCCTGTTGTCTGCAAATAGACCGCTACGCGTGAATCGCTTTATGACACTTTTTTTCATTCCTGTTAGTTGGGATTGAATTATGTCGCAAATTTAGTGCATTTTAATGATAAATGCAAGAAATTTGCAATTAAATATTTCATCCTTTTTTATCTTTGCAAATACAAAATTATTTGTAACTTTGTGTTTGTGTAAAAGTTATCGTGTTTTATCGATGACTAATATGCTATAATTCAATTAGTTTCCCTACAAAAATAAGCTAATCAAAATGGTTACTCAAATTATTAATGGCCGTATTTTTACACCTGCAGGTTGGGTGGAAGGCGGAAGTGTACTTATTGATGGAGTACATATTAAAGCTATTCTTAAACATTCTAAACCTCTTGAAACAGTAGATAAAGTCATCGATGCCAAAGGCGCTTATGTATTGCCCGGTGGCGTAGATATCCACGTGCATGGTGGTGGCGGCCGTGACTTTATGGAGTGTACTGAAGACGCTTTTACTGTCGCAGTTGAAGCTCATCGCAAACACGGCACCACATCGATATTCCCTACTCTTTCGTCATCGACTGTGCCTATGATTAGAGAAGCTTTGGCTACTTGCGATAAACTCGTTGCCGACCCGATGAGCGGTGTGCTTGGCTTACATCTTGAAGGCCCGTATTTTAATCCGAAAATGGCCGGCGGTCAGTTGCCCGAGAATATTAAAGTGCCAACACCTGAAGAATATAAACCTATTGTTGAAGATTTTGTGTCATTGAAACGTTGGGATGCTGCACCTGAATTGCCCGGTAGCGAAGAATTTGCCACCTATTTGCGCAGCAAAGGCATCATGGCTTCATTGGGCCATACTGCTGCAACTCCCGAAGATGTTGAACGTGGCTACAAAGCAGGCTTTAGCCATGCAACACACTTCTATAACGCAATGACAGGTAATCATAAGATTGGAGTCTATAAACATGCCGGGGTAATTGAAGCTGTATTCCTTAATGATGGTATCACAGTCGAAATGATCGCTGATGGCATTCATGTTCCTCCTGTTTTGCTTAAACTCATACATAAACAAAAAGGAGTGGAACGTACGGCTCTCATTACAGATGCATTAGCTTGTGCGGCTAGCGACTCTAAAACAGCTTTTGACCCCCGAGTAATTATTGAAGATGGTGTTTGCAAACTTGCAGACCGCTCAGCTATAGCCGGTAGTATCGCCACAATGGATAGACTCGTTAAAACAGCAGTGCAACAAGCAGGCATCCCTCTTGAAGATGTAGCTCGTATGGCTTCTGAAACACCTGCCCGTTTAATGGGAGTTTATGATCGTAAAGGTAGTCTTGCCCCAGGTAAGGATGCTGATATCATGATGTTTGATGCAGATCTTAATCTCACCGGTGTAGTGCAAATGGGCCGCGAAATAAATATTGACTAACATTTATCAAATACAATTTTTCTTTTTCGGCATATTGTGCAGCTTGTCTGCACAAATGCCGTTTTTTAAATTTATATGATATGAAGTACACCTTCAATATAGCCTCGTTCCTTGTGATTGTGCTTGCTTTGTCATCGTGCATTGAAAAAACAAATACGACAAAAGGTTTTGACAAAGAGATTTATACCCCGCAATATGCATCCGGATTTTCTATCTTGGGCTCAGAATCAAAGCAAAGCACGCTAATTCGTGTTTGCAATCCATGGCAAGGTGCTGATAGTGTTACAACTGAATTATTGATTGTCCGTAATAATGAAGATGTTCCATCAGGCTACGATGGTCAAGTTTTGCATGGCAATGCAAAAAAAGTTGTGACTATGTCATCTACTTATGTAGCGATGTTTGATGCTATCGGCGCCATTGATGATGTTGTTGGCGTATCAGGCATTGATTTTATTTCAAATGATAAAATTCGTGCCAATAAAAACAAAATCGGTGATGTAGGCTATGAAGGTCATATTGATTATGAAGTGCTTGCCGCTCTGTCTCCGGATATTGTGCTTTTGTACGGTGTGACCGGTGCAAGTCAAATGGAGTCGAAGCTAAAAGAACTTAATATACCGTTTATATACATTGGCGATTATCTTGAAGAGTCTCCCCTAGGTAAAGCCGAATGGATGGTGGCTCTTGCCGAGATTGTGGGTAAACGTGATGCCGGTATCGAAATTTTCAGCAAAATACCGCAACGATACAATACGGTTCGAGAAAGAGTTAATAATGTGACTGAGAAACCAAAGGTTATGATCAATACACCGTATAGCGACTCTTGGTTTATGCCATCAAATCAAAGCTATATCGCACAATTAATCAATGATGCAGGTGCAGAATATATATATAATAAAAATAATGGCAACACATCAATGCCAATTGATATGGAAGAAGCATACCTTTTGACATCAAAAGCAGATAAGTGGATTAATGTCGGCTCAATGTGTAGCTTAGATGAAATGCGAAATACTTATCCTAAATTTATTGACACAAAACCTTTGAAATCAGGTGAAATCTACAATAGTAATAAACGAGTTTCACAAAGTGGAGCTAATGACTATTGGGAGTCTGGTATCGTAAATCCGGATTTGGTGCTTCGCGATATGATAAAGATTATGCATCCTGAACTTGTGACCGAAGACTTTGTGTATTATCAGCAGTTAAAATAAATGAGAGTACGCGCTTCTATATTATATATTATTTGTGCTATAATAACTATAGCTCTATTTGTAGTAGATCTAAGCATTGGCGCTGTTAATATTCCACTAAAAGATGTTTGGAATGTTTTGTTTGGCGGCAATTGTGATGAGATAACTCGTGCTATTGTTATTAATATCCGTTTGCTTAAGGCAGTGGTCGCATTGCTGGCCGGAGCCGCTTTGACGGTGAGCGGATTGCAAATGCAGACTCTGTTTCGTAATCCATTAGCCGGCCCGTATGTATTAGGCGTTAGTTCCGGAGCTAGTCTCGGTGTCGCAATTTTTATATTGGGAGCGCCTCTGTTTGGCTTAACATACAATCTTTCTGCATTAGGAACTGCCGGCGCTGCGTGGGTTGGAACAGCTGTGGCTCTAAGTATTATTGCTGTTGTTGGCCGACGCATTAAAGATATAATGGTTATCCTAATCTTAGGTATGATGCTCTCATCCGGGGTTAGTGCTGTCGTGCAAATATTGCAATATTTGAGCCGAGAGGAGTCGCTCAAAGCCTTTGTGATTTGGACAATGGGCTCATTGGGCGATGTCACTGTATCTCAATTATACATACTCCTTCCGGCGGTGTTATTGGGCCTATTGTTATCAGTATTGACAATCAAACCGCTAAATATGCTTTTGCTAGGCGAGGAATATGCCGTAACCATGGGCTTGAATATAACCCGTAGCAGATCTTTAATTTTTACATCTACAACTCTTCTCGCAGGTACAATAACAGCATTTTGCGGCCCGATTGGCTTTATTGGCCTTGCCATGCCTCATGTGACACGAATGATTTTCAATAATAGCAATCACCGAGTTCTTGTGCCGGCCTCTATGCTTGTAGGCGGTGCTGTATTGTTGGCTTGTGATATTGTCTCAAAATTTTTCACCTTACCAATAAATGCAATTACTGCCTTGTTGGGTATTCCTATTGTCATTTGGTTGGTGTTGCGAAATAAAACTATTGTAGTATGATTAGATTGAACGATTTTAGCATTGGCTACGAAAATAGAGATGCCCTTTTGCATAATGTCTCAACAGAATTCGATGCCGGAACATTAACTGCTCTTATTGGACGTAATGGAGCCGGTAAATCGACCCTTTTGCGCGCGATAGCCGGGTTAAATAAACGTTATACCGGAGAAATCTTATTAAACGGTAAACCCCAACATGCCCTACGATCAACTGAACTTTCTACTGTCCTTTCGTTTGTTACGACTGAAAGAATACGTATTTCAAACTTAAAGTGCAAAGATGTTGTTGCTATCGGAAGAGCTCCATATACAAACTGGATTGGTAGCATGCAAGATTGTGATAATGACATTGTGATGCAATCGCTTAGTGATGTTGGTATGTCGGATTATGCAAATCGCACTATGGACAAAATGTCGGATGGCGAGTGTCAACGTGTGATGATTGCCCGTGCCTTGGCGCAACAAACCCCAATCATTCTACTCGATGAACCAACATCCTTTCTAGACCTTCCAAATCGCTATGAATTGGCAATTTTGTTGCAACGCTTAGCTTATGAACAAAATAAATGTATTGTGTTTTCAACCCATGAGTTGGATATTGCAACTCGTATGTGCGATCGTATTGCGCTGATTGATGCTGAATGTTTAATAAATTTATCGTCGCATGACATGCTTTATAGTGGAAATATAGAGCGTCTATTTCAAACAGATAATGTGGCTTTTAGTGTTGAAAATGATATGCTTAATATCACAAAACGCTCTGATTAATCGGCATTTCTACTGTTTCTGCTTGCGCAAGTGAAATTTTTATTTTAACTTTGTATTTATAAAATTGTAATGATTACAAAAATGGCCGAATTAACAGTAGATACACACGCTATCATAGATAAACTTAGACAACACGGAGTGAAACCATCTGCTCAGCGTATTGAAATTATGCGCTATATCATGGAGCACGAAACGCATCCAACCGTAGACGAAATTTTTCAGGCTCTTCTGCAAAATCAGCCAACGTTGTCACGTACTACCGTTTACAATACTGTATGGCTATTAGCTAACTCCGGTGCAATCAGAACTATAAATATAGATAGATCCAACTCAAGATTTGACTATATTAAATATCCGCATGCTCATTTCCGTTGCAAGCGTTGCTCTCAAATATTTGACTTGCCTTTCGATTATTCAAATATAGCTAAACCTGAAGGTTATCGAGTGGATAGCGTAGACCTATATTTTGAAGGTATATGTGAGCATTGCTTAATATTTGAATAGCCCTAAGCTATTTCATAAAAACAAAATATACGGCGGCTATTAGACAGCCAAACGCTGCAAAATGATTCCAATGTAGAGCTTCTCCTTTAAAAAATACCACCGTAAATATGGTGAAGATGGTAAGTGTAATCACTTCTTGAATAACTTTCAGTTGCATCAGCGAGAATGAACCGCCATTGTTGATATATCCGATGCGATTTGCAGGAACTTGAAATGAGTATTCTGCAAGTGCAATTAACCATGATAATAGGATAACAACATACAAGGGCGTATTTGCACTTATGATTTTCATTTGTTGTAGTTTTAAATGTCCATACCATGCAAATGTCATGAATATGTTCGACACTATCAGTAGCGCAATTGTTAGTAATGCATTCATCATTTTTCTAATATTTTTGTTGCAAAATTATCACAAATTTATGAGAATTGCAACATTCTAAATTATCATTAAATTCGGCTTAAATATCGTCAAAATGCTAGTTAGTGTCCTTTTTTGTTGTAAGTTTGCAACATAATCAAATTTTTTATAGCATTTCGTATGAAAAAAGAACTAATTTTATCTATGTTTCTTATGGCATCGGTGCCTTGCTATGTTGTTGCACAGCAGCAAAGTGAGACTCATCAAGCTGATAATATGATGCCTAAACAGGGACAATCAACATTTCAGCAAGTTGATCAAGTCAGAAAAGCATTAAATCTCGACCAAAAGCAATTTGAGAAGGCTTACAAAGCCTATGAATCGTACAACAAAGCAATATTTGGCGATTCAAATCAAGCTGCACCCTCATTTGGCGGCGGTCCGCGTGGCGGTCATGGTGGCCCCGGTGGAGGTATGGGTGGTCCCGGCGGTGGCATGGGCGGCCCCGGTGGAGGCATGGGCGGCCCCGGTGGAGGCATGGGTGTCCCCGGTGGAGATCGTCCTCAGATGTCAGGCGATGCAAATTCACGCCCCACTCCTCCTAAAGAAATGTCTCAAAAGGACATCGAAAAGATGCAAAAGAAAATGCAAAAGCAAGAAGAGAAACTTCGTAAATCGATGCGCAAAGTTATCAAGGATGATGCTACTTATGCTAAATGGCTGCAAATGCGCGATGCCGAAATAACACCCCCGGCTCCAGGCCCCAAACCCGAATAATATTAACTTGCATACAATAAAAAAAGCTCGAGTCAGCGACCCGAGCTTTTTTATTGTGAGTTGAATTAGTAATCAATATTATTTAGCTTCTTCGATAGTGCAGATGCTTACGCGGTTCCATGATTCTTCGCTGAACATGTTGCCTACGCCTTGACCTTCTGCATCGATGCGGCTAGCAGCAATTTTGTATTTGTTTACGAGTGATGATTTAACTGCTTCAGCACGTTGTTTAGCAAGCTTTTCGTTGACGTCTGCAGGACCATCGGGTGATGCATAACCTTTGATAACAACTTTAGCGTCTTTGTGATTTTTGAGGTAGTTAGCAATCATTTCAACGTTGGGTTGTTGGTCAGCAGTGATAGCTGATGAACCAAGACGGAAGAATACGTAACGAACTGAGCTGAGGTTGTTGTTCACTTCTTTAACAACTTCTTTTTGAGCAGGACGGTTGAGGCATTCGTCAAGGTCGTGTTGCAAACCGTTTGCTTTTGCTTCAGCAGCGTTTGCACGAGCAGAAGTTGCATCGAGAGCAGCGCGAAGATCGTTGATTTGACCGTTCAAAGCATCGATTTCTGCTTGGTTGTAAGGTTTAACACATTCGAAGTGTGAACCGCCGAAGTGATAAGTAAGACCGGCTTGGAAGTTGAAAGTTGCACCGTTTGCGTTGTAAGCAACTGCTGTTTGTGCAGCACCGGGTTGGTTCATGTTCCAAGCTACTGAAGGTTTGAGGGCGATAGTTACTTTGTCGCTAACGTTGAAGTTGAAGTTAAGACCAGCTTTAGTTACGAAGTAGTTGTAGTCTTTACCATTTTCGTGGTTTACGAAATCGTGACCCCAACCTGCACCGGCGAGAGCTTCGATTGTGAATGCGCGTTTGCCGCAGTTGTAACCACCAAAGAAGTTGAAGAGATCAACTGTACCGTAAGTGCCAACGTAAGAGTTGTCAAATGCAGTAGAGCTGTGAGGGCCTTCCCAGCTTGAAGTGTTTACGCCAAATTGACCTTCAACACCAAGTGCGAAAGCAGGAGTGATTTGTTTGTCAACGTGAAGACCTACAAGGCCGCGCATTGAACCGAAGAAAGCGTGGTGGGTAAGAGGAGTAGTAACACCACCGTCAAGTCCTATTGACCAGTTGTCAGAAAACTTGGGTTGCTCAAGAGCTTGTTGAGCAGAGGCAGAGATAGCACCTAGTGCAACAGCTGCGAATACAATAGATTTTTTCATTGTTATAGAATGATAACGTTTTATCTGTCCGGCAAAATTATATTCTTTGTACGTAATACGAAAATGTATTAACATAATTTATATAACGGAATTTGGCACTATACGCCGTTTCTTCTCTGAAATCTTAGCTATATAGCCGCTTTTGCTTGTACTTCATAATAAAAAAGATAATTTAATAATTTAACTTAATTAACGATTGTAACACGAATGTTCAACTGAAAATATCTTTTTCTTGCGTTCATATTGCGAATGTGTCATGAATAGCCGTTCTTTATATGCAATGTTATTCACTAGATTTGCTTTTTTATAAAAATAATCTGTTTTTAGCTTTGAAATGTTAATTATAGGTGTTATCTTTGCAAGAGATATACATATATTATATATCTCACCTTCTGAACCGCTGCTTAAAATAGTAATCCATAAAATATATACACATAATTTTATTAGTTATGAATCAAAAAGTTTGTTTGACTATCGCTGTTAGCTCGGCTTTGATGCTTAGCTCATGCGGCAAGAAACTGGGCCAATTCAGCTCAGACTACTTTAGTGTCAACCCCAACCCGTTGGAAGTCGTTGGCGAAAAAGTCCCTGCAACTGTTACCGGTAAAATCCCTGAAAAATTCTTCGTGAAGGATGCCCAAGTCACAGTTACTCCTTACCTCGTTTTTAATGGCACTGAAGTCGCTTCGCAAGCTTATTCGTTCCAAGGCGAGAAAGTTCGCGGTAATGCTCCCGTTGTTAGCTACGATTACGGTGGCACTGTAACAATTCCTGTTTCATATCTCTATCAAGCAGATATGGCAAAAAGTGATCTCGAGCTTTCATTCGATGTAACTCAAGGTTCTAAACAGTACACTTTACCTCGTGTTAAAGTGGCAAACGGTGTTATTGCTACTGCCGCTCTTGCCGATGCTGCAACGGTTAATCCGGCTGTCGCTCCCGATGCTTTCCAACGTGAAATCAACGAAAAGTATGCTGCCGATATTATGTTCCTTATTAATATGGCAAACGTCCGCTCTAACCAATTAAATACTGATGCAATGACTGAATTGCAAAAGGAATTGGTTGCTGCAAACAGCGATACTTCGCGCGTTATTAAAGAAATCAACATCAAATCATACGCTTCTCCTGATGGCAGCTATGACTTTAACAACAAACTTGCCGGTGATCGTGAAGCAAATACTAAATCATATATTACCGGTCAGCTCAAAAAGGATAAGATCACTGAATTTGGCGAACTTACCGCTCAATTTACTGCTGAAGATTGGGAAGGCTTGCAACAACTCGTTAGCCAAAGCAACATTCAAGATAAAGAACTTATCTTGAGCGTCCTCTCAATGTATAAAGATCCTGAACAACGCGAAAAAGAACTCCGCAACCTCTCAAATGTATTTGAAAGCCTTGCTGATGAAATTCTTCCCAAACTCCGTTATTCTCGCATCACAGCTTCTATTGACGTTATCGGCAAAAGCGATAGCGAAATCAATAGCTTGTTCGATTCTAACCCTCAAGCTCTTTCTGTTGAAGAACTTCTTTATGCTGCAACACTTACAGATGACAACAGCCGTCGCTTGAAAATCTATGAAACAGCTACTCGTTTGTATCCCAATGACTATCGCACATGGAATGACCTTGGCATGGCTCAATATGTAGCTAAAGATTATAGCGCAGCTAAAAATTCATTTACAAAAGCCGCTAATTTAGCTCCGAATAGCAGCGAAGCTCAAATGAACCTCGGCTTGATTAAGATGCTCGATGGTGACTATAGCAGCGCCAATAAATATTTTGGCTCAGCTGCAGGTCAAGAAGGCCTTGGAGATGCTCTCGGAGTTTACTATCTGAAACAAGGTGACAACGCTGCTGCTGTACGCGCATTTGGCGATAGCAAGAGCAATAACGCTGCTTTGGCTCAAATATTGACTAAAGACTATACTAAAGCTAAATCTACTCTTGCCGGTATAACCAACCCCGATGCTACAACTTACTACTTGATGGCTGTTCTCGGCGCTCGCACAAACAACGAGTCAATGATTACTACCAACTTGCGCCAAGCTATCAAACTTGATAGCTCTTTGGCTCAAAAGGCTGCAACCGACCTCGAATTCTCAAATTTCAATCTTTCGAGTGTAGTTCGCTAATATATTTGTTATAGATAGAAATGCGGGAGATGAACCACGGGTTATCTCCCGTATTTTCGTTTATAGCTGTAGTTGGAGGGCGTTTGTAGAATAAATATTGGCTTTGGGACTATGTAAAGGGGCGTTTGTCTAAATTATTTGCGACAAAATTTATAATGTAGTAATTTTGTAGGGTAAAATAGTGCATATTAAAAAAAACATCATATTTTAATTTATAATCATTTATGAAACGAAAATCAATGCTTGCTGCATTAGCTTTCTTTGTTATGACAACAGCTCAAGGTGAGACTTGGTCATATCAAGATTGTTTGAGTTATGCTCGCCAGCACAACATCTCGCTTCAAAAGTCAAAACTATCTGAATTATCTTCTGATTATGACCTCGAAGCTGCTCAAGCGCAATGGCAACCAACACTTGATTTCGCTACTACTCAAAACTACACCAACACTCCATGGGGAGCTAAAGGCTCTAAAAATGTGTATGCCAGCTCTTATGGTTTAAATGCCGGATGGACTGTGTGGGATGGCGGTGTGAGATCTAACGACATCAAGTCTGCAAAATTGCGCCAATCTATTGATGCACTTGCTACCGAAGACATCTCTCGTAGCCTGGAAACTGATTTGCTTCAAGTTTATATCAATATCCTTTATGCTAAGGAAAATATTGGTATTTATCAAGAAGCTGTCGAACTTAGCCAAAAACAAACTGAGCGTGCTAAAGCTCTCATGGAAAGTGGTAGACTTTCAAAAGTAGATTATGCACAACTTAAAGCTCAGCTCGAGCAAGACAATTATGCTTTGGTCAATGCTCAAGGTACTTACGACACACGCCGTATGGAGCTCAAAAAACTTCTTGAACTTGGTATCAATAATGATATTACTCTCGAAGATGTAGATTGGACTTCAGAGGAAGTCTTGGCTTTACTCCCATCAATGGAATCTACTTATGAATTGGCCGTTAACAACGACCCTCAAATGCAAAGTCTCGACCTTGAAAAAGAAGATGCCGAGATTGCAATAAAAACTGCTAAAGCCGGGAAACTTCCTAAAATTTCATTGAATGCAGGTATTGGCACATCTTACATCTCTTCAGGAGCTGCCTTTGGAACTCAATTAAAGCAAGGCATGAACGAAAATATTGGTCTATCTGTGTCTGTGCCTATATTTGATAATAAGAAGACAAAAGTAGCTGTCGCTAAAGCAAACATCACGTCACTAAATGCTGACCTTGATAAAATATCAAGAGAGACAACATTAGCTCAAGATGTTGAGGGTTGGTATATTGATGCTCGTGCAGCTCAATCTCGATATTCAGCAGCCGAAGAGCAAGTTAATGCCGCCACTATCTCTAATGATTACGTGAATGAGCAATTTAACTTGGGTTTGGCTGTAACAGTTGAACTTATGAATGCCCATAACACTCTTCTTGAAGCTAAACACTCTTTGATCCAAGCTAAATACATGGCTATGCTTGGCAAAAAAATGATTGGCTACTATCGTACCACTAAAGTTGACATGTAATTACAAACTATAATATTTTATGAACAAAACTATTGCTTTTGCTGCCTCACTTCTATTAGTGACCACAGCATGTTCAAAGGAGCAACAAGAGGCACTTGAAACTGACAAAGTGACTCGTGGTGACATCACCGAGTCGGTGACTGCTACAGGTACTGTTGAGTCAGTTACCCAAGTTGATGTTGGTACTCAAGTTACCGGTATTATCGATAAACTTTATGCCGACTACAACTCTGTTGTTACTAAAGGTCAGCTCATCGCTGAAATTGAAAAAACGCTACTTGATAGCGAACTTAAAAGCGCCGATGCTAATCTTGAGTCTGCTCGTGTAACCTACGAATATAACAAAACAAACTATCTTCGTGATAAGGCATTGCACGACAAACAACTTATAAGCGATTACGACTTTCAAACCACTAAAAAAGATTATGAAGTGTCGAAAACTGCTTATGAAAAAGCACAAGCTGACCGCGTCAAAGCAGCCAAAAATCTTAACTATGCTGAGATCTATTCTCCTATTGACGGTATAGTAATCTCACGCGAAGTTGAAGTTGGCCAAACTGTTGTATCAAACATGAACGTTGCAAACCTCTACACCATCGCCGACCTTGACAATATGCAAGTTGTTGGTAATGTTGATGAAGCTGATATAGGTCAAGTTAAAGTTGGTCAAAGCGTAACTTTCACTGTTGATGCTTACCCCGATGATTTGTTTGAAGGTGAAGTGACTCAAGTGCGACTCAATCCTACAACTGAGAGCAATGTTGTGACTTATGAAGTTATTGTTGCTGCAGCAAATCCCGAGCACAAACTTATACCCGGTTTGACTGCTAACTTAACTATCTATATTACTTGCGAAAAGAACATACTTCTCGTGCCAAACAAAGCATTCTTGTTTAGCCCGAAAGAAGACCTCGCTGAAGATTCAAAACTTCCACGTGTGCCGGATGGAACATCTGTCCCTGAAGCTAGCGAATCAGATGAGCGAGTTGTTTGGGTGGTTAAAGACAATACATTGCAGCCTAAATTAGTCAAAATTGGTACAACTAACGGCGTAAACACTCAAATCATTTCAGGCTTGAGTGAAAACGAAGTTCTTGCTATTGACTATAGCTCTACAACTGTAGCTTCAGCTGAAGATGAGGGCGAGACCAGTCAAGGTGAAACTAGTCCGTTCGCTCCCAAACCCCCGGGCTCAAATAAAAAGAAATAATACGTTCACTCAATAAGTTCCTCTCTCCTCTTAATTTTTTATTTCTAATCACGAGAATATGTCTCAAAATAAAGAAATTATACGTATTGAAAACTTACGCCGCGACTTCGTTGTTGGTGGTGAGACTGTTCATGCTTTGCGTGGCGTTTCATTCACTATCAATGAAGGCGAGTTTGTGACTATCATGGGTACATCAGGCTCCGGTAAATCTACTTTGCTGAATATGCTTGGTTGTCTTGACCGTCCTACTTCAGGCGAATATGTTCTTGACGGTGTTTCTGTGCAGAAAATGAGCAAAAACGAACGAGCTTATACTCGCAATCGTAAAATCGGTTTCGTTTTCCAAAACTATAACCTCTTGCCGAAAACAACTTCGGTTGAAAATGTTGAGCTACCTCTGCTCTACAATTCAAACGTCTCTTCTAAGGAACGACGCGAACGAGCTATAAAAGCTCTTGAGGCTGTAGGCTTGCACGAACGCCTTTATCATAAAAGTAACCAAATGTCAGGCGGTCAACAACAACGTGTTGCTATCGCGCGTGCTTTGGTTAACGACCCTGTTATTATTCTTGCCGATGAGGCTACAGGTAACTTGGATACACGCACTTCTTTTAGTATATTAGTATTATTCCAAGAACTTCATGCTCGTGGCCGTACTATCATCTTTGTTACTCACAATCCCGAGTTGGCAGCTTATTCGTCAAGAAATATTGTGCTTCGCGATGGAAAAATCGTTTCTGACACCGTAAACGAAAAAATTGCGTCTGCCCGTGAGATTTACGAATCACTCCCTAAAGAAAATGACTGATTATGAAAATATTCAATCTTTTAAGAATTGCACTCAAAGCATTAAATAATAACAAAATGCGCTGCTTCTTGACAATGCTAGGCATTATCATTGGTGTTGCGTCTGTTATTACTATGCTTGCTATTGGCCAGGGTTCCAAAGACAGTATTAAAGCTCAAATTTCTGAAATGGGCTCTAATATGATTATGATTCAACCGGGCACTGATCAACGTGGCGGCGTGCGCCAAAGCGCTGATGATATGCAAACACTCACCGTCGCTGACTATGAATCAGTGCGCGATCAGTGTACACTTCTCGCTGCTGTCTCTCCGCAAGTTTCTAGCAATGGCCAGTTTATCATTGGTAATAATAACTATCCTTCTAGCATTTATGGCATCACGCCAGAATATCTCGATATTCGTATGCTTAAAGTTGATGATGGCTCAATGTTTACTGATCAAGATGTTAAACAAGCTGCTAAAGTTTGTCTTCTTGGTAAAACTGTTGTCGAAAACCTCTTCCCAAATGGAGAAAATCCGGTTGGCCGAGTTGTGCGTTTCAACAAAATTCCAATGACTGTTATAGGCGTGCTTGAGGAAAAAGGAACAAACTCAATGGGTATGGACCAAGATGATATAGTACTTGCTCCCTACACTACCATTATGAAACGTGTTCTTGCTATTGACTACATTCAAGGCTTATACGCTAGCGCCGTTGATGAAGATCAGACGGATGATGCCATCGACGAAATTACTACTATACTGCGCAAAAACCACAAACTAAAAGAAGACGCTGATGATGACTTCCAAATCCGCTCACAACAAGAATTGAGTGAGATGATGAACTCTACCAGCGATATGATGACTATTCTATTGGCCTGTATCGCAGGTATCTCTCTTCTAGTTGGTGGTATTGGCATCATGAATATCATGTACGTTTCTGTTACAGAACGTACTCGTGAAATCGGTTTGCGTATGTCTATCGGTGCACGTGGCGTCGATATCCTTTCGCAATTCCTTATTGAAGCAATAATCATAAGTGTAACCGGTGGCGTTTTTGGCGTTATTTTAGGCTGCATCGCTTCTTGGTTGGTAAATGTTATTGCTCAATGGCCTGTGTCAATTCAAAGTTATTCCGTAATTTTGTCTTTTGCAGTATGTAC
>CAYSLD010000007.1:0-7927 GCA_964431795.1 uncultured Bacteroides sp.
ATCCCCAAAATATCTAAACAGAGAGCGCCACTAGTGACGCCCTCTGTTTTTATATATGTATGTTCGGTTAGTCTTTTAAGCATCCAATAGGAATAATTTTTACACCATCCTCGCGCGTATAAGCCATTTCTCCACCGGTGAGCACTATTAGTAAATCGGGCTCACGCAATCTGGATTGATGCTCAATCTTATTTCTTTCTGCTACTAGCCGTTTTATTTCTAAGAGATGTTTTGCTCCATTCTCAATCTCTCTGCTGCCTAACTTACATTCAATCAAGGCATATCTGCCATCAGCAAGGTGCAACACTGCATCAGCCTCTAACCCTTGACGATCATGGTAATATGAAAGATGTCCACCCATAGCTTGTGAATATACGCGAAGATCTCTGAAACATAGACATTCGAATATAAATCCAAACGTATTCAGATCTAGTTCCAAACTTTCCGGTGAGGCACCAAGTGCTGCTACGGCTATTGATGGATCTGCAAAACAGCGTTTTTTTCCGGTACGGATGGCTGCTTTTGATCTGATTGACGGACACCATGCCTCTATATCGTCTATTACAAATAATTTTTCAAAAGCCTCGATATAGTCATTAAAGGTTGGCATACTTGTTCCCTCCATTTCAGCCGCCACATCGGCAAGCATAGATGTCTTTTTGGCTAATGTGCATATATTTCGAGCATAAGATCGAAGTATTAGACTTGCAAGAGCCGGATTGCGTTTTGTCTTATCCACTCTTGATATATCTTCTTTGCAGATAACGTCAACGTAATCTTTTGAAATAAGCAATTTTGCCTCTCTACTCATGTCATCAAGCGAGGCCGGCCAGCCTCCGCGACATGCCGCAAAAATCAAGTCTTCAATTGAAAGCTGTGACGTCAATCCATCTATATCGTATTCTTGATTATTAAATAAACTATGCAGCGAGATCGCTCCATTCGACTCAAGCGACTCATACAAACTCATTGGCTGCATGGCCATGCGTGTAATCCTTCCTGTGCCGGTGTGCATTATCTGTTCATCGTCAACAACAGTTGAACCGGTGAGTATGAATTGGCCTTTTTCTCTGCGCTCGTCAACAGCATGGCGCACTGCGTCCCAAATGACTGGCGCTACCTGCCATTCATCAATCAAACGTGGTGTTTCTCCTTTTAGCAGCAGCGATGGCTTTGTTTTTGCAGTTGCAAGGTAGCCTTCTCTGCAGTCTGGATCCTGCATCTTAATGACACTTGCTGCCAACTGTTCAGCCGTTGTCGTTTTTCCGCACCATTTTGGCCCGGTGATTTGCACCGCGCCAAATGCGTCAAGCCTCAATCGAAGAGTCTTGTCGGCAATTCTGCTTAGATACTTTAGCTGTTTCATAATCAACCACAAAAGTAGCTAAAGATTATGTAACTTCCAAATCATTTTATGTTTTTGCGCTGTTTTACTTTATGTTTTTGCGCAGTTTTACTTTATGTTTTTGCGCGATTTTACTTTACGTTTTTGCGCAGACTCCCTTCAGTGACGGGGTGAGGCTTCGGTTTAGTCTTTGTCGTCTGCCGGGAAGAGTTTATCGGCCTCGTCAAGATGAAAATCGTGCGCCAACACAGCAATAAATTTGCTGATTTGCTGCATGGCCGTGAGCGTTTCTTTTGATATCTCTTTGTGTTGCAATCGCAACATCAACATAGCATAGAGCGCATTAAAACACGTCTCAATCTCGCCAACACGATTCTCTCCGGCCTTGGCTCGTAGCTCAACAATGAATGGCAGCGTGCGATAAAATTCTGCTGTATATTCGCCAAATCTGGTGTCGCTGAGCAAAGTCTGGTGTAGTGCCACAAGCTGATTGAGTGTGTTCTTATTCATTTGCAAGTGACCGTGCTCGGTGACCTCCTCGCGGCGCATCATGTCAATGAGCGATTCGTACCACTCCACCATCTGCTTGTGTTGCTCAGGGGTTAGTTGATAGCGGTTTATCACATTTTGCTCTATGGCCTCAATGCTCAATTTGTTGGCACGTATTATATCTTCTATCTGCCACATATACAGCAGATATTCGGCTATATTTTCTTTGCGCTTTTGCGATGCTATTATCATAATATTGTGGTGTATATGTTTTAAGCTTTCGGAAAAAGTGTTCCCGGTGCAGTGAGTATGCGGAATATCAGTTCGTGAAACAAATCGTAAGGGTCGCGGCGAGAGCCTATGCCCTTCGACTGTGTGTCGAATTGACGTATGGCGCGTATGATTTCTATAACTTGAAAGGCATTGTAGCGTTGACGCGCGGCATTAAAACGTTTCAGCTGAAATGTGCTTTTCAATTTCAGCGCTTGCATCAACCCGTGTTCGCTCTTGTCCTTTTCAAAGTAAGTGATTAGCAAATCGCTGAAAAAGTTGAAAATAGCTGCCGTAACCATCACTTGTGGCACGGCCTTCGGATTGGCTCTGAAATAGTTAGCTATGCGTATGGCACGCGCACTGTCGCGCATGGCCAGGGCATCAACAAGCTCAAAGGCATTATAGTCTTTGCTCACACCGATGTGTTGCTCAATTGCCTCGGGTGTGACGGTTGCACCCGGGCCAAGTATTCCTATCAACTTGTTCAACTCATTGTACATACGGTCGAGGTTAGTGCCGATATACTCTTTGAGCATCTCAAGTGCTTTTGGTTGCACATTCAGCCCGCGGGCGTTGATATAGTTTGATATGTTAGCGCCAAGTTGATACTCCGCAATCTTCTTCGACTCAAAAATTGTGGCATTGCTTTTGCGCAGTGCCGCCATCAATTCTTTGCCCTTTAGCGCGGCTCCGCGTGAGCATATCACGAATATTGTGGTGGGCGACGGCTCGGCAACGTAGCGCTTCAACTTGTCGAGGTTGGTGCTGTTTACTGACTGACACTCTTTGAGTATCACAACCTGGCGGTCGGCCATCATAGGGTAGCGTCGGCAAATATCTATCACCTCGGCAGGCTCAACTTGGGGCCCGTAGAGTATGTATTGGTTGAATGCTTTTTCGTCGTCATTGAGCAAGTTCTCAAAATCTTTGAGCAACTCGTCGATATAGTATCCTTCCTCGCCGTGCAGCAGATATATGGGCGACAATTGCTCCAAATTTTTTGCTCGCAGCGCGGTGCGTAAGTTCTCAAATGTTACAGCTTGTGCAGCCATGCAAATTGTTTTAGCGTTGGTGGGTAGGGTTTATTATGAACGTGTCGGCATCGGCCAGCACGGGAAAGTCTGTGCGATATTTTTCAAGCTTATTGAGCGAAAGTGTTGCGGTGATAATGCCGTTCGTAGTCTCGCCAACCTCGCGGCCGCGGTGGTCTATGACGTATGAGTTGTCGTTGTAGTCACCGAAACTGTCCTCACCCGAGCGGTTTGCTCCAACCACGCATGCCTGATTTTCTATGGCTCGTGCTATGAGCAAATGTTTCCAATCGTAGGCGCGCGCATTTGGCCAGTTTGCCGGCACAATGAGCAAGTCGTAGCGGCTGTTGTCGTTGCGCAACCACACGGCAAAACGCACATCGTAGCACACGGCCATGGCTATGTTCCATCCACGATAGCGCACCACCGGCGACTTTGTTGTGCCTGCCGTGAGTATTTTCGGCTCTTTGCTTTGCGTGAATAGGTGATGCTTGTCGTAGTGCGTTGTCTCGCCCGACGGCTCTATAAATACGCAACGATTGAAGTAATTCGCACCCTCACGCCACAACATGCTGCCGCAGATGGCGGTGTTGTGTTTGGCTGCAAGGTCGCGTAAAAAGTTCAAGGTGAGCTCACGGTCTGCGCTGTCTGCGAGCGTTCGCAACACCGCGGGGTCTGAAATAAAGCCGGTTGAAAATAGTTCGGGGAGCACCACTATGTCGGTGTCAGGCGCTACTTCAGCTATTTTTTGTGATATGATATATAGGTTTTCATCGCGATCGCCATGTTTTATGTCTATTGGCAATACTGCGACTTTCAGCAATCGTTGCATAGTCTGTTATGTATCTTTTTCTTTTGGCTTGCCGGGGGGGGATGTTATTCGGTTGTGAATTTATCAGGCTTTACCCCAACAGCTCCGCTTTCGCGGTAAAATTTTTTGATGGCGAGCATATCAGCCTCCACATCTTCAGTGGGGGTGAATGTGGTCTCAACCTTCATTGTTTTTGTGGCGGCATCGAGCACTCCAAGCACTATGGGTATGTTCGCCTCGCGTGCTATGTGCAAAAATCCGTGGCGCCATTGGCTCACTCGGCTTCGTGTGCCCTCAGGTGTCACCGCCAAGTGCATGTGCTCGGCTTGGTTGAATTTCTCAACTATGACCGGAGTGAGCGATGAGCCTCGTTTGCGGGGCACGGGTATGCCGCCTATTGATTTAAATATCCATCCCAGTGGCGGGAAAAACCATGTCTCTTTCATTAAAAAACCGGTTTTGCGTCGCACCGAGGCATAGGCTAGTTTGCCAAGTATAAAGTCCCAGTTACTTGTGTGCGGGGCCACACATATTATGCATTTAGGATAGTCGGGGACAGTGATTGACACTGTCCATCCGGCTATCTTCAATATAAGTTTCGCTAAATTCACGCTTGTTTTTTGTTTGCTTCTTTAAATTCTTGGGGCATGGCCTCATTCATCTCTTTAACAATTTCAGAGACTGAATTGTTGAAGTCAGCGCGCAATGTTTTGTATGCTTGTGCAAAATATGCGTTGCGTGCTTTGCGATATAGACCTTTGTGCTCAAAGCTGCGCGGCGATTTGTCAAACGCGAAAGTGACGTTGCGTATTGATTCTACCTGCAATGCTGCTATCTTGTTGATGATAGCTACAACTTTGTCGTTGTCAAAACCTTCGAAAAGGTGACGAGCAATGAGTAGTTCGGCTGCGATATCACCGCATACATAGCCGATGTGTTTTTTGAGTTGACGTTTAGTTGCCATGATGGTAAAAAATTAATTATTTGGTTGTTAAAGTAAGTTGTATTTACTAGTTCACTAGTGTTAGGTTTTACGTTTTTACTATTTTACTAATTTACTACAGATGCTGCAATATGTAGCGTCGCAGCGATTTGTAGTTTGCCGCCATCTGCACGCGCTTGTCTATGCCATTCATAAACTTGAGCAGCTGTATTGGCAAATCCATAGCTCGCCCCGTGATAGCTGTCATTGCATCGAGCGACTTGGCCGGGTGGGCTGTTGCCAACATCAATCCGGTCTCGCCCGGTTTCAGACTGTCTTGTAGCCCGCGGAAGGCTAGCGCAGTGTGGGGGTCGCACGTGTAGTCAAAATCCAAGTAGCATGAGTTGACTGCATCAATGATGTCGGCATCGCTGTATGAGTGTGCCTCAATGTCGCTGTGCATTCGCTCAAGCGAGTTGTCGTACAACCATTGCAACCGCTCAAAATTGGTTGGCGTGCCCTTGTCGGCTGCATACGCCAAGGTGGGCACTGTTTTGTGATTGGTAACCTTCGATGTGCGCATATAGTCTGTCAAAAATGAATTGGCATTTTCGCAGGCTACAATCCGTTTTATTGGTAGTCCCATGCGCTTGCTTATCACAGCTCCTATCAAGTTACCCAGATTGCCGCACGGCAGCGACAACACTATGCGTTGGCCGTGTCGCAACTGCGGCTGCAATTTCGCCATGCCGTAGAAGTAGTAGAACGTCTGCGGCAGCAAGCGTGCTATGTTGAGCGAATTGGCCGACGTGAGTGCCGCTTTAAAATTAAGCTCGGCATCTTCATACGCTTGGCGCACCATGCTCTGACAGTCATCTATCGACCCTTGCACCTCTATGGCGTGAATGTTGCCGCCTATGGTTGTGAACTGTGCCTCAAGATGCCGCGACACTCGTCCGCGTGGAAAGAGCATATACACTTCCACTCCGTCTATACCGGCAAATCCGTTTGCTATTGCACTGCCGGTGTTGCCCGTTGTCGCTACCAACACATGTAGCTTGTTCGCCCCGTTGGGCTTGGGCAAAAACTTCAGCAACCGCGCCATGAAGCGCGCTCCAAAGTCTTTAAAAGCCATTGTGGGGCCGTGAAACAGTTCGAGCGAATAGATGTTACCGCTGACTTTCACCAACGGCACATCAAAGTTGAACGACTCTTCAACTATATGTTTTATATTTACAGAACTAATTTCCGGGCCATAGAGCAAGTTGCCAAGCACGTATGCTATCTCGGCAAATGTCATCTCGGCGAAGTTATTAAAAAATGCATCAGGTATCACCGGCAGATGTTGAGGCATATACAATCCTCCATCTTCCGCTCTACTGCGCATCACGGCTTCGACAAGTGTGGCCCGCGGCGTTGGCCGCTTCGTACTATTATACTGCATTGTATAAATCAAATCTGTTATCAATGCAAATATAACAATTATTTTCTTAAAACAATAATTTATGCCGTTTTTTCAGCCAACACTCCCGCTCACTTTATATCCTCATATCGCGGTATGTTGCGCATGAACGTAACATTTCCGTCGGCTATGCTGCAACAATAGTGATTTAGCCCATTCGACACTATCAAATATTTTGCCCCCAACACCATATTGTAGCGCGCTATTTGGTCAAACACTCGCTGCGTGATTTGTATGTGCGAAGCCTTATACTCAACAATCATCAGCGGCTGCATATAATCATCATATACCACCGTGTCGCACCTGCGCAACGTGTTGTTCAACCGCAATCCAACCTCATTGGCCATGCGGTGGACCGAGTATCCGTATTCACTCAATAGATAATGCACAAAATGTTGGCGCACCCACTCCTCGGGCGTGAGCACAAACCACTTTTTGCGCAAGGGGTCAAAGACCTCAAGGTCTTCAACCTCGCCCTTGCGCAATTGTATGTCGTACGCGGGTAAATTAAGCTTTGGCAACTCTGATGCTGTCATCGTAGCGCTTATTTTACTGTTACTTCATCGAGGAAGAACCATGCCGGATAGCCAACTCCGTAGTGCCAACTCGGGCATGTGCCAACTGTCTCTATCTCTACTTTTATGTAGCGTGTCTTCACTGCTGTGTCTGATGCCACTCCGAGCTCCACAAATTTCACCTCGGGCGAGCGATCTTCAGCTTGCTCTTTCTTGCCGAAAAATGTGTAATTCGTGCCATCGGTTGATGTGTAATAGCTCACTGATTTCGGCAATAATATCCACGCCCCAAGTTGATGCAGAAAATCTGTGCTCACTGAGTGTATATCTTTCTCCTCGCCAAGGTCTATGACAAAGATGCCATCTTCGCCTACCCAGCCAACCCAACTCTCCACAAACGTTGTGCCTCCGAAAATCTCATCGGTGACGTCTGCATTCATGTTGGCATATTTCTCGCCCGGTGGCACTATCCATGTCACTTTGGCATTGGCTGCTAGGTTGCCGCCCTTGGCATTTATGTAGCGCGATTTGTAGAGCTCGCAATACTCCTCGGGTGTGTTGTGTCGCTCATTTATTTCTATCACTCCATAGTCTTTGGTGTATCGCTCAAATGTTTTAAGCTTTTCTACGGTCTCAGGCGCTGAGCCTTGTCCGTCTTTACGCGCAAATTCAAGCTCTGAATATAGCAGCGGCAAACGTGTCAATCGCACGCGGCGCAGCAATGTTGTGTCGCCGGCAACAGCTGCCTCGGCTTGATCGAAAAACTCATCATAGCGTTTGCAGCATTTAGCATTGAGCATACCGTCTTTGTGTGTGATGGGCGAGTCGTAAATCCACAAATCTTTGTTTGAGGCCAACAATGCACCCTCCAGCAATTTTTCATATTGATAAATATATGGCGAGGCGGCTCCGTAATATCCATCCATGAAATGTCGCATCAGCGAGTCGGCATCAAGATACGGGTCCCACATAAGTTTGCTCACCATGTATGTGCGCATCTCGGCAAAATCACCGCCGCGTGCACTCGCTATCTGTGAGTGGTGCATGGTGGCTCCATGCTCCTTAAATATCTGTATGTT
>CAYSLD010000007.1:8027-31169 GCA_964431795.1 uncultured Bacteroides sp.
CGTTGAAAATTGTTTGTCGGGACGTCGCTCTGCCAGGCGATTTACAAAACGTATAAAATTGCCCGAGAGTGCCCCTTCATACTCATCTACAGCCTCACACTTCTCGCAATGACAGTTGGTGAAATTACCATCATTTTGGCTCACTGAGATAGTTTGACAGTCGGGGTTAGCTGCAAAAATCGAGTCGATACGCGCTGCAACAATTTCAAACACCTCGTCATTATTCAAACACCATTGGCTGGCATGTCCGGGCCGACGCTCGCCATTGATGAGCGCATAATACTCCGGATGTTTGCTGCCATATTCATCTGCCGGCAACAGACGGTTGAATGTGTGCACCCAAAGGTTGTCGGCAAATTCCTCCGAGGGGTCTTCGGTGCGCATCCATCGGCGATACACCGAGTCGGTCGCATAGCCATAGTTATTCACCTGGCGAAAACGAAATGCCGGATTTTGCTTATCGTTAATTTCCGGTAACGTGATGTTTTTATTAGCGGTGAACTTATATGAGTTAGCCGCAAAATAGTCCACACCAAGATATTTTTCGAGCACTGTGATAGCACCGTATATCAGTCCCTTATCGCCACCGCTGCTAATTTGCAGTGTGCCGCCGGGGGTGGTTTGCAACCTGAAGCCATCCTCTGTGAGCCCGTCAGTCGAGCCGGCACCGATAATGATGTCCCCGCTGCGCTGTTTCACTCCCGGTGCCACAATTGGCAGATGTGCACCTGAAATGCGAGCCACAAAGGTCTCAAGCATTTCTGCAGCCTCTTTGTCAACTTTCTTTGATGTGTCGGCAACAATACGCGCAGCCGGTTTGCCGTTGCGTGTGATTGTGATTTGAGCTGTTGCACCGATTGCCGTAGCCGCGAGCAGCGTTGCAACGATAAATTTTTTATTCATGCTTTTCAAGGATGGTTTTTATACGTTGTTTTACTTCTGTCTTATCTTCATTGTGAATTATATGCACGTTGTAGTGTGGATGCACAACTGCGAATTTTTGCGACTCTATTCTGTCCAACACCTGTTGTCGGGTGATATTATTGCGCTTCATCACTCGCTCTATGCGCACCTCGGTCGGAGCCTCAACTTCCCACACTTCGTCTACCATCCGGTCAATGCCGCTTTGATAGAGCAGGGCTGTCTCAACAAACAGATGTTGGCCCGCATTTGTGTCGCACCAATGCTGCAAATCATCGCGCACAGCACCGTGCACAAGCCTATTTAGAATCTTAAGCTTGCTCTCGTCTTTAAACACAATGGCTGCGAGAGCCTGTCGATTGATTGTTTTGTCGTCGTTGAGCGCGTTGGCCGATATCTCTTCTGCTATTTTCAGCCGCAGCTCAAGGTTATTATCCATTATCTCTTTGGCGTGAGCATCGGTGTCGTAAACCTTATATCCCATGTCGCAAACCATGTCGCGAACCAGCGATTTTCCGGCTCCTATGCCGCCAACTATTGCTGTTAGGTATGCTTTCATTTGCGTTCTATCATGTATTCTACGCTGTCGGTTGCAAGATAGACGTTGATAAAGTTGCCTTCTGAGTGCGATATGCGCACTTTTATGCGGTTTGATGAAAAATTACTGTCTAGGGTATTGTAGTCGGCCACCACGGTGAATCGCGGTGTCGATTCATCATATCTGCTCATGGGGAGCATGTAGTTAACGTCTATTTGCCCCGGCACGAGTATGAGTTTCGTGTTTGCCGGCACATTTATGGCCTTGATGGGCACCTTCACTGCTCGTGATATCATGGGCTCTACATTGATGCGTAGGTCCACACTATCAGGCACCACGCGGCATCCTTTGGGACTTTGTATGCGCACCCTGATCACCTCTGACTTGGCTACATCGTCTAGGCGCACCGGCACTGTCGATATGTAGCGCACACTCGATGGGGTGCCGTTCACTGAATAGACCAGCACACTGTCAATTGCCGCCTTCACCGGGCCGGTGAGCGCACAATTGGGTAGGGTGTTTATGCGCGAATCAACGCGCAGCGGCATCCGCTCCGGACGTCGTGATGTGAACACCAAGTTTAGCGAGTCGGGATTTATTGATGTGATTTGAGCTGACTGTCCAAATAGTTTGTGCGCCAAATTGCGCAACTCTGCTGCTGACAAATTCACTACCCCGTTACGCACATAATATTTGTAGTCAATACTAATTTTAGGATTGCGACCTATGTTGTATGCCATGAATTGTGTGCCATGAGCCTTCACGCTGATATTCAGCGCCTCTGGCATCGGGCTCACACGCACCACCGAGTCGGGACAATTCACTATTTCAAGCGCACAGCGCACATCGCGTTGCACCTCCTCGTTGAGCGTCATCACTATCCACAGTATCGCCGATAGGCCTATAAAAGCACAAAACACCAACATGTTTTTGCCTTGCGGCGAAAACATGCGGTGCTTTACGTTATTAACAAAGTCAGCTATTTTCATAATTGAGAAAAAAGGTAAGCGGTGTGAGGTGTATGCCGGGCAAACCCTCATACCTCAACCTTAGGTTGCTTAACTTTGTTATTTTTGTTGTGCGTCGGCTGCTGCGTCGGCAGCTGAAGGATATACTGAGTTTTTGTCTACGCGAATTTTCACGTTGCTGTCAACCTCAATGATAAATGAATCATCGCGCACTTCACGTATTTTGCCATAAATGCCACCGGCAGTTACAACATTGTCGCCTTTGCCCATAGCTTCGCGTTGTTTGCGCAAATCTTTTTGACGCTTTTGTTGAGGACGAATCATGAAAAAGTAGAAAATCACAATGATACCTACAAACATCAAGAGTGTAGAAAGTCCTGCACCTTGTTGAGCCGGTTCGGCGAGGAGAATGGTAAGATTTAACATAGTTGTCGTTTTGTTTATTTTGAAATGTGAGTATTCTTATTTTGTTGTTTTGCCTTCTTCGCGCAATATGTTGACCACGTTATAGAGTATGCCGTTTATAAATTGGCCACTCTTGGCTGATGAGTAGGTGTTGGCTATTTCTACATACTCGTTCATTGTCACTGCCAACGGTATTGCCGGATAGTTGATAAGCTCACTTATTGCTGTGGTCATTATCACAATATCCATAAATGCTATGCGCTCGGGGTCCCAGTTGCCTACGTTGATGAGACGGTCGATATAGCTGCGATATGTCTCGCGATTTTTGATTGCATCGATAAACAATTCGCTGCCAAAACGTGCATCTTCGTCATCTTTATATTGCGGCAAAAGTTTGATTTCTGCTTCAGGCGCATTCGCACTTTGCTTGATTGTCTTGAGCACAAAGGTGCCGATGATTTGCAAATCGTCGTTCCAATATACAGACTTCTCTTCGAGTGCATCGGCAAGATCGTCGCTGGTGAACACTACGCTGCGCATGATGTTGCGCCAAAATTCGCAATCGGCGGCATAGCTGGTTGCCGGAGCTGACATATAGTCTTCGTATATTTTCGACGATGTGATTTTGTCAAGCAAATTGTTGACTACGGCAATGTCTGCTTCCCATGAGATGGGATTATCTTTGAGATATTCGTTGAGCGATGTGCTCTCTTTCAGACGTGCTATAAATTGATTTTCAACAAAGCGCATATTGGGATTGCGCTCTTCTGACGATGCCAAGTATTTTGCACGAGCATTCTCTATGCGACGCTCTTGCTCGTTGGTGAGGTCTATCATCAACACTAACATTGAGTGGTACAATTCGTACGACTTGTCAAGCGAGTCTTCAAGCGCATTGCATGCATTTGCATAGCCTGACGATGCTCCGTAGTATGAACGGAAGGTTGCTGCGAGCTCTTTGATGCCGGCATTAAAACCATTGTTTGTGTAGCCGGGTAGCGCACGAAATGCTTCACAGATTACCTCATCTTTAGCCACGATGCTTTCCAACACTGTTGTCCACAAATCTACCTCGTCGGCAAGATCGGTCTTGCGACGTCGGCTGTATGTCTTAAATACTGATGATGCGGTGATGGTATCGTGAAAGTGTTGTGCTATCGGCAACAATGCCTCTATGTCGCTCGATCCTTTGAATATGTTGCGACGCACTTCTGCATCGGCTGACAACGCACGTGCCATGCGTGAGGCAGCCAATTTCGGGTCTACGTTGAGCAATGTGTTGCGGGCGCCTTGACGTGTGCTGATGCCTGATGCTTCAAGTATCAACATCAATAGGTCAAGATAAACGGCATAGGCGAATTTTTTATCATGTGACGTAGTGTCGGGTGCCGGGTCAATTCTAAATTCAGAACGGGTGAGCAGGTATGAATAGAGCATCTGCACAACCTTTATTCGTATCAAAATGCGGTTTATCATTGTCTCGTGTATTTTACTCGTATATTTAAATGTTCTAATTTGTAACTGCAAAAGTACGCATTTTTTGCGACTTTTGCTATATCTTTTACTTAGAATTTTCTTCGGCCAACGGATTCCACCCCTGGGCACGAAGTTGTATCTCTGACTCTCCGTCGCGCGTAATCAAGGCGCAACCCTTGTCTGCATCGGTGATGTAGCCTATTACTTTCACACCTTCCATGGCATCAACTTTGTCGTGATCGGCCAACGGCACGGTGAATAAAAGTTCATAGTCTTCGCCTCCGTTCAGCGCTGCGGTGACTAAATTCATATTGAGCTCCTCGGCCATGATGGCTGTTTGATAGTCGATGGGTATGCGGTCTTCATACACGCGACATCCCACGCCGCTTTGCTTGCAAATGTGCAAAAGCTCCGACGACAAGCCATCGCTCACATCCATCATTGATGTGGGCTGCACTCCGGCCTTCGCCAACGCTGCAACTATGTCGCGTCGTGCTTCAGGCTTGAGTTGTCGCTCTACCAAATACTCTTTTCCGGCAAAGTTTGGCTCAAAATCTTTTTGTCCGGCTGATGCCACTTTCTCGCGTTCAAGCAACTGCAATCCCATATAGGCAGCGCCAAGGTCGCCCGACACGCATATAATGTCGGTATTCTTCGCCCCGTTGCGCTTCACTATCTTTTCTTTGGGTGCGTCGCCAATGCAAGTTATTGATATCACCAATCCTTGTCGCGACGATGTTGTGTCACCGCCAACTATGTCCACTCCGTAAATCTCACAGGCCAAACGTATGCCGGCATACAATTCCTCGATGTGCTCAACCGTGAAACGTTTTGATATGCCCAACGACACTGTGATTTGGCGTGGTGTGCCATTCATTGCATATATGTCCGAAAAATTTACTACCGCCGATTTATAGCCTAGATGCTTCAGCGGCACATACGTCAAGTCGAAGTGCACACCTTCCAGCAATAGGTCGGTGGTCACTAACACCTCGGTGTCTTTGTAGTTTAACACTGCTGCATCATCGCCGACTGCGTATTTTGTCGACTCGTTGAATGTGGGCAATTTCTCTGTTAGCTTGTCGATAAGCCCGAATTCGCCCAAGCTTGATATTTCGGTCATACTTCTTTTTCGTCAGGTTTATGTTAATAGGGACGCATTTTCTGATGCGCCCCTATGCGTATGTTCTTTTATTGTTTAGTCGCGTGCAACCATCTCTTTTATCAAGGCAACAACTTTAGGCTGTGCTTTGACTGCTGCTTCTTGCACTTCTTCGTGTGTAGGTACGGTTGTAACATCTTTACCACCCAAGTCGGTGATCACTGAAATACCAAACACTTTCATGCTTGCATGGTTGGCAACGATAACTTCAGGTACGGTTGACATACCAACTGCATCGCCTCCGATCACGCGGAAATATTCATATTCTGCCGGTGTCTCGAATGTGGGGCCGGGAGTGCCTACGTACACACCGTGCATCACGCGTATGTTCAAATCTTTTGCTATTTGGTCGGCTTTGGCAATCATTGCATGATTGTATGCTTCAGTCATTGCCGGGAAGCGCGGGCCCAGTTCGTTATAGTTCTTGCCGCGCAACGGATTTTCAGGGAATAGATTGATGTGGTCTGTGATAATCATCACATCGCCAACAACAAACTCTTTGTTCATGCCGCCTGCTGCGTTCGATACATACAATGTCTCAACTCCGAGTTCTTTGAACACTCGAACGGGGAAGGTCACTTGTTTCATGTCATATCCCTCGTAGTAGTGGAAACGGCCTTGCATAGCCATCACACGTTTGCCGCCAAGGGTGCCGAATATCAAATTTCCGCTGTGACCCTCTACGGTCGATATGGGAAAGTTGGGAATTTCGGTGTAAGGAATGAATTGTTTATCTTCGATGTGGTCAACCAAGGCGCCCAAACCGGTGCCAAGAATAATGGCAATGTTAGGCATGTCGCTAACTTTGCTGCGAAGGTAGTCGGCAGTTTGTTTGATTTTTTGGAGCATATTGATTAAGTATTTTATGTTATGAACATAACACTTTCATTCTCGCTTTTGTTGTGCCTGAAAGTGCTTTTTATCTCATGTTTCTGCTTATTTGAGTATGTTTGATTGCAGTCGGCGCACCAACGTTTGCTCAAACGAAAGTTTGTCATTGTCGCGGTTGATAAACTCAACTCGCACCGGCATGAAAAATATGTATGGCTTCATCTCATGCGGAAAGTACGGATTGTTTATCAATCGAACTGCATCTTTCTCGGTGGTAATAATATATTTCTCTGCACATTGCATTGAGTTGAAACGATTTTGTAATAGCTCAATATCCTTGCGCGTATAGTCGTGGTGGTCTGGAAATACATTCACCTTCACCTTTGCCTGAAAACTCTTCAGATAGCGCACAAACGGCCGCGGATTGCCTATGCCCGACACTGCCAACAACATATCATTTGACGTGAGGCGTGACAACTCAGGCACTTGCTTGGCATGGTCGCTAAACACCGGTCGCAGCCGCTCATAGCGATAGCGCGAGAAAAACCGCGCTTGGGCAGGTATCAAGTTCAAATTTTTATCAAACAGTGAATAGTCAAGCGGCTTGATTGAGTCAGGGCACTTTGTCGCTATTACTATATCAGCGCGGCCTAGTGACCGCACCGACTCGCGCAAATGTCCGTAGGGCAAAAGTTTGTCGTCATACACCGGTCGGTCATATTCGGTGAGCACTATCGACACCTGTGGCTTAACATAGCGGTGCTGAAATGCATCGTCGAGCACTATTAAGTTTAATTCCGGATTTATTTCGCGCATCTGCTCTATGCCTGCCACGCGATTTTCGCACACGGCAACCATTACCTCGCGATTAAACTTGTGATATATTTGATACGACTCATCACCGATGTCGCGCGGTGTGGAGTGGGGCGTAGCCAGCACAAAGCCCTTAGTGTCGCGCTTGTATCCGCGGCTTAGCACGCCTATGTGATAGTTGTGTCGTAATGCGTTTATTATATATTCGGTGTGGGGCGTCTTTCCGGTGCCTCCTACTGCTATATTGCCAACTGTCACTACGGGAATGTCAAATTCGCGTTGCTTGAGTATCCCCGCATCAAACATTTTATTGCGCACCCATGTTACCATGCCGTATATCTTCGACAAGGGTAACAATATTATTCGTGCTGCCAGTGAGCGTGGTTTCATTCCTTTGTTGGGATTGTTTTTTTTATTCGTTTATTTATTTGAGCACTACATCTTCCATACGTGCTTGCATGCCGCCGGTGCAGCCTTGCACACGTCGCAACATTTGCAAACATTGTTTGGCCTCTTCGCTGTTCAGCCCCTCAATGTTGAGCACTGCGTCAAACTGTCCGCTCTGGGCCATGATTTGCTCAAGGCGGCTGAGCTTAACTTTCGGATATGATATGTAGTTATATTTACTTGTTTTGAGCTTTTTAGCCATAGCTGCAATTGCTGCATCAAGGCCACCAATCTCGTCAACAAGTTTTAGCTTTAGCGCTGTTTGTCCGTCCCACACACGGCCTTCGGCAATTTCAAGCACTCGCTCCAAAGGTATGTTGCGGCCGTCCGACACGTGTTTGGTGAATAGCTTATATCCCTGCTCAACGTTGCGTTGCATTGCTGCATGTTGCTCTGCAGTCATAGGTTGTGTGATGGCCGGGAAGTTTGCGTTGGGGTTGGTTTGCACGGTTGTGAAGTTCACACCGACTTTATCGTTTAGCAATGTCTTAATGTTAGGTATCATGCCAAATATGCCAATTGAGCCGGTCAGCGTGTTGGCATCGGCAAATATGCGGTCGGCTCCACACGATATGTAGTAGCCGCCTGATGCTGCATAGTCGCCCATCGACACATACAACGGCTTTTTCTTGCTCTTGAAGTATTGCAATGCCTCCCAAATCTGCTCTGAGGCAAATGCACTACCACCGGGCGAATTCACACGCAACACCAGTCCGGTAACACTCTCGTCATCTGCAAGGGCTATCACTTGGTTGACCATTGTGCTTCCTACGATGCCTTCGTTCCCGGCATCTGAGATATCACCGACTGCGTAGAGCACTGCTATGTGTGCCTCGCTGTCTATTTGCCGCTCTGCTTTGCGTTGCGGCCTTGAGTTGGCCAACAAATAATCGCTGGGCAACACCAATGGCAAGGCTTCATCTTGCTCGGTATATGTGAGGTTGCGAAGCATTTTCTCAACCTCGCGACGATATTTCAATGCGTTCACTGCATGAGCTTCAACCATAGTCTTTGCCGGTGCTAATGAGAAGATCGAATCGGCCCAAAAATTAACGCTTTTGCTCGATACTTTGCGATTTTCACTGATTGTTGAGGTGATATTGTTCCATATTGCATCCAAATATACCTTTGTTTGCATGCGCGACGGCTCGGATGCCTCGGTGAGTATATACGGCTCTACAGCGCTCTTGAAGGTGCCTACTTTCACAATCTGCATCTCCACACCAAGTTTGTCAAGCGCATTCTTGAAAAATGGTATGTTTGACGATAATCCTTGTATGTTAACTGTGCCTACCGGATTGAGGAACATCTTTGTTGCCGTTGAGGCTACGTAATAGTCTGATTGTGAATAGCTGTCGGCATAGGCATATATCCATTTGCCGCTTTTTTCCTTAAATTTCTTTAGCGCGGCTGCAAGTTCTTCACGTGAACCATATCCTAAGCTCGAGCCTCCACAATTTATGTATATGCCGCTTATCTTTGCATCGCTGCCGGCATAGTCAATCGCAGTGAGTATTTCATCGAGGTTTTGGGCTACTTCACCGTCGCCCATTATCAAGTCTTGTATTGACCTGTTCGCTTGGCGATCGTTTATCGTCCCGCTTAAATCAATATACAATATCGAGTCTTCTTCAATTTGAGTGCTTGCAGCAGTAGCACCTACAACCATCAGAAGCATGATTATAGATAATATAGACATCAGTATCGATGACACCCAAATGGCTGCCAACGATCCAATAAATGCTGCAATAATTTTCTTAAACATGAGTACTAAATTGCGCTGTTAGGGTTTCTACTCACAAAATTAACATAATCAAATATAATACACAAATTTTTTCACAAAAACTTATCATTTAGCATATTTTGCGGTTAGAAGGTGAGGTGAAACGCTATGCGCACACCGCTGCGGTCAACGTTATAGCCCGGATAGCGGTGCGTGAGTCGCCACACATAGTCCACACGCAAACACTTGAGTATGTTTTCTATACCAACTCCGCACTCCATGTAGGGCATGTGTGAGATGTCGGCCAAGCCAACCGACTCGTCAGGAAATGCCAACATATTATCGTGATAGCGCGGATTGTTCCTATCAGAGAGTTTGCCCCAATACATGTGGTATGAAAATACTTCGCGCAACTTCAATTTCTTGATTAGCGGTATGTAGTTGAGTATCGCTCCGTTGGCAAAATATACCAAATCACTTTGCACATACGTGTCGGTCACAAATTCCATGGGATTCATGAGTGAAAAACTGCCGTCGCGTATGGTGTATGTTAAGTTCGCATTCGGTATAAACACCTGCGTGTAGGGCGTGTTTTTGCTCCACACATGGCCTCCGTTCACGCTGAAATCGGCATAGCCCCAGGCTGAAAACCATAAGCGCTTTTCAAGCCCTAGCTCTGTGCGATTTACTCCCCACTGCGACCCCGGCAACTTGCTCGACGCAAAGCGATGAGTCAGCGTGATGGTCGGCGCATCTTGGTTGACGGCAAAGCGGTGTGAACGTGTTTGATAAAACTTCTCGCCCGGCGCATAACGCAATTTCACGTCAAGCCACGTCTCGTCAAAGAAACGCAGCTGCGTGTTCTCCGCATTTGACAGATACAGGTGCATGAATTTGCACCCATATTGGCGCTCTGAGTTGATAGTCGCTTCTACTGAAAAGTTGTTTTCAAGCTCAAGCGTGTAGGTCAACGTGTTGAGCAAACGATAGCTTGAACGGTTGATGCCGCTCATGCGCTTCAGCGATAAAAAGATATTATCGTAGTTGGTCGACACATAGTGCTGACCGATTTGGTCTACATCGTAACTCGAATTCAATCGTATTGAGTGTATCGGAAATTCACGCGAGTGTAACTTCTTCTCATTAAACGAATACTCCAACTCTACGTTATATTTCCAACGGTGATCACTAAAACCGTAGGCGCCATTCAAGCGCGTGAACCAATGCTTTGACAATTCAGCCGTGCTCATGCCGCCAAACTTCAGACGCAAACCTTGCAGCTTGCTCTGGCTGATAAATGTGTTTATCGGGCCAATGTCAAACTTACTCTTCGTGGGCTTGGTGCCAACATAGCCATACGATAACACTCGCAAACTCTTTTCGCCCCAATAGAACACTTTGTTCTGACGAAATTTATCCATCAAATCTGCTGTGTTGCGCTGGCTTTCGGGCAGCTCAAACAAGCGAGCATCTTCCCAAAACTCCTCATCGCGATTATCAGCATCTTTCTCCTTGATAACAGTTGCCAATGAGTTAAATATCTCTTGCTCGTCAGCCGGCTTGTCGAAATTGTGATTGGCGTATGCTACGTTGTGACGCGCATATATCCCGGGCACTCCGGGCAACACCTTCATCTCAAGCACCATGTCATCTTTCATTTTCAGTCGTGAGCCATCAGGAGCACGTGCAAACTCTTGGTTGATGTACAAATTTTGTATGAAATTGAGGTTTATTTCTGCCGGCACTCGCATTGTCACTCGTTTTATGAACATTGCTGTGTCGCCCGGCTCAACAAACATTTGACCCATGAAGCCAAACGAAGCCTTGTTGTGCGGATAAAAACTCAGCGCTATGCATTTCTCGCCGTCTATCATCAACGTGTCTGAAATGTAAAACTTATAAAAGTCGGCCGCCAACGGCGACAGCGGACTTACAAACCTATTTTGCAAAATATTTATATCCTTCTGATACAAATCAACTTCGCGCAACACGTCTTGCAAAAATACGCGTATATTGTCTTGCTCGGCTATCTCATCAATACCCGAGCTTTGCACGCCGTTCACCACCTCGCGAACGGTCTTCGGACGTGAACGATAGTGCACTTCTGACGACGTCTCTTTCAACGAGAGATTGAGCACCGGCTTTCCCGAAATTTCTGATGTGTCGACGTGCTCTTGCAAAAATTGAAAGTGTTTGAACAGCGCATTGTTTTGCATAGCCTCGTCAAAATCGTTGATGCCCATAGTGATACGCTCATACTTCTCATAATTATAGTATGGATTGCGGCACGGATCGTTAGCCTTGGCTGTGCTGCGTATGCGTTGCATCAAGTCTACCGCCGGATTGTGCTTCTTCGAATATTTCTTTTTCTTGATAACTACCTCGCCAAGTGTCTCAGCTGTCGGCTTTAGGCGTATCTCATATAAGTTCACCCTGTTCTTTCGTATGTTTAGCACTTGCTTGGCATAGCCCTGATGGCTTATTGTCAATGATGTGGTGGTCACAGGCACAGTCATCTCAAATATACCCTTCTTGTCGCTCACGGTGCCAACTGTCTGTCCGGTTAGCGACACTGAGGCATAAGCTATCGGCTCATTAGTGTCAGCATCACGCACAATGCCGCGAACGAAGTAATCGTTATTTGCAGCCTTGCCGATGCCGCATATCATCATCAATGCAGCCGCCAACAATAATATTTTTATTTTTATAGTTGCCAATGTCTGAAGGAATATTTATCTTTGACAAAAAAAGAAGAAAAGTATGGCACTCGAAATAGAACGTAAGTTTTTGGTAAACGGTGATTCATATAAAAATATTGCCACCGACTGTGTAGAAATCTCACAATTTTATCTCTCTCTCGACCCTCAGCGCACCGTGCGCGTTCGCATTAAGGGTAACAAAGGCTTTCTGACGGTCAAAGGAATTAACAATGGATGCGTGCGCAGCGAATGGGAGTATGAGATTCCGGTAGAAGAAGCGCGACAGATGATGCAGATTTGCTCTGCCGGCCTGTCTAAACGCCGTTGGATCGTGCCCTATCAGGGCTTCACTTGGGAGGTCGATGAATTTACCGGCCGCCATGAAGGCTTGGTGGTCGCCGAGGTTGAATTACCCTCGGACGACTCTGTCTTTCCATTGCCTCCGTTCATCGATCGTGAGGTGACGGGCAACCCCGCCTATTACAATTCATCCCTCACGATGGCAAAGTAGCACCACGTTTTCTACGTGTTGTGTGTGCGGGAACATATCAACCGGTTGCACACGCTTCACGCTGTACTTCGCATCAAGCAATGCTAGGTCGCGCGCTTGTGTGGCCGGGTTGCAGCTTACATATACTATGCGGCGTGGCTCGGCGTTCAATATCACGTTCACCACATCCTCGTGCATTCCGGCGCGAGGGGGGTCTACTATCATCACGTCTGGCGTGCCGTGTTGTTTCACAAACTCGTCGGTGAGCACATCTTTCATGTCACCGGCATAAAAGATTGTGTTGTCTATGCCGTTTTCTGCTGAGTTAACTTTGGCATCTTCTATAGCCTCGGGCACATATTCTATGCCCACAACTTGGCGCGCATTGCGGCTCACAAAGTTCGCTATCGTGCCCGTGCCGGTGTACAAGTCATATACCAACTCGTTGCCATGTAGGTCGGCAAATTCGCGGGCTACTTTGTATAGCTCGTATGCCCCAAGTGAGTTTGTCTGATAAAACGATTTCGCTCCAACTCTGAAACGCAATCCTTCCATCTCTTCAAAGATAAACTCGCGGCCTGAGTGCACGTGTATCTCTTGGTCACCGATTGTGTCGTTTACCTTGAGATTTATCACGTATAGCAATGATGTGATTTCCGGAAACTCAGCCTTTACTGCATCAAGCAATATGTTTATTTTCTCTTGGTCATCTTCTCCAAATACCATTACGGCCATGATCTCACCGGTCGATGCGGTGCGTATCATCAAGGTGCGAAGTAACCCTTGATTGGCTCGTAAATCATAAAAAGAATAACCGTTTTCTTTGCCAAATTGTTTAACAAAAAAGCGTAATTTATTTGAAAAATCTTGTTGCAGATGACATTTCTTGATATCTAAAACTTTATCAAATGCTCCGGGAATGTGAAAGCCCGCTGCATCGCGATCGGGAAATTCCTCGCCGCTTCGCAGCTGCTCAAATGTCAGCCAACTCTTGTTTGAGAATGTATACTCCATCTTGTTGCGATACTCCCATATTGCCGGCGAGCCCTTTATCGGACTTATCTCCGGCAATTCTACTTTCGCTATGCGTTGCAATGCATCAACAACTTGCTGCTGCTTGCACTTGAGCTGAAAGTCGTAGGGCAAGTGTTGCCAACGGCATCCTCCGCACACACCAAAATGCTCGCATGCCGGCGCCACTCTGATTGGCGACGGGCTCACGAGACGCTCTATGTGTCCTTGTGCAAATGATTTTTTCTTCTTATCTATCTTCACATCGGCTATGTCGCCGGGTGCGGCATAAGGCACAAAAACTACCATCGAGCCGTTTGCTGTTTCAACTCGTCCGATAGCATTGCCTTCGGCTGCTACATCTATTATTTCTAATCCTTCTATGATAGGGAGTTCTTTGCGTTTGCGTGCCAAGTTTGTTGTGGTTTAAGATGTGTTATTATTTCGTTATGGCAAAGTTACAAAAAAATTACAGACTTAATAATGTCGTGGCTGAAAATTAACATAAAATAGCTTAACCGACTATTTTTCACTGCATTTCCTTGCATTAAAACAATAACCTGCAAAAACTATTCGATTTTTGCAGGTTATTTGTTCGTTATGAATAAAAAATACGTCGTTATTTCTTATTTTGCAGCTTTGTCAAGCAATGATTGATAGTAGTTGAGTTTCTCTTTCGCTGCTGCATTGTTCTCTGAATCTTGTTGATCAGCGTAATATTGTGCGAGTGAACGATAGCTCTCAACGTAGTATTGCAAATTGTTTTTGGGATTTGCAGGATCTGCATTTTCGCTGTTTGAATCCAATTTGGTGATTACTTGTTTGTATGAATCTGCTGCAAGTTTGTCGGCTACGTTGTTGTTACCTACGAGTGCGAGGAGTGCTTTACGACGCAGATATTGCACCGGAGTTTCCAACACTTCAAGTCCATCCATGGCACGGTCCATAAGAGCGATACCACGGTTTGCGTAGTCTCTGCGAACTGTCAAGTCGTCGTTTGCTGACGATGCTGCACCAAGGAAGTTGAGTGCTGCACTGTAAAGCTCGCTGCGTTTGGGGCTCTCTTGTGAGTTGATGTATTTTTCTACGTAGTCAGCTGATTTTGCATAGTCTTTTTGATCAAACCAGTAGTCGCTGAGTGAGTAGCAAATTGAACCGTTATCGGGGAATGCTTTCAAACCTGCTTCGAGAGTTGCATAAGCCTCATCTTTCTTGCCGGCTTGTGTGAGAAGGTCGGCGTGTGTGGTGTAGTCTGATGCGTTATATTTGCCTGCGAATGCAGCGTTGTTCATGAATTTTGTTGACTCGGCAAGTGCTGTGTCATAATCTTTGAGGTCGTTGTAGCTGCGCACCAACACACGGCTGGTTTGGAAGTTGTTTGCATCGGTTGCAAGAACTTCTTTCGATACGCGCACTGCATCTTCATATTTCTCACCTGCATAGAGGAGCACGGCATAGCGAGCTTTGTCCTCGGGGAAGTGGTTGGGGTTAGCAATGTATACACCGTATTGCTCTGCAGCTTTTGCCCATTGGTCGTTCATGTAATATTTCTCTGCAAGCTCGCGTTGGCCGAGTGCCGATGTGGGCACGTTCACCAAAAGCTCTTGAAGTTTACCGATTGCGTATTCGGGGTTAAGGTTGTAGTACACGTTGGCATATTTCACGTAACCTTCAGGGTTCTTTGTGTCGAATGTGATTGCTTGCTCATATTCGGTTGCTGCACCGCCCCAATCTTTTTGGTCTGCCTTACGGTCGCCTTCGAGCACGTAAATTGAGGCCTCTTGGTTCTTTGAGTCTTTGTGAGCTTTGGCAATGTAAGTCTCAACTTCTTTTGCTTCGGGGTTTGCATTGTAGTATGCGCGGGCAATATCTACAGTGATTTCCGAATTCTTTTTGTCGAGCGATTGTGCTTTTTTGAATTGCTCTTTTGCTGCTGAAGCATTGTTGCTGAGCAAGTCAAGTGCACCAAGTCCTACATAGTTGTAAGCACATTCTGCATTGGCGCTTACACCTTGTTCGAAGTAGCTTTTAGCTTTTGCTTTGTCGCCTTTGGCAAGATATGATTGTCCGAGGTAGTAAAGCGAAAGAGCTTTGTCGGTTGTGCTAGCGTTCATGTTGCGTTGGAGCAACTCGATAGCATTGTCGTACTGGCCGGCTTTGTAATATTCTATGCCGTCTTTGTATCCTTGTGCTGATACACTCAGGCATGAGCCAAGCATTAGCGCAAATAAAAACTTGATTTTCATAAAATTTTTATTGTAGGGTTAATTTGATTTGTTTTTCTATTTTGGGTGTAAAGTTACAAATTAAAGTGCGTTTTTTGCAACTTCACGCGAAAAAAAGTTAGCGATATAAGTTAATTTGTGTTATTTATTTACTCTTTTGACGTTAATTCTGCCTTTTGGTTTAACGCGATACCTCATAAACGTTCACTTGCACACGCGCCGGAAGTATGCCTGTCTTCATTATCAATCGTTGGCCTTCGGTGCTGGTAACAAAGGTGTAAAAACGCCCTACAGCTCCGGCCGGCGACCCTGTGGTAATCATGTAGATGGGGCGCGTGAGCGGGTACGAGCCATCGTAAATGTACTGCTGGTACGGCTTGTAGCGCAATGCATCGTCGCGCATGATGCCCAGCACTTTAACTCCCGATGCATCCATGCGGTCATTGATGTCTTGGCCAACTATCGCCTTGTCATCTTGCAGCTCTGCCACTCGTTTCTCTATTGATATACTATCAACAGTGAGGTCACGGGTGAGCCAGCTCACACCAATCACGCCAAGCGTGTTTTTCTGCTCCATAACAGTGTCAAACACTTTTTGCACTGACCCTACCGAGTGCACGTTCGGCCCGAATGTCTTGCCGTGCAGCACTGAGTCGCGCATGAATGTTGTCAAGCCCGAACCTTCGTTGTCAAACACAACACTGATGTTGCGATCTGCCCCTTCCGGCGATATTTCGCTCCATTTCTTGGTTTGTCCGGTCAACACTTCGCGCAGCTCTTTCATGCTCAAAAAGTCAACACCATTATCCGGATTTACAATCAATGCCACTGCATCAACTGCAATCTTCATTGAGCGCAGATTCGGATATTTCTTCTTCAACTGTATGCGCTCTTCTTTTGTTAAATTGCGGCCTATGACCGCAGTGCGGGTGTTGCCGCTAAACAGCGAGTCGACGGCCTCGGCTTGTGTCACATAACGGCAAAGCACAAAGTTCTTGGGATAGGCATACTCAAAAATGTCTATCTCTTGCTCCATTATATTCTCAAAACTGTTATCGCACACCATGGTTGTTGACGACACGTCTGTGCGCTTTTTGTCGTCGCACCCGGTGGCTAACATACAAAAGGCCAAAGCCGGTATTATGGCTTTGTATAATCTGCTGAACATATTTTGATGCTTTTAATTTAGTTATGTCTTAAAAACGACTGTCTATACCTGCATATTGTCGGTAGGCGCGCCAAATGCCATATATCACCAGCACTATGCCGACCACCCAGCGCCCTATGTTCCACGCTCCCTCTTCGGGATAGCCAAACCAGTTCGTCATGCACAATATGCCCATGCCTATATAGACTATTACCATGAATATGCCAAATGCCACGCGAACAGGCTTTGAATGCATCTGCTTGTTCTCGTCTTCGTACTCGACTCCGTGCATCTGCTCACGATATTTGCGGAATTCTTCGTTGTTTTCGTCTAATTTTTCCATATTACTGTTTATAATATATTAATATGTGATTTCTTTGCCCTAACATCGCTGAAAGGACTTTGTTCACATTCAGACCTCAAATTTAATCATTATTACTGATTTGTCAAAATCTTATGCAAAAATGCTCCGCTTTTTATGCTCTCTCCAATATTGCTATCTGACCGATTTTTTGTAATTTTGTAAGTTGCAAAAAGATTAAAGTAAATGGCCAATTCAAATATATCGGTTAAAGCTGCTCGCGTCAACAACCTTAAAGGCATTAACGTGGAGTTGCCTCGCAATAAATTTATAGTTGTCACCGGACTCTCCGGCTCCGGAAAATCTTCACTGGCTTTCGACACTCTATATGCTGAAGGTCAGCGCAGATACGTCGAAAGCCTCAGCGCTTATGCCCGCCAATTCATGGGGCGTATGCATAAACCTGAGTGCGACTTCATCAAAGGCTTGCCCCCGGCAATTGCCATTGAGCAAAAAGTCAACACTCGCAACCCGCGCTCAACGGTTGGCACCTCTACCGAGATATACGACTATATGCGATTGCTATTCGGCAGAGTGGGGCACACTTTCTCTCCGGTGAGTGGCGCTGAAGTGAAAAAACACGACATCGAAGACGTGTTGGCATGCATAGCTTCATATCCCGAAGGCACACGCATTGCTCTCGCTTCGCCCATAATAATGCCCGATAAACGTCGCTTTGCCACCCAACTCGAGGTCTACCGCAAAGCCGGATATTCACGCCTTATCCATAACAACGAATTTGTTGATATCGAAGAACTTGAGCCGAAAGCCGACTCGCTCAATCCGGCCGACTACACTCTGCTTATTGACCGATTGGCTGTGAGCAACGACCAAGACACAGTATCGCGTACGGCCGAATCGGTCGAAACCGCTTTCTTCGAAGGGCATGAACGTATGTTCTTGCTCGTCTACGGCAGCGATCACAGTGTCACTCGTCACGAATTTTCTACTGCATTCGAGGCCGACGGCATCACTTTCATGGTGCCTAACGACCAAATGTTTAACTTCAACAACCCTTACGGCGCTTGCCCACGCTGCGAAGGCTTCGGCCGCACAATCGGCATAGACGAAAACCTCGTGGTGCCTAACAAAACTCTCTCGCTCTTCGAAGATGCCGTGATGTGTTGGCGTGGCGAAAAAATGAGCGAGTGGAAACGCGAATTCATCCGTGCCACTGCTGCAGCAAAACTCGATTTCCCTCCGCATCGCGCATACATTGACCTTACCCCAGAGCAAAAAAGCCTGCTTTGGAACGGTGATGGCAAAACCGTTTACGGCATAAACGACTTTTTCAAGTGGATGGAGACGCAACAGCACAAAATTCAATACCGCGTGATGCTCTCCCGCTATCGTGGCAAAACTATCTGTCCGGTGTGCAATGGCCAACGCTTGCGCCGCGAAGCTTCGTATGTGAAAGTCGGCGGTCGCAGCATCACCGAACTTGTGCAAATGCCCGTCAACAAACTTTCTGAATGGTTTGACGCACTCACCCTTGACGAGCACGACAGCACGGTGGCTGCTCGTCTGCTCGTCGAAATTAAAAAGCGTTTACACTTCTTGCTCAACGTTGGTTTGGGCTATCTCACTCTCGATCGCCTCAGCAACTCTCTGTCCGGCGGTGAAAGTCAGCGCATAAACCTTGCCACTTCGCTGGGCAGCAGCTTGGTGGGCTCGCTTTACATTCTCGACGAACCTTCAATTGGCCTCCACTCGCGCGACACTCAACAACTGATTTCTGTGCTACGCGAATTGCAAGCGCTTGGCAACACCGTCGTTGTGGTTGAACATGACGAAGATATAATGCGAGCTGCCGACTATATTATAGATGTAGGCCCCGATGCCGGTCGCCTCGGCGGTGAAATAGTGTATCAAGGCCCGATTAGCAAACTGAGCACCGCTACGCGCAGCTATACTGCCAAATACCTCGACGGCTCAATGACTATACCTGTGCCTAAACGTCGCCGCAAATGGAACTCTTACATAACTGTTACCGGAGCACGTGAGCACAACCTCAAAAACATCGACGTGAAATTTCCACTCGGTGTGATGACTGTTGTCACCGGTGTCAGTGGCTCGGGCAAATCTACGCTCGTGCGCGACATACTTTGGCGAGCCATGGTGCGCCGACTGGGCGATGCCGGCGACGCCCCCGGTTGCTTCAACGAACTTGCCGGCGATGTGCACCGCATACAAGCTGTGGAGTTTGTAGACCAAAACCCTATCGGCAAATCGTCGCGCTCAAATCCGGCCACATACCTCAAAGCATACGACGAAATTCGTCGCCTCTTCGCTGACCAACAAATGTCAAAACAAATGGGCTTTACTCCCGCTTATTTCTCTTTCAACACTGAGGGCGGCCGCTGTGAGGAGTGCAAAGGCGACGGTACTATCACCATAGAAATGCAATTTATGAGCGACATCACCGTTGAGTGTGAAGCTTGTCATGGCCAGCGCTTCAAGCAAGAAGTGCTCGATGTGACCTATCGCGGCCTGAATATCAACGATGTGCTCAACCTCACTGTCAACGAGGCTATCGAGTTTTTTAACGCCGACTCTGACTCTACTGCAAAAAAAATTGCCATGCGTTTGCAACCGCTGGCCGATGTTGGCCTCGGTTACATTAAACTTGGCCAATCATCTTCTACTCTCTCCGGCGGCGAAAATCAGCGCGTAAAACTTGCTTACTTCCTGTCAATGGAAAAACCGCAGCCAACCATGTTCATCTTCGATGAGCCTACAACCGGTTTGCATTTCCACGACATAAACACCCTCATGCACTCGTTTGACCGTCTGCTCTCGCACGGTCACACTATAATTGTTATCGAGCATAATATGGATGTGATAAAGTGCGCCGACCATGTCATCGACATTGGCCCCGAAGGTGGCGATGCCGGCGGATATGTTGTCGCTACGGGAACTCCCGAGCAAATTGCCGCCTGCCCCGATAGCTACACCGGACACTACCTCATCCCAAAACTAAAATAAAGTTCCCCCACATGAATAGATGGTTGACAATCGTTGCTTTGGCGCTTGCCCAGCCCTTGGCAGCTCAATTTATTAAAACCGTAGAAATTCCTGCCGGACATTTCTCTATGGGCAGCAACACCGCAAATGCTGAAGATTACGACGAATTGCCCGTGCACGCGGTAGCAATTTCTCACTCATTCCGTATGGGCATAACTGAGGTTACTAATGCTCAATACGAGGCTTTTTGTCCCGAACATCGCGCTTTGCGTGGCAAAAACGGCGTGTCGACCGGCGATGATGATGCCGTGGTCAATGTGTCGTGGCACGATGCCAAAGCTTTTTGCCGTTGGCTGAGCGCCCGTGAAGGTAAAACCTACCGTCTGCCCACCGAGGCTGAGTGGGAGTACGCCTGCCGCGCAGGTACGTCAACCCCATATTTCACCGGCGACACTCTCACTGCCAACATGTGCCGCAACCAAATTGTAGCCCGCGACTATGCCCCGGTGTCTTTGCGCGTAGGCCAAACCACATCAAATGCGTTCGGCCTATATGATATGCACGGCAACGTTGAGGAATGGTGCGAAGACTGGTATGGCCCTTACAGCAAATCATCGCAAACCGATCCGGTCGGCCCTAAAACCGGCACGTACCGTGTCACCCGTGGCGGTAGCCATCACACTCCCGTGAAATATCTGCGCAGTGCAAACCGTATGGCTATGCTGCCCGATGACCGCCATTCGCTCACCGGATTTCGTGTGGTGCAAGCCGACTATCCTTCGGCATCGGCCACTGCTCAATCACCTATGTTCATGCCCCCGATTGTATATGTGCAGCAACCTGACAACGACTCTGTGCCGTTTTATGCGCACAATCACCAACCCGCCATCACTGTCTGCGACAATGGCGATTTGCTCGCCGCTTGGTTCAGCGCAAACGAAGAAAATGGCCGCGGCATGGTTGTGCTCTCTTCTCGATTTACAAAAAATGCCGACTCGTGGCAGCCGGCTCAGCTATTTTTTAGCGTGCCCGACAGAAATGTCACCGGCACCTCTCTGCGAAACGATGGCCATGGCATGCTGATACATATTAATGGTGTGGAAGCTGCCGGCGATTGGCAAAACCTTATGATGGTTGAACGAGTGAGCACCGACAACGGCCTTAACTGGAGTGCTCCGCGCATCATTGCCCCCGAACATTCTCGCCGCCACCAAGTTATTGCCGGATGTGCAACTACTGCTCAAGGCTGGATGCTGCAAACTTGCGATGCCGGCCCAGGCAGCCATGACGGCGCTGCTGTGCACGTCAGCCGCGACGGTGGTTACACTTGGTCTGACCCTTGGGACGGTGCCCCGTTGCCTGAGTTTGTTGAGGGTGGGGTGGGCTCTACCATCGCCGGTATTCATGCCGGAATCGTAGAACTTTCTGATGGCTCGTGGATGGCTCTAGGCCGCGGCAACAGCATTGCCGATGCTAACGGCAAAAAACGGATGCCTATGAGCATCTCTACCGATAATGGTAAAATGTGGACCTATCACGCATCTCAGCTCCCGCCAATCGATGGCGGCCAGCGCTTGGTGTTGCTGCGCTTAAACGAAGGCCCGCTTTTGCTCGTGTCGTTCACCGACCATCCTGAGCGAACCGCCGTCGAAGACCGCGGTATGCTCATAAATGGTAAAATGTGCTACGGCATGTATGCCGCACTTTCTTACGATGACGGCAAAACTTGGCCTGTGCGTCGCTTGCTCACTGACGGTGTGCAGCGCTCACTTAACGGCGGTGCCTGGACCGGCGACTTTGTTATGGACGAAACCCATGCCGAGCCAAAAGGCTATCTGGCCGGAGTGCAAGCCCCCGACGGCACAATCCACATACTTAGCAGCCGTCTGCACTACCGCTTCAACCTTGCTTGGCTGCTTCAGCGCTAAGCAAGGATAGCTTTCTAAAGCTTATTATACTCTTCGTCGGTGACAGGCTCAAGCCACTCGTTGCTTGTGTTTTCACCGGCGATTTCTATTGCCAAATGTGCAAACCAACTGTCGGCTGCTGCCCCGTGCCAATGCTTAACGTTAGCGGGAATATTCACCACATCGCCCGGCTGTAACTTACGAGCAGGCTTACCCTCTTCTTGATACCATCCATAGCCGGCCACACATATCAGCATCTGCCCGCCACCTTTCGTAGCATGGTGTATATGCCAATTATTGCGGCATCCGGGCTCAAATGTTACATTATATACCGGCACTTGTTCTGTCGAAATCGGAGCAAGATAGCTATTGCCTATGAAATATTTAGCGTATGCAGTGTTGGGCGCGCCGATGGGGAAAATCATATCCTGCTCAAACTTCTGCCTCGCGTCGCTAGCGTCTGTGTCATCAGCCCACACTTCTGTTGCCAAACGAAATGCACCCCACGCTTTTGGCCAACCTGCGTAAAAGCCCACCTGTGTCAGTATTTCGGCAATTTCTGTGCGTGTGATGCCATTCTTCTTGGCCTCAATCAAATGAAATTTAAGTGACGTGTCGATAATGCCACTGCTTACGAGCGCTGTGACCGTCACCAAACTGCGGTCGCGCAATGCAAGCTTATCAGTGCGACTCCACACTTCTCCAAATAAAACATCATCGTTGAGCGCTGCAAACTTAGGCGCGAATTCGCCAAGTTGCGTGCGCCCTGCCGTTTGTTTTGTCTCTGTAGCTGTTTCTGTCAGCTTTGTAGGGTTTTGAGCGTTTGCCATTATACTAATTGTTAATGCGACAACTGTCGCCATATATTTATGTTTCATCTTTATTTCGATATCGAGTCAACCAACTCCTTCAACTATCATGCCCGGTAAAATTAATAACTTACGCATAATACTAATTAAGGTATTCTCTTTTATGCTAATTTGTCAAATGCAAAATTACAAAATATCTTTGACATTTCCCTTTCACATTTCGCTGACAAACTTACCCTTTTCAC
>CAYSLD010000008.1:0-28333 GCA_964431795.1 uncultured Bacteroides sp.
CGCGTAAAGAAATGATTACTCCTTGGAGTACGAATGCCGTAGAGATTACTCAAAATATGGGTCTCTGCGGCATTAAACGTATTGAAGAGTTCACAAAAACCGCAACAGAGCCGGTTTACGACCGAATGCTACAACGCGTTTATACAGGGCTAGACAGTAAAATCTTTGATATTGCCAAGCAACCGGACCCCATTGAATATATTTCTGACATCAGCGAATATAACAAACGTGAGGGTCTTGCATTGAGTGTTGAAGAAGAAGATTACCTTCGTTCATTGGCTGAACGCATAGGTCGCCCCCTCACAGACAGCGAAGTGTTTGGTTTCTCACAAGTAAATAGTGAGCACTGCCGTCACAAAATATTTAACGGCACATTTGTTATTGATGGCAAAGAAAAGCCGTCATCACTATTCAAACTGATAAAAAAGACAAGTCAGGAAAATCCAAACGGATTGGTATCTGCATATAAAGACAATGTGGCATTTGTGAAAGGCCCTCGCATCAATCAGTTCTATCCCGAGACACCTGATACTGCAGGATATTTCACAGAAAAGCCGCTAAACACAGTTATTTCACTTAAGGCGGAGACACACAACTTTCCGACAACAGTTGAGCCGTTCAACGGTGCTGCAACCGGCACAGGTGGTGAGATTCGAGACCGTCTTGGTGGAGGTAAAGCAAGTTTGCCTATTGCCGGAACAGCGGTATATATGACATCATATCCTCGCTTGTCGCCTGAGCATAAATGGGAACTTATGGTAAATCCACGTGTTTGGCTTTATCAAACTCCTGCCGAAATACTTATTAAAGCTTCAAACGGAGCATCAGATTTCGGAAACAAGTTTGGTCAACCGCTTATTTGCGGCTCACTTCTCACCTTCGAGCACAACGAGAACGGTGACTTATATGCATACGACAAAGTTATCATGCTTGCAGGCGGTGTTGGCTATGCTGCAGCTCACGATGCTATTAAAGGCGAGCCAAAACCCGGAGAGAAAGTTGTATTGATGGGCGGAGATAACTATCGCATCGGTATGGGCGGTGGCGCTGTATCGTCTGTAGCCACAGGTCAATATAATAATGCCATTGAGCTCAATGCCGTGCAACGTGCCAATCCGGAAATGCAAAAGCGTGTTTCGAACGTGATCAGAGCACTTGCAGAAAATCCCGGCAACCCCATCGTCTCAATCCATGACCATGGAGCAGGCGGTCACCTCAATGCACTCTCTGAGCTTGTTGAGGCCACCGGTGGTAAAATCAATATTGATGCGCTTCCTGTTGGCGACCCGACCCTATCAGCGAAAGAAATTATTGGCAACGAAAGCCAAGAGCGCATGGGTATGGTAGTTAAAGCCAAAGATATACCTCTGATTGAACGCATTGCAGACCGTGAGCGCGCACCACTCTATGTTGTTGGTGAAACAACTAATGACAATCGCTTTGTATTTGAGCAAAAAGATGGAGTTAAGCCAATAGATTTGGCAATGAGCGATATGTTCGGAAGCTCACCCAAGACTGTGATGACAGACAATACTGTTAACAAAAAATATAAAGCTGCACACACCGAAGCAAGTAAGATTGAAGAATATCTCAACCAAGTTTTAAGCCTTGAGTCAGTTGCATGTAAAGATTGGCTGACAAACAAGGTTGACCGTTCAGTTACCGGTAAGATAGCTCGCCAACAATGCCAAGGAGAAATACAATTGCCGCTCAGTGACTGTGGTGTTGTAGCGCTTGACTATCGCGGTAAAAACGGTATAGCCACATCAATTGGTCATGCTCCTCAAATTGCGCTCGCCGATTCTGCAAAAGGTTCAGTAATGGCAATTGCTGAATCGCTTACAAACATCGTAGGTGCAGACCTCAATGAAGGTTTGAAGAGCGTATCGCTCAGTGCAAACTGGATGTGGCCGTGCAAAAACCCCGGTGAAGATGCCGCATTGTATCGTGCCGTTGAAGCATGCAGCGATTTTGCTTGTGCACTTGGCATTAATATACCTACCGGTAAAGACTCATTGTCAATGACACAAAAATATGGCAAAGACAAAGTTCTTGCACCCGGCACAGTAATTATCTCAGCAGCAGGTCCCGTTAAGAACATTCGCAAGACAGTATCGCCCGTTGCTGTAAACAATAAAGCTAACACCAAATTCTATTATATTGACTTTTCTAGCGATAGCTTGAAACTTGGTGGTTCAGCGCTCTATCAAGTGCTCAACAGCGTGGGCAGTGATGTCCCGACAATTGCAGATGTTGATAAATTTGCTAAGACATTCAATGCCGTGCAATCACTTGTGCGCAATCGCAAACTCTTGGCGATGCACGATGTGAGTGCCGGTGGTCTCATCACCACATTGCTTGAAATGACATTTGCGAACAAGAACGGAGGTCTTTCAATTGACACCAACGGTTTTGTTGCTGCGGGTGAAAAAGACTTGGTTAAAATCTTATTTGCAGAAAACTCAGCAGTAGTTTGCCAAGTTGAAGGATCAAAGACCGAATCGGTAGAAAAGATTCTTACAGAAGCAGGAGTTAAATTCATTGCTATCGGAACAACTCAAGCAGAACGTGTGATCACCGTTAACCACGATGGCAACGAAATGATGTTTGGAATTGACTACTTACGCGACGTGTGGTTCCATCCTTCATACTTGCTTGATAGCATACAAAGCGGCGAAGCTTGTGCTCGTCTTCGCTTTGAGAACTACAAAAAACAGCCGATTAGATACGCCTTCAACAAAGGTTTCGATGGCTCATTAGCATCACGCGGGCTAACATTTGACCGCAAAGAGCGCTCAGGTGTTCGCGCAGCAATTATACGCGAAAAAGGTGTGAACGGTGATCGCGAAATGGCATATTCATTGTATCTTGCAGGATTTGATGTGAAAGACGTTCACATGACAGATTTGATGTCAGGTCGCGAAACGTTGGAAGACGTTAATATGATTGTGTTCTGCGGTGGATTCTCTAACAGTGACGTACTTGGCTCGGCTAAAGGTTGGGCCGGAGGCTTTAAATGGAATGACAATGCACGCAAAGCATTGGAGAACTTCTATAAGCGCACAGATACACTTTCACTCGGCATTTGCAACGGTTGCCAACTCATGATAGAGCTCAACCTCGTAAATCCCGAGCATGAGAAACCGACACGTATGGCGCACAACATTTCGCATAAATTCGAGTCACAGTTTATCGGAGTAACAATTCCGCAAAACAACTCAGTGATGTTTGGCAGCTTGTCAGGGCTTAAAACAGGTATTTGGGTTGCTCATGGCGAAGGTAAATTTGAGATGCCCGAAAGCATTGATAAATACAACATTGTAGCACAATACAATTATAAGAGTTATCCTGCAAATCCCAATGGTTCACGTTTCGCAGTTGCAGGTCTATGTTCAAAAGACGGTCGTCATTTAGCAATGATGCCGCACTTGGAGAGAGCTATCTTCCCGTGGCAATGTGGCTACTATCCACGCACAAAACGCAACGATGAGGTAACTCCATGGATTGATGCATTTGTGAATGCACGAGTATGGATTGAAAAGAAACTCAATAACAAGAAATAATACTACAACAGAAACACAGCAGAGGGTTGCTCTCTGCTGTGTTTTTTATATAAGACATAACCAAATAACAACTAAAAATGGGCGGATTTTTTGGCAACACCAACCGTAATAAAAGCTGCATCAATGAACTTTTCTACGGAGTAGACTACAATTCACACTTAGGCACACGTCGTGCCGGTATGGCGACAGTATCATCGGGTATTTACTCCCGCTCTATTCACAATATAGAGAACACATATTTTCGCACAAAATTTGAGTCAGACCTGCACGAATTTTCAGGTAATGCCGGTATAGGCGTCATTAGCGACACAGATGCACAACCCATAATCATCAATTCTCATTTGGGTAAATTTGCACTTGTCACAGTAGCTAAAGTTTGCAATATTGAGGAGCTACAAGACGAGCTGCTCACATCAGGCCAGCATTTTTGCGAGCATAGCAACGACACGGTAAATCCTACAGAGTTAATAGGCACACTTATCACTCAAGGGAATAGCTTTGTTGAAGGCATTAATAACGTGTACAACAAAGTAAAAGGTTCATGCTCAATGCTGATATTACTCAGCGATGGTTCAATCATTGCTGCGCGTGACAAACTTGGACGCACGCCTATAATTATCGGCAAGAAAGACGGTTCACATGCTGCGACGTCAGAGTCGTGCGCATTTATCAATCTTGGCTATGAGACTTGTTATAACGTAGGACCGGCTGAAATTGTTAAGATTACACCAGAGTCAATCGAACGACTCAAAGCTCCGGGCGAAGAAATGCAAATATGTGCGTTCTTATGGACATACTACGGTTATCCTCCATGTGAATATGAAGGGCGCAACGTAGATGAAATGCGCTATAACTCCGGAGTGGAAGTAGGAAAAGCTGACGACACAGACATTGACTTTGTGAGTCCGATACCCGATAGTGGAACCGGCATGGCACTTGGATATGCAGCCGGCAAGAACAAACCGTACATGAGAGCTATAGTGAAATATACGCCCACATGGCCACGCTCATTCACACCATCAAATCAAGAACGCAGAGAGTTAGTTGCAAAGATGAAATTAATACCCAACTACTCACTCATCAAGAATAAGCGCGTTGCTTTTTGCGATGATTCAATTGTGCGCGGCACTCAATTGCGCGACAATGTTGCAGACCTGCGCAACGCAGGGGCCAAAGAGGTGCACGTACGCATTAGTTGTCCGCCGTTGATTTATCCTTGCCACTACATTAATTTCACCGCATCTAAGAGCGAGATGGAGCTTATCACACGCCGAGTGATAAAGCGTTTGGAAGGTGATGCATCAGCAAATTTAGAAGAATACGCAACAACCAACTCAGACAAATACAACGCAATGGTCGAAGAAATACGCAAAGATTTGAATCTTGATTCACTGAAATTTGCGCCCATTGAGACTGTTGTGCGTACAATCGGCTTACCCAAATGCCGTATATGTACACACTGCTTTGACGGCACATCGCACTTTTAACCTATGACACAGCGACCACAAAGTGCGCTAAGTATCGTTTGCGATGCTTAGCGCACTTTTAATTTTGCATATAAAACATCGAAAGCGCACCCGAGTGACGGATGCGCTTTCGCGTGATTTAGGAATTATTTAGAGATTTGTCTTAAGCTTGGATAAGAGCTTTGAATTCGTCGAGCGATACTTTTTTGTTTTCTACAGTCACAGCTTCGCGGATAGCAGAGAACAATTTGATATCACCAACTTGCTCAACGAGTTGTGAACGGTAGTTTTTATCGCTGAGGATGCGTTTAGCAGTGCTAGTGATAGTTTCATCGTCCATGTTAGTGATGCCATATTGAGCGAATTGACGTTGAGCAATAGCTTTAGCGTGGTTGAGAACATCTTCCTCACCGAATTTAACTTCGAGGAGTTGAGCAACACGTTCTTTGATGAGTTGCCATTTGAGAGAGGGGAGCATATCTTCAAATTCTTTGTCGATGTTATCGGCAGTAAGTTCTTCGTTGCGAGCAACCAACCATTTTTTGAGGAACTCAACAGGAAGAGTCATTTCGCCATATTTTTCAACGAGGAATTTTTGAGCTTCGTTGTTGAAGAACATTTCGCTATTTGCAGCGAGTGAAGAAGAGATCATTTCGCTAACAGCTTTTTCATATTCTTCGTCGTTATGCACTTTGTCTTTACCGAATACGTTATCGAAGAATTCTTGATCGTGTTCAGCGGGTTTTACAACGATAATTTCAGCGATAGCAAATTCGAAGTCACCCTTGATGTCAGCAGCGATATCTTTGTCGATATTGAGCATAGAAGCGATTTCAGCAGCATTACCTTCGCAAGTGTTGTAAGGGTTGAATACTACTTTATCGTTCACTTTTTTACCGATGAATTTAGCAGCTTCGTCTTTAGATTTGAAGTACATGGGAGCAACGATGCCGTTGAGCACTTGGATAGCGCCTTCGTTTTCGTTAACAGTGCCATCTTCGTTGAGTTGCATGATAGTACCTTTTACGAGGGCTTTTTCGTCAACTTCTTCACCGGGGACTTGAGCGCCGAAACGTTCACGCATGCTAGCGTCTTGTTCGTCGATCATTTCTTTAGAAACTTCAATTTCGTAGTAGGGAAGATTTACTTCTTTATTGAGAGCAACCTCGATGTTGGGAGCGATACCGATTTCGAATTCGAAAGTATATTCAGCGTCGTCAAGATTTATTTCTTTAACTTCAGCGGGGAGAGGCTCACCAAGTACGTTGAGTTTGTTTTCGCGGATGTAGTCTATAACAGCGTTATAAACTTCATGGTTTAGAACATCGCTTTTCACTTGTTTGCCAAAACGACGACGAAGTTGCTCTGCAGGAACATGGCCTTGACGGAAACCGGGGATACGGTGGGTTTGACCAATTTTTTTAAGTTCTGCTTTCACTTTGTCAGCATAGTCGCCTTCAACCACATTAACAGTGATTTTACCAAGCACGTCGGTAGTTTTGTTGAGTGTAACGTTCATAATTGAAAGTTAATTTCTATGTTAATATTTTGGATAAATTCTTGTTATGAAAAAATACAAGCCACAAACATTGGCAGATAAATTTTCAGTCTGCAAAATTAGTAATAAATATAATATTAACCAAAAAATCAGGATATTTACTCGAGGGTAAAACCCTTATAAATAGTTAAAAACGTTATATCAAAGAGCGAATTGTTTTACATCGAAAGTCAAAGCATCAATTATCAATAATCTATTTTTCAGTGTTTTGCCAACATTTGCAAGCAGTTTAAGCGCTTCGATTGCTTGTATTGAGCCCACAACACCGGGCAGTGGTCCAATCACACCCGCAGCACTACATGGAGCAAAGGCCGAGCAAGATGGATTTTCGCCAAAGATATCGTTATACGAACAATCTCCGGGCATCACAGTCATCACTTGGCCTGACCAACGAGAAATGCCGCCAATCACACAAGGCTTTGACAGAGCACTACATATTTTTGCTGTCATGTGTTTTGTTGACGGATTATCAGATCCTTCAACAATTACGTCATAATCAGCAAATATTTCGGCAGCATTTTTAGGTGTGATTAATTTGTTGTAAGTAGTAACGCTGATTGTAGAGTTTTGTTCGCGCAAACGGCTCGCCAACTCATCAACTTTTGACTTACCGGCTGACGCTTCAGTGTAGGCAATCTGACGCTGTAAATTGGTTATATCAACAGTATCAAAGTCGGCAATACCGATGTGCCCCACCCCAGCTGCTGCAAGATACATTGCAGCAACCGAGCCAAGGGCACCGGCACCTATAAGGAGAACGGAGCCGGCACAAATTGCAGCTTGGCCGGTTTCTCCTATTTCAGATAGAGTTATCGTGCGACTATAACGACGTTTTTGTTCGCTGTTTAGCTCGTTAATCATACTTTATCAAAGACTGCATCCCAGTCCTTCCAAACCGGTTCATAACCATGATTATATATGCTTTTACTAACTTCAGCCGGGGTGCGACCATCTGTGATGGTAAATTGTTCAAGGGCATCAGGAGAGCTTACATATCCGCCGGGCTCTGTTTTACTGCCGGCGCTCAAAGACGTAACGCCGAGCGACATCATATTGTCGCGGAACGACTGTTTTTCGCGCGTTGAATAAGAAATATCAATTTCGTGGTCAAAAATACGGAATGCGAATGTCAATTGGGCTAATTCTTTATCAGTTATTACGACTTTAGGTTGAAATCCGCTTTCAGAAGGGCACATACGCGGGAAATTAACGCTATAACGAGTACGCCAATAATTTTTTTGCAAGTAGCGTAAATGACGCGCCAACATAGTCAAGTCTGTACGCCAATCTTCCAAGCCGATTAGCACGCCCAATCCAATCTTATGCACACCGGCACGTCCCATACGATCAAATCCGTTCAAGCGCCATTCAAAGATAGACTTCATGCCACGCGGATGATACTCTTTATATCTCTCGCGATGATATGTTTCTTGGAAGCATACCACACCATTGAGGCCTTCTTCAACCAAGCGTTTATACTGAGCAGTACGCATAGGTTGCACTTCAATTGTAAGATTGTGGAAATGAGGGCGGCAAGTGCGCAACACATCAACGAAATAGTCCGTGCCACACAGCGACGGGAATTCGCCACTAACCAGAAGTAGGTTTTCGAATGGAGCGAGTTGTTTTATGGCGCGACATTCGGCATCAATCTCATGCATGTTCAGAATTTTGCGTTCCATTTTATTTGCATGATTAAAGCCGCAATATACGCAAGCATTAGCACAAGCATTCGACACGTACATGGGGATGTACATAGAAATCGTATTGCCAAATTTTTCTTGTGTGAAGCGACGGCTCAAAACTGCCATATCTTCAATATATTGAGCGGCAGCAGGTGAAATTAGCACCATAAATTCTTCGGGAGTGAGCTGACGTTCATTACGTGTTGCAACTGCCAGCACGCGTTCTACATCAACAGCAGTAGTTTGCATAATTTGAGCTGAAGTTTCATCCCAATCATATTGGTCAATCACATCAGCAAAACCGGTACGGTCATCCGGGTCTTTATATAAGCTTAGATTTGTTTGCATTTTTCGTTTACATTTTGAGAGATTCGCATGGCGCAGAAATTAGGGCCACACATAGTGCAAAAATGCTCGTCGGCGCCAACAGAATTATGACGTGAAGCCATATAATATTCTTGAGCTTTTGCAGGGTCGAGTGATAAATTAAATTGGTCCTTCCATCTAAATTCGTATCGTGCTTTTGAGAGTGCATTATCGCGCACATTGGCACCGGGAAGCTGTTTTGCCAAGTCGGCAGCATGAGCGGCTATTTTGTATGTAATCACACCTTCGCGCACATCATGAAGGTCAGGCAAAGAAAGGTGTTCTTTGGGTGTCACATAGCAAAGCATCGCAGCGCCCATAGCAGCGATGTTGGCTCCACCGATAGCAGAAGTGATATGATCATATCCGGGAGCAATATCAGTGGTTAGCGGGCCAAGAGTGTAGAATGGAGCTTCATGACATTTAATTAATTCTCTATCCATATTCTCTTTAATCTTGTGCATAGGCACATGTCCGGGGCCTTCAATCATCACTTGCACATCGTGAGCCCAAGCGCGTAATGTTAATTCGCCGAGCACATCAAGTTCAAGAAATTGAGCCTCGTCATTGGCATCGTAAGTTGAGCCCGGGCGCATACCGTCACCTAATGAAATGGCGACATCGTATTTGGCAAGTATTTCACAAATTTCGTCGAAGTGAGTATATAGGAAACTTTCGCACTTATGAGATACGGCCCACTCAACCATGATAGAGCCTCCGCGCGACACGCAACCCGTCATTCGTTTAGCAATTAAAGGAGCATGAGCAAGCAGCGCACCGGCATGAATGGTAAAATAGTCAACGCCTTGTTCGGCTTGCTCAATCAGGGTATCACGATAGATTTCCCAGGTGAGTTCAGAGACTTTACCATTAACCTTTTCTAATGCTTGGTAAATAGGCACAGTGCCAACCGGGACCGGGCAATTTCGCACAATCCATTCGCGGGTTTCATGAATATTGTCGCCGGTAGACAAGTCCATTAAAGTATCGCCGCCCCAGTAGCAGCTCCATATAGCCTTTGAAACCTCTTCTTCAATGCCTGAAGATAGTGCTGAGTTTCCGATATTTGTATTAATCTTTACAGCGAAATTTCGGCCAATAATAACCGGTTCAGCCTCCGGGTGATTAATATTAGCCGGGATAATAGCACGTCCTGCTGCAATTTCACTGCGAACAAATTCAGGAGTGATATAGCTTTTAATGCCACGAGCCTCATTATCGAGGTTTTCGCGAATTGCCACATATTCCATTTCGGGAGTGATAATACCTTTGCGTGCATAGTGCATCTGTGTGACGCAAGCGCCATCAATAGCTACACGTGGAGCCTTAAGGTTTTCAAAGCGTATTGCATCGAGCGATTTATCAGCCAAACGCTGTCGGCCATATTCGCTTGTAATTTCAGCCAGTTCTTTTGTGTCATTACGAGCAATAATCCACTGTTCGCGCAATCGCGGCAGCCCTTTGTTCACATCGTGTTTGAATGAAGCATCAGTAAATGCGCCACTCGTATCATAAACAACAACTGGGTCATTTGGAGTTTCTATACGTTTGCCATTTTCAATTTTGACTGTTGGATATAAGTTGATTCGGCGCATACCAACACGTATGTTGTGTAATTTTCCATCAACATATATTTTTTCAGAATTTGGATAAGACGAAACGTCAATATTTTCTATTTTCATTAAGTTCAAGTTTTATTCGTTAAGGAAAGCGGTTAGCGGACTCGATGATTGAGCGCGTTTATAAACTGCGCCTTGACCGGCAAGTCGAGCAGTGCGGCCTGCAATAACTGCTAATTTAAAAGCTTTAGCCATTTCTACCGGATTTTGGGCAATTGCAATCGCCGTATTTACCAATACAGCATCGGCACCCATTTCCATAGCAGCGGCAGCATGAGAGGGAACGCCTAAACCTGCATCAACAATCACAGGGACCTTACTTTGCTCAATGATAATTTCGAGGAAGTCATGAGTGAGGAGGCCTTTATTTGTGCCAATTGGTGCACCTAACGGCATCACTGCAGCAGCGCCTACGTCTTCAAGTCGTTTGCAAAGCACCGGGTCGGCTTGAATGTATGGCAATACGATAAATCCATCTTTAGCCAACTGTTCAGTCGCCTTTAGCGTTTCAACGGGATCGGGCATGAGATATTTAGGGTCAGGGTGTATTTCCAATTTTATGAAAGGAGTGCCAAAAATTTCGCGACTCATTTGGGCAGCCAAAACAGCTTCGCGAGCATCTCTAACGCCCGAAGTATTAGGCAATAATTGCACATTTTCACGGTTAATATGAGTTAGCATATCATCAGTAGCTTCGTTCATCATATTCACTCTCTTCATTGCCACAGTAATCATCTGTGATTCAGAAGCGAGCACAGCTTGGAGCATTGTGTCGGGTGAGGCAAATTTGCCTGTACCCACAAACAGACGTGAAGAGAATTGGCGATCGCCAATTTTAAGGATATCATTTTCCATTTTTTGTATATTTATTTAGAGTTTCAATAAAAAGTTTCGTTTGCCGTTCGGGGTTCGCAGAATTTGCGATTTCACCGCTAATAGCTACACCTGAGGCTCCGGTTAACAAGACCTCAGCGACATCATCAACTGTTATACCGCCAATAGCGACAACGGGTATATTTTTGTTATTTTCGCGCAAGAAATTTATAAGTTCATTTATACCGTCAGCGCCAAGCACCGGAGCTAGTTTTTTTTTGGTTGTTGTAAATCGCCAAGGGCCCATACCTATATAATCGATGGGTAACGACAAAGCATTACGAGCATGCTCAATATTATTAACTGTATAGCCGATAATGCTATTTGGTCCAAGAATCTCACGTGCTTCAGATGGAGACATATCATCCTGACCTAAGTGCACGCCATGAGCTCCAAGCTTAGCCACCAACTGCACTCTATCGTCAATGAGCAACTTAGCGTTTTCGGCATTAAATCGCGGCAATAATGCTGATACAGCTTGCATCACGTCATTATCATCAGCATCTTTCATGCGCACTTGCACCCAGCGACAGCCACCGTTTAAAGCTTGCAACGCTTGCTTTATCGTACCGCTGACAGAGCTTGAATTAGTTATGAATTGCAGCATATTTGCTAATTGTTTTTATACGGTTTTCAAATTCATTTTTATCTTCGCACCAAACGTAGCCAAGCATAGCAGCGCCGGCAAAACCGGCAGATTTGAGTTGCCTGAAATATTCAGGCTTCACACCGCCCAATGCAAAAACCGGCTTGACATTTAGTGATGCATGCAAACGTTCATCATTCAAGTCAAACGCAGAGCGATATCCGATTTTGGAAATAGAGTCAAAGACAGGCGAAAGTGTAACATAGTCACACTGTGATTGACACACTTCAGCTATTGAATGACAACTTTTTGATACAAGTACGTTTTTCGGAATGCTCACGCCAATATTGCGAGCGTTGAGATGTACTCCTACGCCGGGATATTTATCAGCCAATTCATAGAAATCGTGCAAAGCTATGCGATTGTACAATTGTTTGGGCAATTGAGATAATACGCCATCGACATCATCAATCTGCGCACGAGGATGACGGATATGCACTCGCCACACAGCACCTGATTGGAGCATCATTGCAATCCGCAATGCCTCATCAGGCACAATATTTTCAGGTGTGATGACTATTATTTTGAAATCAGCCTCCATAAGCAGCTTTTATAATCACAATATCATCACCATCTTTGAGCGGAGTTGATTGCCAAACAGCACGACGCACAAGCGCATTGTTAACAGCAATTGCTGTTCCGGTTTGGCCCAAATTGTTTATTTGAGCCAAATCAGCAACTGTTGTGTTGTCATTAACGGATGTTTCAACTCCATTGATTTTAACTTGCATATTATTTTTTGTTTATGTTATACATGTGATTTATCGGTCCATGGCCATGACCAAACTGATAATCGGCACCGGCAGCGATGGCTGCAGCAATCCAATTTGTAGCTTGAGCTACAGCAGAAACAATATCAAGGCCTAATGCGAGATTTGAAGCAATAGCTGATGACAACGAGCATCCGGTGCCATGAGTGTTAACTGTATCAATTCTTTCATGCTTAAACTCATATACTTTATCGCCGTAAAACAATCTATCTTCGCAATCATTGCTCAAAAGATGTCCTCCTTTCAACAGTAAAGAGTTGATAGTATATTGCTCCATGAGTTGTTTTCCAAAACGTTGTATATGCTCTACTGACAGTGGTTCAGAGGCAAAAAATTCGGCTTCAGGTATATTAGGAGTTACGATAGTGGCCAATGGAAATAAATATTTAGCCATCGCATGAGGAGCCGAATCAGCAGATAGCGCATGGCCGGATGTTGACACAGAGACCGGATCGAGCACCACATTTTTCAACTCATGGCATTTGATGAAATCAGCAATAAATTTCACGATTTGTGCATTTGGAACCATGCCTATTTTTATGGCATCAGGACGCACATCGGCAATCACCGCATCGAGTTGAGCTCTAAAAAGTTTTTCGCTAACCGGTTCATAGCAGTTCACACCCATGGTATTTTGGGCAGTAACGGCAGTAATTGCTGTCATAGCATACACACCGTGAGCAGTGCAAGTTTTAATATCAGCCTGCACTCCGGCACCGCCAATGCTATCAGAACCGGCGATAGAAAGAACTGTTTTATAAGTTTTAAGTTTTAAATCTTCAAATTCGTGCATAAAACGCTTGTTTGCGCCTACAAGGAAATGAAGATGATGGTATAACGGTATATCGGAAGATTACGGGACTCAAGCCGTATAAATTAAGATATATGTATTATGTTCTCTCTCCCCGGACGGCATTACCCGCCATAGGTTCAAAGGGTATCATCTCAGCCGAGTAAAACTCAGCACCCCTGAGGCAAAATTTATAGCGCAAAATTACACAAAGTTTCTGAAATAGCAAAAAATTATCACAGTAATAAAAATATTATTGAATATTGCTATAAATATAATTTAATGTTAGTACCTTTGTAGGTTGAAAACAATACGAAAGACTATGAATTTGTTCAAACGTATGCAAATAGTAGCACCGGCTGTAGTTTTGATGTCAGCGTGTGTTGGTGCTTTTGCGCTAGACTTACCGACAAAAAAAGTAAATGGGAAAAGTTGCTATTACTATAAGGTAGGTAAAAGCGAGACTGTTTATGGTGTAGCCAACAAACTTGGCGTGAGCCGTGACGATATCATAAAATACAATCCTGCCGCCACTGACGGTGTGAAGGAAGGACAGGTGCTTTATTTCCCGGTTGGAGAATTTAAGGCGCTGAGCGATTCGTCGGCTGATACAGCAGACGCAACCGTGACTCATATTGTGCAAAAAGGAGAGACACTTTATGGTATCAGTCATTTTTATGGTGTTTCAGTAGAAGATATCATTGCGCTAAATCCATCAGCAAAAAACGGTGTAAAAACCGGTTCTCGTCTTATTATTTCAAAAGGCACAGCCGAGAGCAAAACATATGAGCCGATTCAAGGTCCTGAAATTGACAACAGATTAACTCCGGTAGACAAGGGTACGCCCGTTTTGATTTCGCCATCAATGGCTGAGGATGCAGATACAGACAGCGTTGATGTAGCAGAAAGTGCAGCAATCACTGAGCCACGAAAATACACGATAGCAGTGATGTTGCCGTTCATGCTTGATGACGAAAAAATGACAAAAGCGACAAACCAAGTCACCGATTTTTATAAAGGTTTTTTGATAGCTGCCGACTCACTTTCAAATGCAAATCAGCAGGTTGAGATTTTGACATACGATACCAAAGGCAGTTTGGATCATGTAAACAATATACTTAACACAAACGCTCGGTTAAAAGAAGCTTCGCTCATTATTGCGCCAAGCAGCCAAGACCAATTGCAAGCAATAGCCAATTTTGGCAATAAGAACAATGTCTACGTGCTCAACAACTTTGTTGTTAAAGATACAAGTTATCAAAACAATGCATACGTTTTGCAAACAAACACAACAACAGACAGGCTGTATGAGCAAGCAATAAATGCGTTTGTTGAAGCTATAAGTGACGACCCAACAACAATACCGGTCATACTCAACAGCACGACAGGGAAGCAAGACAAGCAAAGTTTCGTTGACCAACTCACGCGCAAATTATCGGCAAAAGGCATAACAGCGCTAACAATACAATACTCCGGAAATTTGAGCCTTTCTACAATTACCGATCAAATTGGCGAGCCACTACCCAATCAGCATTATGCAGTAATCTCAACATCTGGAGCGCTTAATGATTTTCACAAATATGCTCCCGGCGTGCTCAAATTTAAAGAGAGCATGAATAATAACGGAGGTGATGTTCGCTTGTTTGGCTATCCGGAGTGGACAACATTTCGCAGTGATGCACTTGAGATGCTTCACAAAATAGACACAACCATCTATTCACGATTTTACGCTGACCAATCGTCACCGGAGATGAGTGGCATCGATAGTGCATTTAAACGTTGGTATGGAAAATCTCCGGCAGACGGAGTTCCTTCACAAGCAGCGTTGGGATTTGACACCGGTTGCTATGTGTTTAATGCTTTATCGCACAACAACGGTGATTTTTCAAATAATGCGAATTGTTCATGGCAGGGTGCTCAAATAACATTTAATTTTAAGCATGAAGGCAACTCAACCGGGTTGGTAAATGAATCAGTATACATTGTTCGATTCAGGCCCGGCACATACGTTGAAACATTGGTATTATGAATTTAAAAAAAGTATTATATATAGTTATCGCATCAATTGCGCTGACAGCCGTCAATGCGAATGGTGAGACACACTATAAGCCACATATTTCGATTGGAGCGAAAGGAGGCATGTCAATGTCGCAAATGTCATTTTCGCCGTCAGTAGCACAGAAATGGGAAAATGGTGCGCTATTTGGTGTGCGAGCTCGCTACGCAGAAGAGAAAGTATTTGGAATCATCGGAGAGCTCAACGTTGATCAACGCGGATGGAAAGAGAACTTCAAGGACAACCCCGAATTGAGCTATTCGCGCAAATTGACATATATAGAATTGCCGATAATGACCCACATCTATTTTGGCTCAGATCGGTCTAAGTTTTTTGTCAATATGGGTCCTCAATTTTCAGCGATGTTATCAGAGTCGACGACAGCAAACTTTGATTACACAAACACATCTGCAGCCGGCATACCAAGCACTCGAGAGGTAGAGCAATTGACAATGCCTGTAAAAAATAAGCTAGACTATGGCATTGCAGTTGGCCTTGGCAGTGAATTTTATTTAACGCCGCGTCACTCTATAGACGTAGAAGCGCGCTTTTATTACGGTCTTGGCAATATTTTTTCAGCGACAAAAGCTGATACATTCGATGCTTCACGCGGCATGAACCTCCAAATATCTTTAGGATATTGGTTTAGATTGCAATAACGTTGACAAAGTTGAGGTGCGCGAACGGAAATCGCGAATCGCAGCAACTTGTTCAGCATTAAAACCTTTTATATTCAACCCACAGGTAGCGCAGAACTCTTGTTGTGCGCTATTTGTGTGTCCATCGGGGCATACATATTTTGTATCGCGGCCGAAAATTGAGCGAGTTTCACGCATTTCGCCAAGTGGCTCTAAATTGTCAATAGCGAGAACGAGACGTTGCATATTGTGCAAGTCATCAGCAGAATAAGAAGGTTGAAAAGTATCCAAACAATCGACAGCAAATGCAGTGTCGCCATCGTGCAAAATTTCATACAAGCGTTTGGCATCAAACAATCGGCAATCGGCAATAAGGCCCTTTGTAGCTTCAGGAGCTGAGGTTATATCAGAGTACACAACATCAACAGCCACCTCGCGATCAATAGCGCTAAGATATTCTGCAAATCTTTGCAAGGCTAATTCATGATAATCACAACGTTCACTTGCCGGAGTGAGCCACGACACAAGATATTTACGATACAATTCACGGCCAATGACAGCCATACGATTATCAATGATGTATTGCCAATTAGCAGCAGCCGGAAAGACATCCGGTCGCTCTAATTGACGTTTATATCGTTCGGCACGCTCAGCAGCTATTAATTCGTCAGCGCTAACTACTTTATCTAATTCATCCATAAGAGATTCATCTACCTGATTTTACAATCATTTCTTTAAGTTCAACATTGTAACGATGCGCATTCAGTAATTGTTCTAATGTTAGATGCATGCGATAGCGCCAATAGTGACGAGAATTAGCCGGATTGTTTATCTGTTCTTCAGCAGCATTGTCGCGGCGCAAGTTGCCATCTATTGACAAATAGTCTTGTAAAGGCAAAATACACAGCATTGCCGGAGAATTGAGATGTTGTTTTACTATACTGTTACATATACCGGGCTCGCAGAAATATGGAGCGACACCGTCTTTATGCAATATATCGTTATAGTATCGCTGCATGGCATCGTGATTTTCCTCCCACCAAAGTCGTATGCCACCCATATCGTGTGTTGATGTTGTGCACACTGACAAATAAGGATAAGCGGCAGTGTCGCCAAACTCAACAAAGCCCTTTGGCATTCGTTGTATTTCGAGCGATAAAATTTTTAGGTTATTCATCACAGATGACACACATGCGGGGATCATGCCCAAATCTTCAGCGCATACCAGCATACCGGTTGCATCGATAAGCGGAGGAAGTTTTTCCATAGCTTTTTCGCGCCAGAAATCATTATGACGATGATAGAAAAAGTCTTCATACAGTCGGTCAAAGTTATAACGGTCGCCATCGTTAAGCGCTTTATATACATGACTTAGCTGCGCAGAAATGCGCGGATGATACATATTCGGGTGCTCGGCATCTTCAATAAATAGCACTTCATCAAGCAGGAGCATAAGGGTATCGCGCATCTTGTCGGATGCAGCGGTATGCGCTCGTTTGGCAAAGTAGTCAACTATTTTGCGCTGAGAGTTGTACGCGGTTTTAAGTTGATATCTGCCATCATGCAATTTTGTGAGATATTTGCTTTTCGCTTCCGTTGCGCAATCGCCAAACAGTTCGGCTAAAATTTCATCAGTAATATAGGGCTTGGTGTAGAGTTCATGCTTTATCTCAAAGCTATATCTTTCTTTGAGTTCATCAACTGAGAACGGCAGAGCCGGGTTGAAATATCCAAGCAGGCCATGAACAGCATCCATAGGGATTTGCCAAATACGGAAAAAGCCGAGCACATGATCTATTCGATATGCGTCAAAATATTCGCTCATTTTGCAAAAACGAGCCTTCCACCAAGCGAAACCGTCCTTTGCCATTTCAGACCAATTATAAGTTGGGAAGCCCCAGTTTTGGCCTAAAACTGCAAAATCATCGGGAGGAGCTCCGGCTTGACAGTCCATATAAAACAAACGAGGGTGGGTCCAAGCGTCAACACTTGTGCGAGAAATGCCAATTGGGATATCGCCTTTAATAGCTACACCTTGAGAGCGGGCATAGTCGCGCACATGACACAATTGTTTATCAAGATGAAATTGCAGATAATAGACATATCCAATATCATATTGATTTTTTGAAATAAATTCGTCAATTTTAGCTTTATCATAAGTAGCGAACTGACCCCATTTCGAGAACTCAGGGGTTTTGAATTTATCGCGGAGCACGCAATATGCGGCATAAGGTTTCAGCCAATGCTCATTGCGGGCAAAAAAGCTTTTGAATTGATCAGACTCGAGTGTTTTATCGCCCTCTTGGGCATATATTTCCTTAAAGAATTGTATTTTACCCTCGGTCACTTGCTCATAGTCTATTTTCTTGTATAGGTTAAGTTTCGCGCCAAGTTGGTCAAAATACTTTTGTCTTTTTTTATCATTAAGCGTACCCAGTTCTTGCAAGCGCAAATACATGGGATGTAGCGCAAAGGTAGAATTTGCGTTATACGGATACGAATCAGTCCACGTATGAGACATTGTTGTATCGTTAATTGGGAGCACTTGCACAAATGATTGGCCGGTTTGCACAGCCCAGTCAATCATTTTTTTCAAATCGTAGAAATCGCCAACGCCGAAATCCTCGTCACTGCGCAAAGAAAATACAGGTATCGCAACGCCTGCGCCACGCCACTTAGGTTGTGTAGTGTTAATGCGCATGGAAATATATGTTGCTCCGTCAATGATTGGGGTGAAAGGCATAACATGATTTTCAGAGTCTTCCCAGGCAATAACTTCACGTGTAGATTTGTCGAGTATAGCAAATTTATATTGAGAGCCTTGCGGCAAAGCGCGCCAATCAAGAGATATCGACCACTCCGGGAAATTGCAGTCGTTAAGAATTGCTGCATTTTGTGGGTTCCAATTGCCAAGTTGAGAGGTTTCGCCTAATAATGCCAACACTTCATTTGGTTTTACTGAAGGAGCAAACACATGAAATGTAACAGTCCCTCTGTGCGGAAGTTCAGGTTTACCGTCTTTTTGTCGTCTATTGATACAGTCAACAAATGCAGATGAATAGAGCGGTTTGTCCTCTGGTATATCTTGCCAGAAATCAACAATCAGAGAATTATCAATAGCTACTCCACGAGAGAAACGGTGAGGAGTGCCCCACTCTCTTTTTAGAGAGCCATCATTATTTTTTACAAAATAAGAATACTCAAAATCGCAGATATCTTCGGGCAAGTCAATAGATAGAGACCAATATTGCGAATTGTCACAGCGCATAGGCTGCGCGGCACTAACATTATTAGAGCCAAGTTGAGGTATATTTCCGGTTACAAACAGGGATTCGCCCCATTTTGTGTGATAGCAGATGTGAAGGGTGAGTTTCATTGGCTTATTATTATGGTTTGGCACTATGTGCCATTTACACCATAAAATTACTACATTATCAGCACAGAAAGCCAATAATTAACCTATTTTAACTCACTATTATTTCTTTTGCTCGTCGTGTTTATGAGTTATAAGGATGTCAAAACCGTTACCAAACACACTTTTCACAGGAGAGTTAGTGATGTAAGCATGTTCGTCCTCCTCATTAACTATTTGATATATAGCAAGCATATCATAGCGACGAGCCCAAACCATCATAAGCACTCTGTCAGTGCCGGTCCAGTATCCGGTTGCCTTCCAAGTAGTAACACCGCGACCTGTTTCGTGAGTGATACGATGAGCAATTTTCTCCCAATTATCTGAAAGGATTATGAACTGTATGGTTTGACGACCTGAGGCAAGGAATTTATCAGTGATATATGAATACATGAATATTGCCAGCCAGCCATAAATTATGACTTGCGTGCGCACTTGAATGCGCGATTCAATGTCTCCGTCATAAGGCAACAAGAATGAGCAAGCCACAATAGTCATGTCAACAATCATCATCACACGTCCCACGCTCATCCTGCTGATTTTATTCATAATAGCAGCAATGATATCAGTGCCGCCGGCAGTACCATGATGGCTATAATAAGTACCTATGCCAACGCCGCACAACATTGAGCCCATAATAACGCTCATTGTCATATCTGAAATCAACGGGGGATGTGAAGTGAAATAGCCTTCGATGCAACCAATAAGCAATGACAGCAAAGTTGCGCCGAAAATTGTGCGGACCACAAATTGTCGGCCTAACATTTTAAAGCCACACAAAAGCAATATGATATTAACGCCATACATTGTCACAGACACGGGGATGCGCTCTCCGCTGGCATAAAACACCAAAGAGCTGAAACCGGCCATACCACCGATTATAACTTTATGCGGCAAGATGAAGATAGTAAAGCCAATAGCATATATAATCATGCCAATCACAATGTAAGCATAATCTTTGACATCAGAGCGTTTGATAAATGACATAGTTTTGCTTGTTAGTTATTTGGTTTGAGTTAAGCAAGATGCTGCAAAGTTATGAAGTATTATTTTTCAAACAAAATAATTTGAAAAATTTAATTTAAGGAGAGCATCAAAGTTGCGAAATATAGCGATGGATATGATTTTTTTTAGTATCTTTGCGCGTTAAAAAGTGACTAAACATTAAACAATGGTAATAGTAAAACGACTACATGTATTCATGCTGCAGCGGTTTATTCCGGTGTTAATGATGACGTTTTTCATCTGCCTTTTCATATTGATGATGCAGTTCTTATGGAAATTCATTAATGACTTGGTGGGTAAAGGACTGAGTTTTAGTGTAGTCGCCGAGCTGTTCGGATATGCAGCGCTCACAATGGTGCCCCGTGCTCTGCCGTTGGCAGTGCTTTTGGCGAGTTTGATGACGTTTGGCAATTTGGGTGAATCGTTTGAGCTCACAGCGATGAAAGCAGCAGGCATCTCATTGATTCGCATCATGCGCTCGCTCATCATCTTTATGGTATTAGTGGCTATAGGCGCGTTCTTCTTTCAAGACCGAGTGTTGCCGATTGTGCAGACAAAAATGTACACGCTCCTCTTTAGTATGCGACAGAAGAGCCCGGAGGTTGAAATTCCGGAGAAGTCGTTTTATGACCAAATACCGGGGATGAACCTATATGTGGAGCAAAAGAATAGAGAAACCGGAATGCTCACCGAGATGATTATTTACGATGTTACCCGTGGTATAGACAACGCGCGCATCATATTGGCAGACTCGGGAAAAATGAGTTTCACCGAAGATAAAAGTCACTTATTTCTACACCTCTACAAAGGAGAGCTGTTTGAAAATCTAAATGACAATTCATTGGGAGTGGGCAAAAGCAGCTATTTGCCATTCCGTCGCGAAAGTTTCAATGACAAACAAGTGTATATAGCCTTTGATGCCAACTTCAATCGTCTTGATGAAAGTGGCATGCGTGCGCAATATGTAGGTAAAAACATCAGTGAGCTACGTGTGGCTATAGACTCAATACAGCAAAAAGTTGACAGTATAGGTCATATCTTTGGCACAGAGCTGAAGACTACATCGTATATGGGAGTGCCCTACCACTCTACAAAAGCCGAAAACGGGCGAATTATAGAGACCGGCAAAGCTCCGAAAACTATTAAGAAAAAACACGAAAAGATAAACGTTGACTCAGTGTTCAGCTTGCCGTCAGCGTCGATGGCACGTACGTACATCACGCAAGCCATGGCAAAGGTAAAACGTCAGCAAATGGAGTTTGAATTTAAAAGTGCCATGCTCACAGACCAACAAAAGTCAATGCGTCGACATGACATTGAGCTAGAGCGCAAGTTTACACTTTCATTAGCTTGTTTGATATTTTTCTTTATCGGTGCGCCACTTGGAGCGATAATAAAGAAAGGCGGATTGGGCACGCCGTTGGTTATCTCTGTCGGACTATTCGTGATATACTTCATTTTCGACGAAATAGGTTTTAAAATGGCAAAAGACGGCAAAACAGATGTGTGGATTGGAGTATGGTTTAGTTCGATGATATTGCTACCGATGGGTGTATTTTTCACATACAAAGCAATCGGAGACTCAGCAGTATTTGACTTTGACACATACCGTCGCATATTCCGCCGCATATTCCACATAAAAGAAAAGCGTCACATCGAATTTAAAGAAGTTGTGATGGAAGTGCCGGAAAACAGCGAACTTAACGCGAAATTAAGCGTTTTTAATAATAAAGTACGTGAGCGCATAAATCTTCGAGACAAGATAGCATTTTATAAGCTACCGTTCTTCAGAACCTTTAATGCAGCCTTGCGTGAAGAATTTGATGATGTAGTATTAGCATTGTCATACTCGCGAGATTTGCACGTAATTAATTTATTGAATGAATATCCGGTTGATGCAAACGGCCGCAATGCAGCAAATATCTTGGCAATAGGCGAGACTATCAGTAAGTTGCTAATGCCGGAAGAAGAGACAAACGAACAAAAAGAAGTCGTTGACACAACGGCTATAGAAGATACAACTGATTCAGATTATGGAACCGAAAATTAAACTCGACTCTATTGAAGAAGCCATCACTGATTTTGCATTAGGCAAAATGGTGGTAGTGGTTGATGACGAAGACCGCGAGAATGAAGGAGATATCATTGTCGCCGCAGAGAAAATAACACCTGAGCAAGTAAACTTCATGCTCAAAAATGCGCGTGGCGTGCTTTGCGCACCAATGCCTATAAGCCGTTGTCGCGAGTTGGAGCTCACGCGTCAGGTGATGAACAATACCTCAGTGTTAGGCACACCGTTTACCATCACAGTTGATAAACTGGAAGGATGTTCAACCGGAGTGTCGATAGCTGACAGATGTGCTACGCTACGGGCTCTAGCCGACCCGGCGTCGACACCTGAGACATTCGGACGTCCCGGACACATAAATCCTCTATACGCACAAGACCAAGGAGTGTTGCAACGTTCAGGTCACACCGAAGCCGCAGTAGACCTTTGTAGAATGGCCGGTCTGCAACCGGTAGGTGTGCTCATGGAGATAATGAGCGATGACGGCACTATGGCAAGACTTCCGGAATTGCGTCGTCGAGCAGACGAATGGGGATTAAAACTCATTTCAATCCGCGATATGATAAAATATCGTTTGGAAAAAGAGCAGCTCGTTGAGCAAGGCGAAGAAGTGAATATGCCCACAGAATATGGTCATTTCCGTTTAATTCCGTTCAGACAAAAGAATAACGGATTGGAGCATATTGCAATAATCAAAGGCGACATTAAGAGCAATCCGGATCAGCCTGTGTTAGTACGCGTACATTCGTCGTGCGCGACAGGCGACATTTTTGCGTCAAAGCGTTGTGATTGCGGAGAACAATTGCATAGTGCAATGCGCATGATCGAAGCCGAAGGCCGCGGATGTGTGCTCTATCTCAATCAAGAAGGCCGAGGCATTGGCTTGATGGATAAAATCAAGGCCTACAAGTTGCAAGAAGAAGGTCTTGACACCGTAGAAGCGAACTTACACCTGGGACATCGCGCAGATGAGCGAGACTATGGAGTAGGTGCACAAATACTTAATTTGCTAGGCATAAAGAAAATGCGACTGCTCACAAACAACCCCATCAAACGCATAGGGTTGGAAGGTTACGGGCTAGAAGTAGTAGAAAATGTGCCTATAGAGATTGATCCCAATAAATACAATCGCTTTTATATGCATACAAAAAAAGAGCGCATGGGTCATGAATTAAAAAAAGTTGATTAACAATTAAACATTGAGAATATGGCTGAAGTAAACGAAGCAGAAAACACCGAGAAAAAAGGTTTAAATTTTGTAGAACAAATAGTATTCGACGACTTGCAAGCAGGCAAAAACGGAGGCCGTTTGAACACTCGTTTTCCGCCTGAGCCCAATGGTTATCTGCACATTGGACACGCCAAAGCAATCTGCATGGATTTTGGTGTTGCCGAGAAATTCGGAGGCACATGCAACTTGCGTTTTGACGACACCAATCCGGTCAAAGAAGACACAGAATATGTAGACGCGATACGCGAAGACATACATTGGTTGGGATTTGACTGGGGAGACCGTGAGTATCACGCATCAGACTATTTTCCACAGCTCTATGATTTGGCAATTCGCCTAATCAAAGAAGGTAAAGCATACGTTGACGATCAAACCTCAGAAGAGATAGCAGCACAAAAAGGTTCGCCCACAGTGCCTGGACAAGAGAGCCCGTACCGCAACCGCAGCGTAGAGGAAAATCTTGATCTTTTCCAACGCATGAATGCAGGAGAATTTGACGAGGGCTCGCGTGTGTTGCGTGCAAAAATAGACATGGCGTCAGACAATATGCACTTTCGCGATCCTATCATGTATCGCATAATCAAGACTCCGCACCACCGCACAGGCACAAAATGGAAAGTGTACCCAATGTATGACTTTGCACACGGCCAGAGTGACTATTTTGAAGGAGTAACACACTCAATCTGCACGCTAGAGTTTGTGCCTCACCGTCCGCTATATGACTATTTTGTCAACGAACTTGCCGATGAGACATATCGTCCACGCCAGATAGAGTTTAACCGCTTGAACATTACCTACACAGTGATGAGTAAGCGCAAACTTCTCGCGCTGGTAAAAGAAGGTTTGGTAGCAGGTTGGGATGATCCGCGCATGCCGACCATTTGCGGTTTGCGTCGTCGTGGTTTCACACCCGAATCAGTGCGTAACTTTATTGACACTATAGGCTACACAAAATATGAGGCGCTCAACTCAGTGAGCTTGCTTGAGCACGCCGTGCGTGAACATCTCAATCACATAGCCACACGCGTGATGGCTGTTATCAATCCGGTGAAAGTTGTAATCACCAACTATCCGGAAGGAAAGGTAGAAATGGTGTCGATGGACAACAACCCTGAAATTGAAGGTAGCGGCACACACGAAATGCCGTTCTCACGCGAGATTTACATTGAGCGCGAAGACTTCATGGAAAATCCGCCTAAAAAATTCTTCCGTTTGGCACCGGGCAATGAGGTTCGATTGAAGGGCGCCTATATTGTAAAATGCACAGATGTAGTAAAAGATGCAGAAGGCAATATCACCGAGATACATTGCACATACGATCCGGACACACATAGTGGCTCGGAAGGTGCAATGCGCAAAGTGAAAGGCACACTCCATTGGGTGTCAGCCGCACATGCCATCAATGCCGAAGTGCGTTTGTATGACCGACTCTTCAATGTAGAAAATCCGAGTGCCGATACCGAGCACGATTTCCGCGAGTTGCTCAATCCCGACTCACTCAAGGTAATCAGCAATGCAAAAGTAGAGCCGTTTGTAGCAGAACATGCACAACGCGGCACCAAATTCCAATTCCAACGTATCGGTTACTTTACACCTGACTATGATTCAACAGCAGAAAAGCTAGTGTTTAACCGCACAATAGCATTGAAAGATAGTTGGGAAAAGGCCCAAAAGAAATAATAGTTCCAATTAATGGACGATTATCGCGAACAACATCAACAACTCTTAGACCGCTTCAGCGCTGCCCTAAAAAAGGGTGGCGCCGGAGAATGGTTTGAAGAGGACGAACTGCTAATAATATTTGATTATGCCGGAGATATCGGCAATGATTATCTACGCACCGAGGCATTGCTATGGGGAGCGCGATACTTTCCGGAGAGCAAAGCGCTTTTGGAGCGCAGATGCGTGTACTATGCCGATGTGTTGGATGACAATGCAGTGACATCGTTCACGTCAGACATACACGATAAAGGCACACTCATCACAGATTTATTAAAGTATCGAGCTGCGGATATACCAATTGAAGAAGCTCGAATGGTGCTTGATGGAGTGCTGAATGAAGATGGCAAAAAATTAGAAGACGAAGAGGTTATACAGCTTGTAAATTTTGCTTTCAAGACAGAAAACAGTGATTGGCTATACAGTAACTTTGATCGGCTACGTGCAAAGACAATTTTTTTGCCGTCACTGCTATTTGAAACAGCAGCCCTATCATTTGAAAATAATGATTATGAGCAAACAATTCCATTACTTGAGGAGCTAGTTGGCGAGAGCCCATATAGTGTAGAGTATTGGGATATGTTGGCTAAATCGTATTTTGCAGCAGGCAGAGAAGCAGAAGCTTGCGATGCCATCGAGATGGAATTGGCTATAGATCCGGAATATCTGCCGGCGCTACAAATCAAGGCGCACAAACTTGCCATTGACGGAAAGATTGCAGAGATAGAGAAAATCGCGGAGATGTATCCCGACGACCAAGAGATAGCCGAGGCTCGCTTGAATGGCATGCTCGTGGCATATAGCGATATGCCGGATAAAGTTCAAGAAATCATCGATTACATGAGTCTTAGCGCAGAGCTATTTCCACAATCTGATGTGTTTATTGACAGGCTTTTATCACTAGCTCCGGAGAAGGCTCAACACTCATTAGAATCCATTTGGGACAATATGTATGCATGCACCGGCGAAGATGCTGCACGTTTTTGGGGCGAATGGGCTGAAAGCTTGGCATCAGAGCACAAGTATTCAGGCGCACTTGCCGTTATTGAATTTTTCTTCGATAAACCACGCAATGAAAATGTCTATACCGATAGGATGCGCATCACCCAAGCATTGCTGTATTTTGCCTTGCAAAAATGGGATAAATGCTATAATACGATAAGCAATCATCGAAGTGCGACGATGCAATCAAACTACATGATTCACATTGCAGAGGTAATGTCGCTTATAAAGCTACATTGCGCAGACGTGGCACGCGCATTGGCAATACATACAATCAATAATGAAAAGAATTTTACGCTCGATGAAAGACTAGATTGGAGCGGTGTTGGACAACTAACGCTTGTGGGTCTGGGCATATTTATGACAGACGTGATAGCAGTGACCGAGCCAAGCGTGATAGACAGTTTCAACGCAGACAAATATGATCCACTTCACTTTTGGAACTAAATTCTAAGTATAACAAAAGAACTACATAAATTCACTAATGAAACATTTCTCATGTTTTGTTGCACTGTGCGCCACATCACTTGTTATGCAAGCAGAGGCCACAGACATTATCACAGACAACTCAGATATTTATATCAATGCCAAAACCGGCGCTTCATATTATCTTTGGTGTACGAATGCAAATGCAATAGGTCATACAAGCGCTAAAGAATGGTCGTATGTTTGGACGTTGAAATCAGCCGGAGATGACGCATATTACATATACAATAAGCTTCACAAAAAGTATTTAGGTAAAACCGGAAATGGCAGCAATACAATAAACTTCGTTGCAGACGAGAACAATGCCGGTAAATACAGCATAACACTCGTAGAGGACAATCTCTATCAATTTAAAGACACTGAAGGACAAGAAGATAGCAACTATTTAGTTTTCAGTAACGGAAGTGTTTCGTATGGTTCATCGTCAACAGATGCAGCAAATATAAGAGTGAAATCAGCAGACACCGATGCAACGACATTGAAAAATTCGATTCTCTCATATTGCGAGAAACGAATTGGCAACTACATAGGCGGTGTTGCAGATTCTGACAAATTGCGTGAACAGATAGAAAAAGTAAAAGAGTCAAGCGATTTTCAAAAAACGTCAAAATTGGCGGAACTTGTGGGTGAGTCTATCAATATGCCAATTGCGGGGCACTATTATCAAATACAAAGTGCTTATCCGTTTTATAAGGATAAGATAATAGCCGAGACATATTACACGCAAGACTATTATTCAGAATATGGAACGCAACGCTTGTACTTTTTAGATATGGAGGAGGAAACAGAGACAATAATGGTTCCTACTTTTTGGCAATTTGAGCAGTGTGGCACAAACAAATACTACATTAAAGGCGCCAATAGTTCAAAGTATTGGAGTCATACACTCAATAACAGGTTAATATCGACAATCGAGAAAAATTCAAAAGTCTTAGATGCCGGTATATTTTCGATATTCAACCAATACTACGATAAAGTTGTGTATGACAATGCCGTAGTGTTCTACTCTACCAACAAATACGGGACGGATAATAGCGGATGTGTGAGTATATTTGAAGACACGCACGAGGACGTTCACGATTTTGATGTGCGTCACAGCGATAATAAAGTAGCTGCTACCGATGATGAAATAGCGATAAAAGAAAAGATACAGCCCAATAACTGGTACATCACCGAAGTAACCAAGTTTGATCTTTACTTTCCGAAGAATGACAAGATAGCCAATCTTGACAGCAATGGTGACATCATTTTAGAGGAAAACGGTGAGACCAAAAGTTTTCGCACCGTATATTTTCCTTTTGCAGTGACATTGCCATACGGAGTAAGTGCCTATACGCTTGTAGACAAACAGAGTGCAATAAAAGGCTCGTTTGAGATTGG